>CP075370.1:302500-605000 GCA_019454225.1 Paracoccaceae bacterium | reverse complement strand
GCGGCGTCACAGCTAGTTGCATTGAAAGGCCGGACGGGGGCGGCTTAGGCGGCGGCCCGTTCCCGGCAAGGCCGCCCATCGCAGATTTGAGGGTCATCCATCCGGCCTCCCCCTGCGTTCTCCCCCTGCCAAAACAGAACTTGGCAGATCAAACGGGAGTGACACCAATGATCCGCAGAACCTTCCTCGCCCTTGCCGCCTCGACCGCGCTGATCTCCTCGCCGGCGCTCGCCGCCGACAAGGACATCGTCGACACCGCCGTCGGCGCCGGCAGCTTCACCACCCTCGTGGCCGCCGTGCAGGCCGCCGGCCTTGTGGACACGCTGAAGGGCCCGGGCCCCTTCACCGTCTTCGCGCCCACCGACGCGGCCTTTGCCGCGCTGCCCGCAGGCACCGTCGAAGACCTGCTGAAGCCCGAGAACAAGGACAAGCTGGTCGCCGTGCTGACCTATCACGTCATCCCGGCCAAGGTGATGTCGACCGACCTGTCGGAGGGGCTGAAGGCCGCGACGGTGCAGGGCCAGGAGGTGACGATCACCCTCGACGGCGGCCCCAAGGTCGACGGCGCCGCGATCTCGGCCGCCGACATCGAGGCGACGAACGGCGTGATCCACGTGATCGACAGCGTGATCCTGCCGCAGATGTGATCCCCGCGGCTTCGGCCGCTACGGACGGCGGGCGGGGCGCAGGCCCCGCCCGTTTCATTCTATCGGGCAGGATCGCGCCGCCACCGCCCGGCACAATGGCTTTGCGCACCGCCGCCCGGCACGTCAGACTGGCGTCCGACCGCCATCCACAGGGGATCCCGGCACATGACCGAACGGACTGCACTCGTCACCGGCGCCGCGCGCGGCATCGGGCTTGCCACCGCGCGGGGATTCCTGCGTGACGGCTGGACGGTCGCGATGGTCGACATCGACGCCGAAGAACTGGCCATCGCCGCCGCCGACGCGGGCGGCGTCCCGGTGCCGGCCGACATCGCCGATCCCGACTCGGTCGCCCGGGCGGTCCAGACCATCCTCGCGGCCACGGGCCGGATCGACGCAGTGGTGAACAACGCGGGCATTGCCGATTTCGGCCCGATTGCCGACCACGATTTCACCCGCTGGCGCCGGGTGATGGCGGTGAACCTCGACGGCACCTTCCTTGTCTCGCAGGCCTGCCTGCCCGCGCTCAAGGCCACGCGCGGCGCCATCGTCAACATCGGCTCGATCTCGGGCCTGCGCGCCTCGACCCTGCGCACCGCCTATGGCACCTCCAAGGCCGCCGTGATCCACCTGACCAGGCAGCAGGCGGCCGAGCTTGGCGAATTCGGCATCCGCGCCAACTGCGTCTGCCCGGGGCCGGTCCGCACCAAGCTGGCGATGGCCGTCCATTCCCCCGCCATCGTGGCCGCCTATCACGACGCGATCCCCCTCAACCGCTACGGCACCGAGGACGAGATCGCCCAGGTCATCCGCTTCCTCTGCTCCGATGCCGCCAGCTATGTCACCGGCCAGGTCATCGCCGCCGACGGCGGTTTCGAATCAACCGGCATCGGCCTGCCCGCGCTCAGGGGTTGACCGACCACGCGCCGCAACGGCCGTTTGCGCAACACCCGCCTCCGATCCCGCATAATCGCCCGGGAAAGGAGACCACCATGAAATTCTTCGAAATCCCCGTCGACCAGATCGCTGCCGACATCCTGCCGCGCGACCGTTCCATTCCCGATGCCGAGGCCCAGGCCGATCTGGTCCGCTCGATCGAGACGATCGGCCTGCGCCACCCGGTCGAGGTATTCGGGATCGAGCCCGACGAACACCACACCCTGCCCTGGGGCCTCGTGTCGGGATACCGCCGCCTGATGGCCTTCCGCGCGCTCGGTCGCGAGACCATCCCCGCCGTAACCTGCAACCCCGAGGACCTGCCCGCCGCAATGGCTGCCATGCTGGCCGAGAACGAGGTGCGCGCGCCGGTCACACCCTGGGAAAAGGGCCGCTTCCTCGAACATCTCGTGCATTTCGGGCACTACCCCGATGCGTCCGCCGCGATTGCCGTGCTCTACCCTTCGGCCACGCGACAGCAACGTGCCCGCCTCCGCGGGTTCCACGCGGTCGTCGATGCGCTCTATTATGACTTCCGCACGCCCGAACGGCTCAGCGTGTCACAGATGGACCGCCTCGCAACCGCGCTGCGCATCGACGGGCGGGAAGCCATCGCCACCACGCTGGCCGCCGTCAACGGCCCGTCCGCCTCGCTCGCGATGCAATGGGAAGCGTTGCGCCCGGTCCTGAACGCCATCCTGACCGAAGGCTCCGAACCCTCGTCCTCCAGCCTCCCCGGCCAGCGCCGCCCGCGCCACTCCCTGACCCTTCGCCAGGGCATGACCCTGACACGCGAACGCACCGCCAACGGCTGGATCATCCGCATGACCGGCCCGATGGCCAAGTCGCCGGGGCTGGTGGACGACGTGTTCCGCCTGGTCGAGAAGTGGCTTCAGCCAGAGGGCTGAGGGGCGTGCCATCGCATCGAGGGGGGCGCGCCGGTCGATGGACAGCCCGCAGTTCGTCCGCTGGCCCTGTGACGGCAGCCGCGCACAGCGCCCCCCAGTTCCTAACAAACCCTTAACACGGCCCACCTAACCCATTGAAATACCTCATCCTTAAAAGCGTCCCATCGTGGGACGCCCCTGCGGATGCGGACGGGCGGGGGTTTCCCCCCGCCCGGCAGGCCCGGGCAGCGTTCAGTGAACCACGGCCTGCGCCGGACGTTCCCGGCGGCTGGCCGAGACCCGGTCGCCGATGATCAGGCCCTCGGGTCCCGCGGTCACATGCAGCACCGCCCCGTCCGTCACGTCCCCGGCCAGGATCATCTCGGCCAGCGGGTCCTGGAGGTGGCGCTGGATCACCCGCTTCAGCGGCCGCGCCCCGAACACCGGGTCATACCCCTCGTCGGCCAGCCAGGCCTTCGCCCCCGCGTCAAGATCCAGCACGATCTGCCGCCCCGCCAGCCGCTTCTCCAGCCGCCGCAACTGGATCTCCACGATCCCCGCCATGTCGGCGCGGCCCAGCCGGTCAAAGATCACGGTCTCGTCCAGACGGTTCAGGAACTCGGGCCGGAAATGCCCGCGCACCGCCTCCATCACCGCCGCCCGCGCCGGGGCCGGGTCCGCCCCGTCGGCCAGCTGGCTCAGCGCATAGGCCCCGAGATTGCTGGTCAGCACGATCAGCGTCTGCTTGAAGTCGACCGTCCGCCCGTGCCCGTCGGTCAGCACCCCGTCGTCCAGCACCTGCAGCAGGATGTTGAACACGTCGGGATGCGCCTTCTCGACCTCGTCGAACAGCACCACCTGATAGGGGCGGCGGCGCACCGCCTCGGTCAGCACACCGCCTTCCTCATAGCCGACATAGCCCGGAGGTGCCCCGATCAGCCGCGCGACCGCGTGCTTCTCCATGAACTCGGACATGTCGATACGGACCATGGCCTGATCGTCGTCGAACAGGTACTCGGCCACCGCCTTGGTCAACTCGGTCTTGCCCACGCCGGTGGGGCCGAGGAACAGGAACGACCCCAGCGGGCGGTTCTCGTCGTTCAGGCCCGCCCGGGCGCGGCGCACGGCATTGGCCACGGCCGTCACCGCCTGGTGCTGGCCGATCACCCGCTTGCCAAGCTCCTCTTCCATCCGCAGCAGCTTGTCGCGCTCGCCCTCCAGCATCTTGGTGGTCGGGATGCCGGTCCAGCGCTCCACGACCTCGGCGATCTGCTCGGGGCGCACCGCCTCGGACACCAGTGCATCGCCCTCGCGCGCCTCGGCCTCGGCAAGCGCCTTCTCCAGTCCCGGGATGATGCCATAGGAAAGCTCGCCCGCCCGGCCCAGGTTGCCCTCGCGCTTGACCTGGTCAAGCTCGGCGCGCGCGCGGTCCAGCTGTTCCTTGATCTCGCGCGATTTCTCGAGCGCGTCGCGCTCGGCCTGCCACTTGGCGGTCATCTCGGCCGATCGTTGCGACAGGTCGCCCAGTTCCCGCTGCAGCCTTTCCAGCCGGTCCTTCGATGCGGCGTCGTCTTCCTTCTTCAGCGCCTCGGCCTCGATCTGCAACTGCAAGATCTGGCGGTCCAGCTGGTCCAGTTCCTCGGGCTTCGAGTCCACTTCCATCCGCAGCCGGCTTGCCGCCTCGTCCACAAGGTCGATGGCCTTGTCGGGCAGGAAACGGTCGGTGATGTAGCGGTGGCTGAGCGTCGCGGCGGCAACCAGGGCCGAGTCACTGATCCGCACGCCGTGGTGCAGTTCATACTTTTCCTTGATCCCCCGCAGGATCGAGACGGTGTCCTCGACCGTCGGTTCGCTCACGAAGACCGGCTGGAAGCGGCGCGCAAGGGCGGCATCCTTTTCCACATACTTGCGGTATTCATCCAGCGTGGTGGCGCCGACGCAGTGCAGCTCGCCCCGCGCCAGGGCCGGCTTGATCAGGTTCGCGGCGTCCATCGCGCCTTCCGACTTTCCCGCACCGACCAGGGTATGCATCTCGTCGATGAACAGGATCACCTCGCCTGCGGCCGACTCGATTTCCTTCAGGATGGCCTTCAGCCGCTCCTCGAATTCGCCGCGATACTTCGCACCCGCGATCAGCGCCCCCATGTCGAGCGCCATCAGCCGCTTGTTGCGCAGCGATTCCGGAACGTCGCCATCGACGATACGCAGCGCCAGCCCTTCGGCGATCGCGGTTTTCCCGACGCCGGGTTCGCCGATCAGCACCGGGTTGTTCTTGGTGCGGCGGCTGAGCACCTGCATCGCGCGGCGGATTTCCTCGTCGCGGCCGATGATCGGGTCGATCTTGCCCGCACGCGCGGCCTCGGTCAGGTCGCGCGCATATTTCTTCAGCGCGTCATAGCCCTCTTCGGCACTGGCACTGTCGGCGGTGCGGCCCTTGCGGATGTCGTTGATGGCGGCGTTCAGCTTCTGCGCGGTCACCGCGCCGGCATCGAGCGCCTCTTTCGCCTTGGAGGCCACCATGGCCAGCGCCATCAGGATGCGCTCCACGGGGACAAAGGAATCTCCGGCCTTCTTCGCAACCTTCTCGGCCTCGTCCAGCACGCGCACAAGGCCCGGGTCCATGAAGGGCTGGGCGTCACCGCTGACCTTCGGCAAACGGGCCATGGCGGCGTTGACGGCCTCGGCCACGCGGGCAGGCTCACCACCGGCGCGGCGGATCAGGTTGGCGGCAAGCCCCTGATCGTCGTCCATCAGGGCTTTCAGAAGGTGCTCGGGTGCAAGCCGCTGGTGGCTCTCGCGCATCGCGATGGTTTGGGCAGCCTGAAGAAAGCCACGCGACCGTTCCGTGAACTTTTCAAGGTTCATCGGTTTCTCCTCTTTCACAAGCGCCGCGGCGATGCGCCCGTCATGGCACGCCCTGCCCGGCCTTGACCCGGATGTGGGGCGGCGGCGGCGTTGATGCAAGAATGCAACGCAGGGTGCGGCGAAAGATTCCGGAGAGACCGGACCGCGCTATTCCTTGGGCTGCAGAAGCCTTGGCGGCCGCACCGCCTCGGCCGCCTTGAACAGGCCGAAGGTCTGGTTCACATAGTTCACGACGCCCGAAAGCTTTTCCACATATTCAAGCAGGGCGGGGGTTCGCTCGGCCTCGACCATCTGGATCGCGCGATCAGGTCCCTCGGCCTCGAACTGTGCATAGAACAGCGGCTCGCCGCGCTTCAGCACGATGTCCTTGTTCGGTTCGTGCCATTCGAAGGCCCACATCAGCGGCCGCGGCCAGACGTGCACGGGAAAGCGCCCGCCAAAGATCGTGCCCGGCAGGGGATCGCGGCGGTAGTGCGCGAAGGTGCCAAGCTGCGTCATGTAGATCGGCTCGTCGGCGATGAAGCAGTAGGGCAGCGAAAGCTGGACCGTGGGTCGGTCGGGATAGCGCCACTCGGTCTCGCTGACGAGGGTCAGGATCTGGCCGAGCTTCGATCCGCGCACCGGGCTTGCCACGCCTGCCCGGTTGATCAGGACCGGCTTGCCCTTTTCATCGCGGTTGAAGCCGATATGCAGGTCGTAGGGGCACTTGACGACGAAATAGCGGCTTTCCATCTGGATCACCGCCGGGCAGCGCGCGGCGGATTTCGCGTGGGACCGGTTCGTCTGGCGGAAGGAAAGACGTTCGGGCGCATCGAACAGGATGCTGCCCTTCGGGTCGGTCAGGAACCAGCCGACGGTCGCGGGGCCTGATCGCGGCCCTTCGTCGGGGCGGTCCAGCGTGATGGTGATCTGCATTGTTCCTCCGGCCTGCTGGCGCGCAGCGTCGCGCCCGCCCTGCGGGCTGTCAACCTTGACAAGCGCCGCTGCCCTGCCCATCAGCGCGTAAATTGCAGGAGCGCGCCATGCCCGACGACCGCCTCATCGTGGCCCTTGACGTGCCGAACGTCCTGGCCGGGCTTGCCCTTGCAGACCGGCTTGGCGATGCGGTGACCTTCTACAAGGTCGGGCTGGGAATGCTGACGGGCGGCGGGCTGGCCCTGGCCAACGAGTTGAAGCACGAACGCGGCAAGCGCGTGTTCCTTGACCTGAAGCTGTTCGACATCGGCGCCACGATCGAGGCGGCGGTGCGCGGCATCGCGGCGCACGGGCCGGACTTCCTGACCGTGCAGGGCGACCCTCAGGTGGTGCGGGCGGCGGCACAGGCCAAGGGCGACATGCGCATCCTGGCGGTGACGGTGCTGACCTCGCTGGACCGGGCCGATCTGGACGCAAACATGATCCGTGCGGGAGACATGGCCGAGATCGTGCTGGAACGTGCCGCGCGGGCATTCGAGGCCGGGGCAGATGGCGTGATCGCCAGCCCGCACGAGGCTGCGGCGATCCGCGCCCTGCCCCAGGCCGCAGGCCGGCTGATCGTTACCCCGGGCGTGCGCCCCGCCGGCAGCGACGCGGGAGACCAGAAGCGCATCGCAACACCGGGCGCGGCGATCCGGGCGGGGGCCGATCATGTCGTGGTGGGCCGTCCGGTCTGGGCGGCAGATGACCCGGCGGCGGTGGCGCGGGCGATCACGGCCGAGCTCGCAGGTCTCTGACGGGCCCTGCGGGCCGGGCTGCGGCCGGACATCACGGATTGTCGTTGATGTCCCGCGTCCAGATCTTCACCTGCCCGTCGCGTCGGCCCATCGCCTGACGCAGGCCCAGCCAGGCCAGGACGGACAGCAAGGCGAACACGGCCAGCAGCACGGCAAAGCTGCCGCCCAGCAGACCGATGCCGATCAGGATTCCCGTTGCGACCGCCCCGATGGCGAAGCCGAGGAAGATGTATCCGGGGATCAGGATCTCGATCGCGCCGATCACCAGGCCGCCCGCGACCCAGACCCACCAGACCTGCCAGAGCATCACGGTTTTCCCTTCAGCATTCCGAACGCGTTTGCAAAGGCATCGAGCGCCGCCGCCGGTACGATCACCATCTGCTTGCCCGCGCCCTGCCCCACGGCCGTCAGCGCCTCGACCTGCTTGAGCGCGACCTGATACTGCGCGGCCTCAAGCCCGTTCTCCTTGATCGCCACGGCGATCACGCCGGTCGCATAGGCCTCGGCATCGGCAAGGACGCGGCGTGCCTTGGCCTCCTGCTCGGCGGCGTAGAGGTCGGCGTCAGCCGCCAGTTCGACCGACCGCTTCTTGCCCTCGGCCTCCATCACCTGCGCGCGGCGGGCGCGTTCCGCATTCAGCTGCTGCAGCATCGCGGCGCGCGTCGCCTCATCCAGATTGACATCAAGGATCTCGGCGCGGGTCACCTCGACCCCCCAGTCATCGACCATCATGCGCACCTGCTCGCGCACCCGCTCGATCAGCTGGGCCCGGTTCGACTGGACCTGGTCAAGCTCCAGCTTGCCGATCTCGGACCGCACGATCCCGGCGACGGTGGTAGCGATCGCGGCATCGACATCGCGGATCCGGTAGACCGTCTTTTCCGGCTCGGTGATGCGGTAGAACACGCTGGTCTCCACCTTTACCAGCACGTTGTCGGCGGTGATCGCGTCCTGGCTGGCGTTGGGAAGCTGGCGCTCGAGGATGGTGATCTTGTGTGCGACGCTGTCGAGGAACGGGATCACGAAATTGATCCCCGGCCCCAGCACGGCGCGCAACCGCCCGAAGCGTTCGACAACGTGCTTCTCGCTTTGCGGCACGATCCTGACACCCAGAAAGATCGCGACGATCAGGAAGGCCGCAATCGCAAGATACACTGCGTTGCCGCCCAGAAAATCATCCACCTGCATCAAATTCCCCCTGCGCAAATCGCGCATCCAGCCTGCCCGTTTCCAGCCACCCGCGCAAGCGCGCTCAGCGCGTGCCGATCAGGCCGGATGCATCGAAGTGGCGGGGAAAGAACGCCCCTGCCGCGCACATCAGGGTCGCGGTGGCCTCGGCCATGTCATAGGGCGTGCTCATGGTCATCATGTCCAGCCACATGCCTTCCGAGGTGATGCGCAGGATGCGCGCCGTGCGCGCGGGATCGGCGCGATATCCATGCTCGCTGTTCATGCGGCCGCACAGGCCTTCGAGCACCGCATTGTATTCCGCATCGTTCGATCCGCATTGCTCCTGATAGAAGGGGCGCGCCTGCGCCTCACCCCAGAACGAACACCAGGCGGACAGGCGAGAGGGCGTGCAGAGGCGCGGGTTGAAATCGGCCATCAGCACGGCGTACAGGCGTTCCGGCGCCGTTGGTCCGGCTGCGGCCAGGGCATCGGACCAGTTCTGGCGATACTCCTCTGACAGGTAGAGGAGGGTTTCGAGCAAGAGCTTGTCCTTGCTCTGGAAATGGAAGTTCACGAGGCCATGCGAAAGGCCCGCCGACCGTGCCACCTCTGTCAGCGTGGTGCGGGCGTATCCCAGCCTCGCCATGGTCTCGATCGTCGCCTCGATCAGCTGAACGCGCCGCGCGTCGCGCGGCAGCTTCCGGGGGGGCGGAGGATCGGTCTTTGGCGGGTCGTGGGGTGCTTGCATGATGACCTCGAACCTGACTTCGACTGCATAGCGCAATCGTTGCGAAGGGAAAGGGGTTCGTTCTGATTGACAGGACAGTCAGAATAATGCAATCCAGAGCGGGACGCAGCCACCCAAGAGCCAGTCCATGATCCCGCTTCCCCGTCGTGACCTGAGCCGGTCGAACGCCCAGTTCCGCAGTGCGCTGAAGCGCCTGCCGCTGGGCGTGGCCTCGACCTTCCGCTACTGGGGCGATGACCGAACGGTCTATGTGCACCACGGCAAGGGCGGGCGAACCTGGGACATCGACGGGAACTGCTATGTCGACTACCGGCTGGGTTATGGACCCGCGATCCTGGGCTATGCGGACGACCGCGTGGATGCGGCCGCGCGGCGCGGGATGGAGGTGGGCGGGGTCTTCGCGCTGTCCACCGAGCGCGAGCTGATCGTCGCTGACCGCATCGCCAGGATGGTTCCGGCCGCCGAACTGGTGCGCTTCTCCAACTCGGGCACCGAAGCGGTGATGGCGGCCCTGCGGCTGGCGCGCGCCTACACGGGGCGGGAAAGCTATCTGCTGGTCGAGGGTGGCTATCATGGCCTGTTCGATGCGGCGATGTGGCAGGCCGATGTCGAGGGCTGGCAGGAGGGATCGAACGCCGATCCCGACGTCGTGCCCTACGGCAAGGGCATTCCGCCCACCGTAAGGAAGCTGGCCCATCTGGTGCCGATGAACGATCTCCAGCGACTGGAAGACACATTCCGCCGGCACGGCGACGCGCTTGCGGCGATGCTGATCGAACCGATCCAGGGCAACTGCTGCGGGATCACGGCGCGCGACGAGTATGTTCACCTGGCCCGCAAGCTCTGCGACGAATACGGCGTCCTTCTGATCATCGACGAGGTGAAGACCGGGTTCCGCGTGGGCCGGGGCGGCGTGCAGGGCCTCATGGGGGTGCGCCCCGACATCACCACATTCGCCAAGGCCGTCGCCAACGGATACCCGATCGCGGTGATCGCCGGGCGCGAGGATGTGATGCGCACCTTCCGCTATGGCGGCGCGTCGCACGGCGGCACCTACACGGCGCATTCCGTTTCGCTGGCCGCTGCCGAGGAATGCCTGCGCATCCTTGACGAGACCCCGGCACTGGACACCCTTGCCGCCTATGGCGAGCGTCTGAAGGCCGGGATCTCGAACATCCTGAACGCGCGGGGGATCGTGCATTCCTACACCGGCCACGCGTCGATGTTCGGCCTGTTCTTTGCCGAGACCCCGCCGGACAACTACCGCGCGTGGAAGATGTCGGACTATTCGTTCTATGACCGGATGGCCTATTTCCTGCACGATCTGGGCATCATCGTGGAACCCGACTCGCGTGAGCCGTGGTTCATGTGCGAGGCGCACGGGCTGGACGAAACCTGCCTGACCGACACGCTGCGGGCGGTCGAAGCGGCGGTTGACCTGACGCTGGAGTATCCCGAGGCAGCCGAGTGACCTTTGACGCGGTCATCGTTGGGGCGGGACACAACGGGCTTGTGGCGGCCTGCTATCTGGCACGCGCGGGGCTGAAGGTCTGCGTGGTGGAAAAGAACGACTGGATCGGCGGCGCGGCCGTCAGCCGCGAGCTTTTCCCCGGCTTCACCTACTCCAACTGCTCCTACGTCAACAGCCTGTTCCGCCCCGAGATCATGCGCGATCTGGACCTGCCACGCCATGGCCTGCAGGTTCTTCCCTATGAGGGCGGGGCGATGTTCACCCGTGGCGGCGGCTATCTGGGGATGTTCCGCGACCACGACGCCAACCGGCGCGAGATGGCGCGGCATTCGCGGCGCGATGCCGAAGCCTATGACCGCTATGCCCGCGACATCCTGCGGTACTGCCGATTCATCCGGCCGCTTCTGATGCGCCGCCCGCCCGATCCGGCACGCTTCCGCCCCCGCGACATCGCCGAGTTCGTCTGGCTGGGCCGCCACATGTCAGGCATGTCCGAGGCCGCGATCTACGACATGATCCGGTTCTGGAGCATGTCGATCTCCGACTTCCTGGACGAGTACTTCGAGAACCCGGTAGTCAAGGCCTATCAGGCCGTAGGCTCGATCATCGGCACCGCATTGGGGCCGATGTCGCCGGGCACCGCCTATGTGCTGCTGCATCATGCCATGGGGGATGTCGACGGCAATGTCGGCGCCTGGGGCTATGCCCGGGGCGGCATGGGGGCGATCACGCAGGCGCTTGCCGCCTCGCTTCGGGCGGCAGGCGGCGAGATCCGCGCGGGCACGGGCGTCGACAGGGTGCGGGTGTCGGGCGGGCGGGCGACGGGTGTGGTGCTTGCCAATGGCGACGAGATCGCCGCGCGGCGGGTGATCTCGAACATGGACGTGCGGCGCACCTTCCTGCACCACGTCGACGCAGCCGAACTGCCCGCACCGTTCCTGAAGCGCGTGCGGGGTTTCAAGACGCGCGGATCCTCGGGCAAGCTGAACATCGCGCTCGATTCCGCGCCGCAGTTCCCGGCGCTGCCCGAAGGTGCGCCGAACCTCAAGGGCGACCTGCATTTCACCGACAGCATCGAGGGGATGGAACGGGCCTATGACGACTGGAAGGCGGGCCGGTTCTCGCGCGATCCGTTCCAGGACGTGATGATCCCGACGATGATCGACCCCACGATGACCCCGCCGGGCAAGCATTTCATGTCGTGCTTCGTGCAATACGCCCCGCCGAAGATCGAGGGGCACGACTGGACGGATGCCGACCGTGACGCATTCGGAAAGACCTGCATCGACCAGATCGAGGCGTATTCGCCCGGGTTCCGCAACCGAATCCTGCACGTCGAGGTGCGCACGCCCCGCGAACTGGAAGCCGAGGTCGGGCTGACCGAGGGCAACATCTTCCAGGGCGAACTGACGTTCGACCAGCTGTTCTTCAACCGCCCCGTGCCGGGCTATGCCGACTACCGCACGCCCGTCCGCGACCTGTGGCTCTGCGGTTCGTCCACCCATCCGGGCGGCGGTGTGATGGGTGCGCCGGGGCGGAATGCGGCCGCGGAGATCCTGCGCGACATGAAGGTTCCGGCAAAGGACATGCGGGATGCCTATGCCGTCCTTTGATGCCATCGTCGTCGGTGCGGGCCCCAACGGGCTGGCCTGCGCATATCGCCTGTCGCGGGCAGGGCGGCGCGTTCTGGTGCTTGAGGCATCGTCGGCACCTGGCGGCGGCGCTGCTGCGGCGGCGGTTGCCGACGGGTGGCCCGCGATGCCCCTGGCGCATCTGTCGTACAATCTCGATCCCCGCATCACGGGCACGATGGACCTTGGGGCGCAGGGGCTTCGCTGGGCTGATCCCTGCATCGCCACCACGGCCCTGTCCGCAACGGGCGCGCATCTGCGGCTGGAGGGCGCCGCCGCCGCGACGCTGGTGGGCGAGGTTGCGGCCGAGGATCGCGCAGCCTGGGCGGCATTGCGCGGCCGCATGATGGAGTTCGCGAAGGTGCTTGCGCCGCTACGCGAGATCGCCCCGCCCCGGATCGCGCGCGGCGTCGGAAATCCGATCGCGAAACTTGCGATGGTCGGACTGCGCGCGCGAATGATGGGGGCGGATGCGTTCCGCGAACTCGGGCGCATCTTCCTGACGAATGTCCACGATCTGCTGAACGACGAACTGTCCGACCCGCTGCTGAAGGGTGCGCTGGCCTTCGACGCCACGCTGGGAACCTGGCTGGGGCCAAGGTCGCCGAATTCGGTGCTGCCATGGCTGGATCGTCTGGCGGGCGGGGTCGCCGGCATGCAGGGCGCCATCGGGATGCCCGCCGGGGGCATGGGAGCGATTACCGCCGCGATGGCGAGGGCCGCGACGGCGGCAGGTGTGACCATCCGCTGCGATGCCCCCGTTGGGCGGGTGCTGGTCGAGGGTGATGCCGCAGCGGGTGCGGTGCTGACCACGGGCGAGGAGATTCGTGCCGGCCTGATCGTATCGGCAATCGCACCGAGGACCACGCTGCTTTCGCTGGTCGGGCCGCAACATCTGGATGCGGGTCTCTGCACCCGGCTGGGTCACATCAGGTCACGGGGCGGCGCGGCCAAGCTGCATCTGGCATTGACCGGCCTGCCGGACTTCCGGGGTGCCGATCTGCGCAGCCGCCTGATCATCGCGCCGAGCGAGCACCATGTCGAACGCGCGTTCAACCCCGGGAAATACGGAGAGATCCCCGAAACCCCGGTGATGGAGGTCGTGATCCCCGGCGCCATAGACCCCGGCCTTGCCCCCGAAGATCGACATGTCCTGTCGGCGGTGGTGCAGTTCGCGCCCCATGCCCCGGCCGACCGCGACGCGGCGCGGGCAGAGATGCTGGCCGCCTGCCTGCGCGTGCTCGAGGACCATGCGCCCGGCATCGGCGCCATGGTCGCCCATGCCCGGCTGCTCATGCCCTGGGACATCGAGGCGCAACTGGGCCTGCCGGGCGGCAACTGGCACGGCGGCGAACTGTCCGCCGAACAGATGCTGTTCCTGCGCCCTCTGCCCGGCATCGCGCAATACGCCGCGCCCATCGCCGGGCTGTGGATGGCGCATGCGGGCTGCCATCCGGGGGGTGGCATTTCCGGAACCGCGGGCTGGAACGCGGCCGAGGCGATCGAAAGGGCCGGACGATGACCGACCTGCGCCACTTCGAGACTCCGCTGCTGCAGACGCCGTTCCATCCGCGAACGGCGGCGGCGAACCGGATGCACGCCTGGGGGCCGTGGGCGGGTTATGCCAGCGTACTGACCTACGAAGATCTGGCGATGGAACATTCCGCGATCCGCAATGCCGCCACTGTCTATGACCTGTGCCCGATGGTGAAGTACCGCATCGAAGGGCCCGGTTCGGTCGCCTTCCTGAACCGCCTGACCGTCCGGAACGTCGGCAAGCTGTCGGTCGGCGGGGTTCACTATACCGTCTGGTGCGACGATGCCGGGCACCTGATCGACGATGGCACGCTGTTCCGTCTGGCGCCGGACCGCTGGCGCCTGTGCTGCCAGGAACGCCACCTGCCGTGGCTGCTGGACAGCGCGCAGGGCTTCGACGTGACGGTGGCCGAGGAAACCGAGGATGTCGCCGCGCTGTCCCTGCAGGGGCCGACATCGGCTGCGGTGCTGCTGGCCGCCGGTTTCGACGTGTCGGGGCTGCGCCCGTTCCGCATGGCCACGTTCCCCTTCGCGGGGGCAGACCTGATGATCTCGCGCACCGGCTTTACCGGCGATCTGGGCTATGAACTGTGGGCCGCCCCGTACCTGGCCCTGCCGCTGTGGGATCATCTGTTCGATGCGGGCGCACCCCATGGCCTGCGCCCGATCGGGTCCGACGCGCTGAACATCGCGCGGCTGGAGGCCGGTTTCATCATCACCAACCTCGATTTCACGCCCGCGCATCAGTGCGTCCGCGAGGACCGCCTTCGCACGCCTGACGAGATGGGCCTTGGCTGGCTGATCGACTGGGACAAGGGACATTTCACCGGACGCCGCGCGCTGGCCCGGGCCCGCGACGCCAAGCTGTCGAAATGGGCCTTCGTCGGGCTGGAGATCGAGGGCAACATCGGCGCGGAGGGCGCGATCCTCTATCGTGCGAAACGGCACGAGGTGGGGGTGATCACCGGTGGATGCTGGTCTCCCACGCTGAAGAAGAGCATTGCCCTGGCCCAGGTCGAGCGGCGGCACATGGGCTGCACCGATCTGTGGGCCGAGATCTATGCCCTGCGCGAACTGCACTATGCCAAGATGATGATGCGCGCACGGGTGGTCGACCGGCCGTTCTTTGCGCCCGACCGCCGCCGCGCCACCCCTCCCGGGAGGTTCTGATGGAGCCCGTCCGCCATCCGCTCTCGCCGCGCCTCGACCATTGCCCCGAGGGCCTGCCACGCGCGGCCTACATGGATCAGGGCTGGTTCGATCGCGAGATGGCGACGCTGTTTGCCCGCCAGTGGGTGATGGTCGGCAGACTTGCCGACCTCGCGCCCGGTACGATGCGCCGGGTTCGCGTCGGCGCGGCCGAGGCCATCCTGTGCCGCACCGCGGACGGCACGGTCTCGGCCTTCCACAACACCTGCCGCCATCGCGGTTCCGAGTTGTGCCGCGCCGAGGTCGAGCCGCTGGGCAACCTGATCCGCTGCCCCTATCACGCCTGGGCCTTTGCGGCGCGGGACGGACGGCTGGTGTCCACGGCCCATGCCCGGCCCACCCGCGACTTCCAGCGTGATGACCACGGGCTGTTTCCGCTGCGGCACCAGGTCTGGGCGGGGTTCGTGTTCCTGTCGGCCGCTGCGACGCCGCCGGACATGAAATCCGACGTGCCATTGGCGACGCTGGACAACTGGCCGATGGACGGCCTTGTCACCGGCCACCGCCACGAGGCCGACCTGGCCTGCAACTGGAAGACGTTCTGGGAAAACTATTCCGAGTGCCTGCACTGTCCCGGCATCCACCCCGAGCTTTGCGCGCGGGTCCCGGTCTACGGTCAGGGTATCATGGGGCCGACAGAGGCGCCCGACTGGACGCCTGACGCGCCCGCGCCCCCCAGCCTGAACCCCGGCGCCGACAGCTGGACGCTGTCGGGGGCGCCCTGCGGCCCGGCCTTTCCCGGGCTGACCGAAGCCGAACGGCGCGCGGGGCATACCTTCGTGACGCTGTGGCCCACCGCCTATGTCGTGGCCCATGTCGACTATGTGCGGTCAGTCCGGTTGCTGCCGCTGTCGCCGGACCGCACGAGGCTGGTGGCCGAGTGGTATTTCGCACCCGAAACGCTGGCCCAGCCCGGTTTCGATGCCGCAGAGGTCGCGGCCTTTGCCAAGATCGTGCTGGCGCAAGACGGCGCCGCTGCCGAGTTGAACCAGCGGGGGATGGCGCATCCCGCCTTTTCCCGCGCCCGCCTGATGCCCGAAGAGTATGAGATACATCATTTTCATCAGTGGGTTAAATCCGAGATGGAGGTGTCGCCATGACCGATTTCCCGATCCCGTCGCTGAACGTGCCATCCGATTGGGACAGGCAGGGACTGCCCGCCTGGACCTATCATTCGCCGGGCCTCTTCGCGCTGGAACGCGAACGGCTTTTCCTGACGCATTGGCAGGTGGCGGGCCATGAATGCGACATCCCGGCACCCGGCGACTGGCTGGCCTTCGATCTTCTCGGCGAACGCGCGGTGGTCATGCGCGGGCAGGACGGCGTGGTGCGTGCCTTCCACAATCTCTGCCGGCATCGCGGCGCGCGAGTGGTGGACGGCGAACGGGGCCACTGCAAGGGGGCGATGGTCTGCCCCTTCCACGGCTGGGTCTACAACCTTGACGGCAGCCTGCGGGGTGCCGCGCGGCCCTCGACCTTCGGCGGAATGGACCGCGATCAGTTCGGGTTGAAGCCGGTCGAGATGGAGATCTTCCACGGCTTCATCTTCCTGCGCTTTGCCCCGGGTCCGCAGCCGGCGATCGCGACCCTGCTTGCCCCCTTCGAGACCGACTTCGCCGCCTACCGGCTGCGCGACGTGCTGCCGGTGCAGACGCCGGGATGGTCGACCGAACTGCCGGTGAACTGGAAATCCGTGCGCGACGTCGACAACGAGGGCTACCATGTCGCCCTTGCGCATCCTGCGTTGCAGGAACTCTACGGTCGCACCTACCGCGATCATTTCATGAATGCGGGGCTGTCGGTCTCGGTCGGATGGTTTGGCGATTCGCCGGGCCGCAGCTGGTCGGTGCGGCAGTATCTGCGTCACGCCCCCGACCGTCCCGACCTGCCCAGCCACCTGCGCCGCGCCTGGACCTACTATGGCCTGTTTCCCAACACGGTCTTCGCCTTCACGCCAGAGTCGGTGCAGTTCTACCAGGACCTGCCGCTTGGCCCGCGCAGCACCCGCGTGACCGGCAGACTGTACCGCAACCCGGGCGAAACCCGCGAGGCGCGCGCCGCCCGGTACCTGGCGTTCCGCATCGACCGGGCAACCTCGGCCGAGGATCAGCAACTGTCGGTCTGGTCGGACGAATCGATGGCATCCGCGGCATTCGAGGGGTTTCACCTTTCCGATCTCGAATACGGCCTGCGGCGGCATCACGACGCGCTGCGCGCGCTCATGCCCGTCATGGGGCTGCCCGAAGCGCCCCCCGAGGGCGATATCGCAGCGATCAACGACGAATTGGATTGCCAGTCAACATCCCGGGGGTAACCTTTGGGGGCAACAAGCCGCGAGAAACGCGCAGGACAGGGAGACCGACATGAAGCTCAACCGCCGCACCACCCTTCTCGGCCTGGGAACGACGCTTGCCGCGCCCTTCGTCCGCCCTTCATGGGCGCAGGCCGCGCGCGTCAACATCTACAACTGGGCCGACTACATCGGCGAGACGACCCTTGCGGACTTCGAGGCCGAAACCGGGATCGGCGTGGTCTATGATCTCTACGCCTCGTCGGAAGAGATGCAGGCCAAGATGCTGGCGGGTTCGTCGGGCTATGATGTCGTGCTGATGGCCGGGCTCAGCCTGCCGCGTTTCATTACCGCAGGCGTCTATCAGCAGCCCGACCGGTCGCGCTTGACGAACTGGGGCAATCTGGACCCCGCCATCCTGAAGATCGTCGAGGGGTTCGACCCCGGCAACCTCTACGGCGTGCCCTACATGTGGGGTTCGGTCGGGATCACCTGGAACCTCGACATGGTGAAGGAACGGCTGGGAGAGGTGGACCTCGAGGATCTCGGCACGCTGCTGAACCCCGAGAATGCCGCCAAGCTTGCCGATTGCGGCATCTCGCTTCTCGACAGCCCGACCGACATCGGGTTCATGGTGCTCAGCTACCTTGGCCTGCAGGCCGACGCGGCGGGTCCGGCGGAATACGCGAGGATGGCCGAGGCGCTCAAGGCGATCCGGCCGCACGTGGCCACCTTCGACAATTCCAACTTCCTGAACACGCTGCCCACGGGCGAACTGTGCGTGGCGAACAGCTGGTCCGGTGACTATGGCGTCGCCAAGGCGCGCGCGGAAGAGGCCGGGCTGACCGTGGATCTTGCCTACCATGTTCCCAGGACGGGTGCGCCTGCCTGGTTCGACAACTGGTGCATTCCTGCGGACGCCGGGAATGTGGACAGCGCGCATGTGTTCCTCGACTACATGCTGCGCCCCGAGGTGGTTGCGGCCTGCACCGACTATACCGGCTACGCCAATGCCAACCTGGCCGCGACACCGCTCGTCGACCCGTCGATCGCGGGCGACCCGGCGGTCTATCCGGATGCCGAGACGCTGGCCCGGCTCTATACGCCCCGTCCGCAGACCGAGGAGCAGGATCGCGAGATCAACCGGATCTGGATCGAGATCAAGACGGGCCGCTGATCATGGCGGCAACGCCCGACCCTTTCGTGCGGATCGAGGGGGTATCGAAGAACTTCGGCAGCTTCGCCGCGGTCCGCGACGTGACCCTGACCGTCGGCAAGAGCGAGATCTTCGCCCTGCTGGGCGGTTCGGGCTGCGGCAAGACCACGCTTCTGCGGATGCTCGCGGGCTTCGAGGAACCATCGGCAGGGCGCATCTGGCTGGACGGGCAGGACATGACCGGGGTTCCCCCCTGGGAACGGCCCGTCCACATGATGTTCCAAAGCTATGCGCTTTTCCCCCACATGACGGTGGAGAAGAACATCGCCTACGGACTGAAGCACGATCGGATGACGGCGGCCGAACGCACCGACCGCGTGCGCGCGATGCTGGATCTGGTGCAGCTTTCCCCGTTTGCGTCACGCAAGCCGCACCAGATTTCCGGCGGACAGCGGCAGAGGGTAGCACTGGCCCGCGCCCTGGCGCGCCAGCCAAAGCTTCTGCTGCTGGACGAACCGCTTGCCGCGCTCGACAAGAAACTGCGCGAGGCGACACAGTTCGAGCTGATGAGCATTCAGGCGCGCACCGGGGTGACATTCATCGTCGTGACCCACGATCAGGAAGAGGCGATGACCCTTGCCGACCGGATCGCGGTGATGGACCGGGGCATGGTGCAACAGGTGGGGGCGCCGGCAACGGTCTACGAACACCCGGCCTCGCGGTTCGTGGCGAATTTCCTGGGCTCGATCTCGCAGTTCGATGCCCGAGTGAGCAGCGTCTCGGGCGACATGGCGACACTGGAGGTGCCGGCCTTCGGCACGGCGATAACGGCGAAGACAATCGAGGGGCTTGCGCCGGGCGACAGCGTGACACTGGCCGTCCGCCCCGAAAAGCTGATGATCCATCGCGACGCTCCGACAGCGTCGAACGTGATCGAGGGACGGGTGAAGGATCTGGCCTATTTCGGCAAGGACAGCCTGTATCGCGTGGTCCTGCCCTCGGGCGATCTGCTGAAAGTGCATGCGGTGAACGCCCGGCGCGGCTCCGAGGGGCGGGCAGACTGGGATGACCGGGTCTTCATCGCCTTCGATCCGGCCGCCGCCATCCTGCTGCGCGACTGACATGGACCGGGGCGCAACCACCCGCCTGTCACGCTGGTTCCATCGCCGGGGCTGGGCCGACCTGATGATCGGCCTGCCCTACGTCTGGCTGCTGCTGCTGTTCCTGCTGCCCTTCGCCATCGTTCTGGCCATGAGCTTTGCCAGCCGGGCACCCACCGCTCCACCCTTTGCATTCGGCGGCGAATACCCGTTGATGTCGCTGCGCGGCTACGAACGGCTGGTGTCCGACCCGCTCTATGTCCGCGCCTTCCTGATCTCGGTATCGAACGCCGCCTTCGCGACCGCCCTGTGCCTGCTTGTCGGCTATCCGATGGCCCTTGCCCTGACCCGCGTTTCGCGCGGCTGGCGGAATGTGCTGCTGATGCTGGTGATCCTGCCGTTCTGGACGTCGTTCCTGCTGCGCGTCTACGCATGGATGGGCCTTATGGGAAAATCCAGCTGGTTCAACAAGATGCTGACCGACGGCTGGAACTGGCTGGTGCCTGCCGACTGGGCGGTCACGTCGGTGCCGCTGATGTACTCGAACTTTGCCGTCGTCCTCGTGATGGTCTACACCTACCTGCCGTTCATGATCCTGCCACTCTACGCCAGCCTTGAGCGGCTGGACCCGGCCCTGGACGAGGCCGCGATGGACCTGGGCAGCCGCCCGTTTCGCGTGTTCCTGGACGTGACGCTGCCGCAATCGGTGCCCGGCATCGTGGCAGGGTGCCTGCTGGTCTTCATCCCGGCGGCGGGGGAACTGGTGATCCCCACGCTGGTCGGCGACGCGCGCGCGCCGATGATCGGGCGCGTGATCTCGGACGAGTTCAGCGCGGTGAACGACTGGCCCATGGCCTCGACGGTGGCCGTGGCGCTGCTGGTCCTGATGGTGGGCCCGACGATGATCTATGCCCGGATGCAGGCCCGCGCCGACGGAACCGAGGGGGAACGGCGATGAACCGGCGCCCGATTTTCCTGATCACCGTGCTGTGCTTCGGCTTTGCCTTCTTCTACATCCCGATCCTGTCGATGATGGTCTATTCCTTCAACGGATCGCGGCTGGTCACCGTCTGGGGCGGGTTCTCGACGCGGTGGTATGTCTCGCTCTTGTCCAACAAGCAGGTGATCGCGGCCCTGGTCCTTTCACTGCAGATCGCCGTGGTTTCGGCCACCTGCGCGACGATCCTGGGCACGATGGCGGGGTTTGCGCTGGCGCGGTTCCGGCGGTTCCGCGGCCGGACCCTGTTTGCCGGGCTCGTCACCGCGCCCCTCGTGATGCCCGAGGTGATCACCGGCATCTCGTCGCTGATGCTGTTCATCCTGATGGCCGAATGGATCGGCTGGCCGGGTTCGCGCGGGTTCACCACCGTGACGCTGGCGCATATCACCTTCTCCATGGTCTTTGTCGCCACGGTCGTGCAGGCCCGGCTCAGCCAGGCCGACCGCGCGATCGAGGAGGCGGCGATGGATCTGGGCAGCCGACCCTGGCAGGTCCTGTGGGATGTCACCCTTCCGACGGCCTTTCCGGCAATCCTGTCGGGCTGGCTGTTGGCCTTCACCATCTCGCTGGACGACGTGGTGATCACCACCTTCACCACCGGCCCGGGATCGACCACCCTGCCCCTGCTGATCTGGTCCAAGGTCAAGCTGGGCGTCACCCCCGACATCAACGCATTGGCGACGATCACGGTGGTCGTCGTCGGAACCGGCGTGGCGCTTGCCGGCTGGATCATGCACCGCGCCGAGAAACGCCGCATCCTTGACCAGAGCATGGCCTATCGCAGCAATGAATGACCCCCTCCACCTGATCCGCACGCCGCTGGGCCAACCCGGTTCCGGGCGTGTGCGCTATGGCGCCGCCATGGCGCTGTTCCGCGACGGCACGCTGTCCGAGGCTCAGCTTGACGTCTACCGGGACGCCGCGGCCCATGACGGACGCGACCCGCTGCCGATGCTGGCCGAACGCGGCCTGCCGCCGCCGCCCGGTTCGCGGGCAGACCCGGCCGACCGGCTGGCCCGGCTGGCCGTCGCCGCCGAGGACTATCTGGCCGCATTCGATCTGCCCGGCGCGTCGGAAGTGCGCCGCGGCCTCGCCAGCCGACGGGGTCCGCCCGTTGTGGGCCAGCCGAACGCGCATCCCGTGGTCGACCGCTGGATGCCCGCCGCGCTCGATGCCATGTCACCCGACCATGCCGCGCTGCGGGGCGCCATCGCCGCAGCCGCGCCGCTGCTCGACTGGCAGGTCTATGACGGCTACCCCCTGTCCGAGATCGGCGAGGATTTCGCCATGGGCCACGCCTTCGCCACGCTGATGGGCGGCGATGCGCCCTATCCGGCGGAAGGGTTCGATTTCGGCCTGTTCCTGATCGCGCCCCAGGTCCTGTACCGCGACCATGTCCACAAGGCGCCCGAGCTCTATGCCCCGCTGACAGGCCCGCATGGATGGCGCTTCGGCACCGGCCTTCCGCTCGACCTGCGACCCGCGCATGACCCTGTCTGGAACGACCCGGACCGCCCCCACCTGATCAAGGTTGGCGCGGTGCCGTTCCTGGCTTTCTACGGCTGGACGCGCGACGTGAACGAACCCGCCTTCGTCCTGCCCGCCGATGACTGGTCCGAGCTTGAGGCGCTGCGCCTGTAGCGGCCGGCAAAATGGACAAACTGCGAACATCCGTGCATAGTGCCGGCCATGCCCGCCCTGTGCCGCGATTGCCTGACCGCCTTTGCCGCCGGTCCCCGTTGCCCGGCCTGCCGGTCCCGGCGTGTCGTGTCGCATGGCGAACTCGACACGCTGTCCATCGCCCATGTCGACTGCGATGCCTTCTATGCCTCGGTTGAAAAGCGCGACGATCCCGCCCTCCGCGACCGGCCGGTGATCGTGGGCGGCGGCACCCGCGGTGTGGTCTCGACCTGCTGCTACATCGCCCGGATCAAGGGCGTGCGGTCGGCAATGCCGATGTTCGAGGCGCTGAAGCTTTGCCCCGAGGCAACCGTGGTCAAGCCACGCATGGCCGCCTATGCCGAGGCCAGCCGCGCGATCCGCGACCTGATGGAACGCCTGACACCCGGAATCGAGCCCCTGTCGCTGGATGAGGCCTTCCTCGATCTGACCGGGACCGCCCGGCTGCACGGGGCGCCCGCCGCCACGACCCTGGCACGGCTGGCGCGCGATGTCGAAGCGCAGGTGGGGGTCACGCTGTCCATCGGCCTGTCGCACAACAAGTTCCTGGCCAAGATGGCATCGGATCTCGACAAGCCGCGCGGCTTTGCGGTGATCGGCCGGGCCGAGACGCTGGATTTTCTGGCACCGCGCCCGGTCCGCGCCATCTGGGGGGTCGGTGTGGCGGGCCAGGCGGCGCTGGAGGGCGCCGGCATCCGCACCATTGCCGATCTGCGCCGGTGGGACCGCGCCGATCTGGCCGCGCGCTTCGGGTCGATGGGTGAGCGGCTGTGGCATCTGGCGCGGGGCGAGGATCACCGGCGGGTGACGCGCGACGAACCGATGCGGTCGATCTCGTCGGAAACAACCTTCAACGAAGACACCGCCGACACCGACCTGCTGACCGGCCATCTGTGGCGGCTGGCCGAACGCGTGGCGGACCGGGCCAAGGCCAAGGGCCTGGCCGGGCGCACCGTGACGCTCAAGATGAAGCGCGCGGATTTCCGGCTGGTGACGCGCCGCACCACCTTGTCCGACCCGACGCAGACCGCCGACCGGATGTGGCGGACAGCCCAGGCCCTGTTCGACGCGGCGGCACCCGCGGGTCCGCTGCGCCTGATCGGGGTGGGCCTGTCGGATCTCTGCCCCGAAGGGCAGGCGGCGGCGGCCGGCGACCTTCTGGATACCGGCGCGCGCGCCCGCGAGGGTGCCGAGCGTGCAACCGACGCGATCCGCGCGCGGTTCGGCAAGGATGCGATCGTGAAGGGTCGGGCTCTGCGGTAGCGCGCGGCGGTCAGCCGCGCCCGCTCATCCCGTCCCAGAAGCCCTTGACCTTGGAAAAGAACGACGTCCCCTCGGGGTTGTTCTCCTCGCTCAGCTTCTCGAACTCGCGCAGCAGGTCCTTCTGCCGCTGCGTCAGGTTCACCGGCGTCTCGACGGCCAGTTCGATCACCATGTCGCCGGTGCCGCCGCCGCGCAGCGCGGGCATGCCCTTGGCACGCAACCGCATCTGTTTGCCCGACTGTGCCCCCGGCGGCACCTTCACACGCGCCTTTCCGCCGTCGATCGTGGGCACCTCGACCTCGCCTCCAAGGGCGGCCGCCGTCATCGACACAGGCACGCGGCAGAACAGATGCGCGCCATCCCGCTGGAAGATCGCGTGATCCTTCACCTCGATGAAGATGTACAGATCGCCCGTCGGCCCGCCACGCAGGCCAGCCTCGCCCTCGCCCGCCAGCCGGATGCGCGTGCCGGTCTCGACACCTGCCGGAATGTTGACCGACAGCGCGCGTTCCTTCTCGACCCTGCCCTGGCCACCGCAGGACCGGCACGGGTTCTTCACGATCTGGCCCGCCCCGTTGCAGGTGGGGCAGGTGCGTTCAACGGTGAAAAAGCCCTGCTGGGCGCGCACCTTGCCCATGCCCGAACAGGTCGGGCAGGTGACGGGCTCGGCACCGCCTTCGGCGCCAGACCCACGGCAGGTTTCGCAGATGACGGCCGTGGGCACGTTGATCGTCTTCTGGACGCCCTGGAACGCCTCTTCCAGCGACACCCTCAGATTGTAGCGCAGGTCCGACCCGCGCTGCGCCCGGCTGCGGCCGCCGCCGCCACGGCCGCCCATGAAATCGCCGAACAGATCCTCGAACACGTCCGAGAACGCGCTGGCAAAGTCGCCCTGCTGGAACCCGCCGCCGCGCGGGCCGCCGCCGCCGCCCATGCCCCCCTCGAAGGCGGCATGGCCAAAGCGGTCATAGGCCGCCTTCTTCTGGTCGTCGCGCAGCACGTCATAGGCCTCGTTCACTTCCTTGAACGCGGCCTCGGCGCCGGGGTTGTCCTGGTTGCGGTCCGGATGCAGTTCCTTGGCCTTGGCGCGATAGGCTTTCTTCAGCTCTTCCGCCGAAGCCCCGCGCGCCACGCCAAGAATGTCATAGTAATCGCGTTTCGCCATGGGTCCCATCCCCTGTGTGGAACCGGAAGGGGGCGGCCCGTTTCCGGACCGCCCCCCCGAGATTCCCGAGCGGTCTTACTTCCGCTTGTCCTCGCCCATGTCCTCGTAGTCGGCATCCACGATGTCGTCATCGACCGAACGCGGCCCGCCCTCTCCGTCGCCATCCGGCTGGCTGGCCTTGTAGATCGCCTCGCCCAGCTTCATGGCGGCCTCGGTCAGGTTCTGCATGGCCGAGCGGATCTTGCCCGCGTCCTCGCCCTTCAGCGCGTCCTCAAGCGGGCTCATCGCCAGTTCGATGGCCTCGACCGTGGTCGGGTCAACCTTGTCGCCGTGCTCCTTGATCGACTTCCGGGTGTCGTGCAGCAGGCTTTCGCCACGGTTCTTGGTCTCGATCAGTTCGCGGCGCTTCTTGTCCGACTCGGCATTGGCCTCGGCGTCCTTGATCATCTTCTCGATGTCCTGGTCCGACAGGCCGCCCGACGCCTGGATGGTGATCGCCTGCGACTTGCCGGTTCCCTTGTCCTTCGCGTTGACGCTGACGATGCCGTTGGCGTCGATGTCGAAGGTCACCTCGATCTGCGGCATGCCGCGCGGCGCCGGGGGGATCTGTTCCAGGTTGAACTGGCCCAGCATCTTGTTGTCGGCCGCCATCTCGCGCTCGCCCTGGAATACCCGGATCGTCACGGCGTTCTGGTTGTCCTCGGCGGTCGAGAAGATCTGGCTCTTCTTCGTCGGGATCGTGGTGTTGCGGTCGATCAGGCGGGTGAACACGCCACCCAGCGTCTCGATCCCCAGCGACAGGGGGGTGACGTCCAGCAGGACCACATCCTTCACGTCGCCCTGCAGCACGCCGGCCTGAATGGCCGCGCCCAGCGCCACGACCTCGTCGGGGTTCACGCCCTTGTGGGGTTCCTTGCCGAAGAACTTGGTCACTTCCTCGATGACGCGCGGCATGCGCGTCATGCCACCGACCAGCACCACCTCGTCGATGTCACCGACCGAAAGCCCCGCATCCTTCAGCGCATCCTTGCAGGGCTTGATCGACTTCTTGATCAGGTCCTCGACCAGGCTTTCCAGCTTGGCGCGCGACAGCTTGACCACCAGGTGCAGGGGCTGCCCGGTGTTGCGGTCCATGCTGATGAACGGCTGGTTGATCTCGGTCTGCTGGCTGGACGACAGTTCGATCTTGGCCTTCTCCGCCGCCTCTTTCAGGCGCTGAAGGGCCATCTTGTCCAGCGTCAGGTCGACGCCGTGCTCTTTCTTGAACTCGTCCGCCAGGTAGTTGACGATCCGCATGTCGAAGTCTTCGCCACCCAGGAACGTATCCCCGTTGGTCGATTTCACCTCGAACAGGCCATCGTCGATTTCCAGGATGGTGATGTCGAAGGTCCCGCCGCCAAGGTCATAGACGGCGATCGTGCGCGCCTCTTTCTTGTCAAGCCCGTAGGCCAGCGCGGCGGCGGTGGGCTCGTTGATGATGCGCAGAACCTCAAGCCCCGCGATCTTGCCCGCGTCCTTGGTGGCCTGGCGCTGCGCGTCGTTGAAATAGGCCGGAACGGTGATCACCGCCTGGCTGACGGTCTCGCCCAGATAGGCCTCTGCGGTTTCCTTCATCTTCTGCAGGATGAAGGCGGAAATCTGCGACGGCGAATACTTCTCGCCCCGCACCTCGACCCAGGCATCGCCGTTGCCGCCGTTCACGACGGAATAGGGCAGGTTCTTCTTGTCCTTGGCGATGTGCGCGTCGTCCACGCGGCGGCCGATCAGGCGCTTGACGGCGAAGATGGTGTTGGCGGGGTTCGTCACCGCCTGACGCTTGGCGGGCTGTCCCACCAGGCGCTCGCTTTCCGTGAAACCCACGATCGACGGCGTCGTGCGGGCGCCTTCCGAGTTCTCGATGACACGCGGCTGCGATCCGTCCATGATGGCGACGCAGGAGTTCGTGGTCCCGAGGTCAATCCCGATGACTTTGGCCATGCTGTGCTACCTCTGCTTGCGGCGATACAATGGAGCCCGGGCCCGATTGCGGCCCCCGCGCCCCGATCCCTTGGTTGGTCTGGCTGAGCCTCGGGGCCAGCGCCCTTTCGGCTTCGGGGCGTATATAGGGGGGGGTCAGAGGGGCCGCAAGCGTCACGTCACCGTGATTTTTCGTGTTCGGCAGGGGATCGCACGCGGTTGAACAGGGATCGGCCGGGGCCCAAGTCGGTATCCGATGCAACAGGAAAGGATCACCGGCCGATGCTTCACGTGGACATACCGACGGCTGCCCAGCTCATGAAACTGATAACCGCGCGGGGTGAGGGCAGCGTGACCTTCTACCTGCCCACCACCCCCGAGACGCAGCACATCGGACAGGCCCGCATCGAGCTCGGGAACCTGTTGAAAGAGGCCGAGGCGCAGCTTGAGGCGGCCGATACCGCCAAGCGCACGATCTGGCCGATCTCGGAACAGGTGGCCGACCTGATCGACGACGATGATTTCTGGACGCATCAGGCGCGGTCGCTTGCCCTGTTCGTCACCCCGGAAGGCCTGCGCGCCTTCCGCCTGCCGAACCGGCTTGCGTCCATGGTCCAGGTTTCGGACCGCTTCCATGTCAAGCCGCTGCTGCGGGCCGTCTCGGTCGGGCAGCACGCCTTCGTGCTGGCGCTTGCCGAAAACGACGTGCGTCTGATCGAGGTCTCCGCCGACCTGCCCGCACGCGAAACCCGGGTGCCCGACCTGCCGCGCGATGCGGCCTCGGCCACCGGAACGGCCAATGTGAACAGCCGGTCCTACGCCCGCCGCATCGGTGGCGATGAAGGCCAGAACACCCGCCTGCGCGCCTATTGCCGAAAGGTCGACGCGGCGCTGCGGCCGGTGCTTTCGGGGCGGTCCGAACCGCTGATCCTGGCCGCCGCCGATCCGCTGCTGTCGATCTACCGCTCGGTCAACAGCCTCGACGGGCTGGCGGCCCAGACGATCCAGGCAAGCCCGGTGCGGATGACCCCCGCCGAACTGGCCGAGGCGGCGCGCCCCATCCTGGACGCGCTGCACCGGGATGATCTGGCGGTCGTGCATGCCACATGGCAGCAGCGCGCGGGCGATGGCCGGGCAACCACGCAGGTCGATCTTGCGGCGCGCGCCGCCACCTTCGGCGCGGTCGATACCCTGCTGGTGGATATCGACGAGGTGATGCCCGGCACGGTGGACGAGACGACGGGCGCCGTCACCCTGGCCGCCGACGAAAGCGCCGCGACCTACGGCGTGGTGGACGAAATCGCCGGACGGGTGATGGCCTCGGGCGGCCGCGTGCTGGCGGTCCGGCGCGAGGACATCCCCGAACAGGCTTCGCTTGCCGCGATCCTGCGCTACGCGGTCTGACCGGCTGACAGGGCGGCGGGCGCTACTTGCCCGCGCCCCAGCTGGCCGAGGCGTGCTTGCGCGTGTAGAACTCGGCCATCAGTCCCAGCATGAAGAACGCCAGCGTGGCATAGAGCGGATAGGACAGCGACGTGTAGTGCGGGCTGTAGTTCAGGAAAAGATAGCCCCGGCACTGGTCGATGATGTGGAACAGCGGGTTCCAGTCGAAATAGCCCAGCAGGTATCCGGGCATCATGTTGGCCACGAACATCTTGCCCGAAAAGATCATGTTCGCCCGCTGATAGGTCTGGGTGATCATCGTCACCGCCTCGGGCCACCAGGGCTTGGCCGCCTGCACGATGATGCCAAGCCCCACGCCCGACGCCCAGGCCAGCAGGAACATGCCGATCGCGCCGACCGGATCGTAGACCGTGATCGGCGAGAACGCTGCGTGGTAGACCGCCAGCACCACCGCCGCCGACAGGAACTGAAGGTAAAGCGCCGACAGCGCCGCCGCGGCGATGGCGACCAGCGTGTTCATCGGCGAATGCTTCATCATCGGCGACGTCGGCCCCTCGGCCCCCGACACCGCCCCGAGCGCCTTCACATGCGTCATGAACATGAAGATGCCCGACATCACATACAGGACGAAATCGCCCCGAACCGCCGACCCGCGCATCCCCAGCAGTTCGAACATCAGGTAGAACACGGCGACCAGCAGCACGGTCTGGAAGATGTTCAGCAGCAGCCCGATCAGCGCGTTGCCATGCGACTTCCGCACGTGCCGGACCGCGGCATGAAACACCAGTTCCGCCATCCCGAATGCGGACTGAATGGGCGAAAGGCGGGCGGGGCGTTCAAACATGGGCTCGGGCGACCTCGGCGCGGCACGGATTGCCGCAATCTGACGCGGGAATGCTTGCCGTTCCCTTGACGCCAAGGATAAGCAGTCGGCGACCTTTTGGCAATCGCGGGCCCCGGCCCGCCCCCGGCAACCGGAGACCCCATGGATCACGCAGCCCTCGTCGCGCTGATGCGCCGCCTTGCCCTGTCGGCGGGTGACCGCATCATGCAGGTCTATGCCTCGCCCGATTTCGACGTTCGCGCGAAATCAGACGCCTCGCCCGTGACCGAGGCCGACGAGGCCGCCGATGCCGTGATTTCCGAGGGCCTGCGCGCCGCCTGCCCCGACCTGCCGCTGATCACCGAGGAACAGGCCGCCAGCCACGCGCTGTCGGCCCGCACCTTCCTGATCGTCGATCCGCTCGACGGCACGAAGGAATTCGTCCAGCGCCGCGGCGACTTCACCGTCAACATCGCCTATGTGCATGAGGGCGTCCCGGTCCTGGGCGTGGTCTATGCCCCGGCGAAGGAACGGCTGTTCTACACCCTGCCCGACGGCGGCGCCGTCGAGGAGGCGGGCCCCTTCGATCCCGACCGCCCGGGCGCGCAGACGCCGCTCCGCGTCGGCACCCCCGACAACGGGGCCCTCATGGTCGTCGCCTCGAAATCGCACCGTGACGCCGCCACCGACGACTACATCGCCCGCTACGCCGTGCGCGACATGACCAGCGCGGGCTCCAGCCTCAAGTTCTGCCTCGTCGCCACCGGCGAGGCCGATCTCTACCCCCGCCTCGGCCGCACGATGGAATGGGACACGGCAGCGGGCGATGCAGTTCTGCGCGCCGCGGGCGGCGCGGTCGTCCGCATGGACGACCTGACACCCCTGACCTATGGCAAGCCGGGCTGGGACAACCCCTTCTTCATCGCATTTGCCCCGGGCGTGAACCTGCGCACGTGACAGGACACGGCTGCACAGCGGTTGACGCCACGGCGACAACGGTGCGAGAAAAACCAACATGCCCGAACAAAATCAGAAGAATCGGACACAGCACGGCCCCAATCGGCGTGGAGATTCCGGGTCAGGTCCGCTAGAGTGGGCAGGTCCGCTCCCGAGGGAGCGCAGCATCAGGTCGGAGTAGATGAAGAAAATCCGCAAGGTCCTCAAGGCCGTGTTTCCGGTGGCAGGTCTGGGCACACGGTTCCTGCCGGCAACCAAGTCGATCCCGAAAGAGATCATGACGCTGGTTGACAGGCCGCTGATCCAGTACGCCATCGACGAGGCGCGCGCCGCCGGAATCCGAGAGTTCATCTTCGTCACCGCGCGCGGCAAGTCCGCGCTCGAGGATTACTTCGATCACTCGCCCGAGCTTGAGAACACGCTGCGCCGCTCGGGCAAGGATGCCCTGCTCGAAGTGCTGAAGGACACCTACATGGATTCGGGTGCCATCGCCTATGTCCGGCAGAACCGGGCGATGGGACTTGGCCACGCCGTATGGTGCGCGCGTCGCATGATCGGCAACGAACCCTTCGCGGTGCTGCTGCCCGACGACGTGATCGCCGCCGAAAAGCCCTGCCTTCAGCAGATGGTCGAGGCCTATGAACAGACCGGCGGCAACATGGTTGCCGCGATGGAGGTTCCGGCCAGCAAGATCTCGTCCTACGGGGTGCTCGACGTCGCCGATGACATGGGGTCGATCGTCTCGGTCAAGGGCATGGTCGAAAAACCCAAGGCCGCCGACGCGCCGTCGAACCTTGCGGTCATCGGGCGCTACATCCTGACGCCGAAGGTCATGAAGAACCTCAATCGCATGCGCCAGGGCGCGGGCGGCGAGATCCAGCTGACCGATGCCATCGCGGAAGAAACGAAGAAGCCCGGGCAGGTGTTCGGCTTCCGCTTCCGTGGCCAGCGCTTCGACTGCGGGTCAAAGGCGGGGTTCCTGCAGGCGACCGTGGCCTATGGCCTCGCGCGCGCCGACCTGCATGACGAGTTCTCGACCTACCTGCACGAGATGCTGGCCCAAAGCCGCGCGGCGCAGTGACGTATATCCGTGGGGCGGCCGGCGGGCGATAGCGAAGGCGAACGCCCGTCCGGCACCCTTGCCGAACGCTCGTCCCGGATTCTTGCCACGGCGCTGACGGCCTATCGCCTGCGGTGGAAACGCAGGCGATACCTCTATCGCGCGTTCCGCAAGCGCCGGCAGTTGCAGCCTGTTTCCGACCGCACCGCCGAGATCCGCCCGGATGACATCCTTTGCCTGTCGACCGTGCGCAACGAACGTGTTCGCCTGCCGCATTTCCTGGCGCACCACCGGCGGCTTGGGGTGGCGCATTTCCTGTTCGTCGACAACGCCAGCGACGACGGCACGGCGGCCTATCTGGCCGGTCAGCCGGATGTCTCGCTCTGGTCCACGCCGCACAGCTATCGCCTGTCGCGGTTCGGGGTCGACTGGCTGACCTGGCTGATGATGCGGCATTGCCACGGGCACTGGTGCCTGACCCTCGATGCCGACGAGATCCTGATCTATCCCTACTGGGAAACCCGCGATCTGCGCGCGCTGACCGCGTGGCTGGCGTCCTGCGGGCACCAGGCGCTGCCGGCGATGATGCTGGATCTCTATCCCAGGGGGCGCCTGTCGGGGCCGCCCTACCGGCCGGGCGACGATCCGTTCGAGCATCTCTGCTGGTTCGATGCCGGAAACCTGTCGATCCGGGTTCAGGCGCCGCTCGACAACCTGTGGATCCAGGGCGGGGCGCGGGCGCGGGCGTTCTTCGCCGCCGATCCGCGTCGGGCGCCGACCCTGAACAAGACCCCGCTCGTTCGGTGGAACCGCCGATATGCCTATGTCAACTCGACCCACCAGATCCTGCCCCGGCGCCTGAACCGCACCTATGCCCCCGATGGCGGCGAGGCGCCGTCCGGCGTGATCCTGCACACCAAGTTCCTCGACCTGATCGTGCGCCGGTCTGCCGAGGAACGGATACGGGGCGAGCATTTCGTGAACAGTGCGGTCTATGATGACTATTACGCCCGCCTGACCGAAGATCCTGACCTCTGGTGCCCTGCCTCGACCCGGCTGACCGGATGGCGCGGGCTCGAGGCGATGGGGCTGATGTCGCGGGGCGGCTGGATATGACGGGCGTGCGACAGTCGGGGGCAGAAAGACCGGCCTGCCGTTTACGCTGCGGGCCGACCGGTCTAGGGTCGCGGCAACGACCGGACCTCGGGGGCGGAGATAAGGGTTTTGTCAGGGCCGGTGCGGTAACCACCGGAACAGGCAGGTCCGGACGGGCAAGGGCGCGGCATGGGAGTATTTGAATCCTACCGGCTTCGACTGCGGCGCAAGCGTCTGCTGGCGCGGGCGTGGTGGAAGGGGCGCGAACTGACACCGGTCGCCGACCGCACCCGCGCGATCCGGCGCGAGGCCATTCTTGCTTTCGTCACGCTGCGCAACGAACGGGTGCGCCTGCCGTTCTTCCTGCGCTACTACCGCGGGATCGGGATCGACCACTTCCTGATCGTCGATAACGGCAGCGACGACGGCTCGCGCGAATATCTGGCCGAACAGCCCGACGTGTCGCTGTGGACGACGGAAAGCAGCTACAAGGCGTCACGCTTCGGCATGGACTGGATCACCCGGCTGCAGCGGCGCCATGCGCACGGGCACTGGTGCCTGACCGTCGATGTGGACGAATTCTTCGTCTATCCGTTCTGCGAGACGCGGCCGATCCGGGCGCTGACCGACTGGCTGGATGCCTCGTCCATCCGCTCGTTCTCGGCCATGCTGCTCGACATGTATCCCAAGGGTCCGATGAACGCCCAGCCCTACCGCGAGGGGCAGGACCCGTTCGAGATCGCGCAATGGTTCGATGCCGGGAACTATGCCATCAGCCTGAACGGCCGCTACGGCAACCTCTGGATCCAGGGCGGACCGCGGGCGCGGGTGTTCTTCCCCGACACGCCGAAACTGGCCCCCGCGCTGAACAAGGTGCCGCTGGTCCGCTGGCACCGCGGCTATGCCTATGTCAGCTCCACCCACATGGTCCTGCCGCGCGGCCTGAACCAGGTGCATGACACGCTGGGCGGCGAAAAGGCCAGCGGCATCCTGCTGCATGCCAAGTTCCTCGACACCTTCGGCGCCAAGGCGGAAGAAGAGATGCGGCGCGGCGAACACTATCTGGGCAGCGCCGAGTACCGCGCCTATCGCGCCGCGATGGACAGCGAGCCCGATCTCTGGTGCAAGTGGAGCGAGAAGTACATCAACTGGCGCCAGCTCGAGATCCTGGGCCTGATGTCCAAGGGGAACTGGGCATGACCGTGGGGTTCCTGATGCTCTGCCACACCGCGCTCGACCGCGCGGCGCAGGTGGCACGGCATCTGTCCGAACGCGGCTGTCCGGTTGTGATCCATGTCGACAGCCGGGTGGGCGCGCGCGCGTTCGCGCGGTTCCGCGCCGATCTGGCCGATGTGGCCGACGTGCGGTTCAGCGGGCGGCACGCCTGCGAATGGGGAACCTGGGGCATCGTCGCCGCCACGATCGAGGCTTCGGCGCTGATGCTGCGCGACTTTCCGCAGGTCCGCCACGTCTATCTCGCCTCGGGGTCCTGCCTGCCGCTGCGCCCGATCGACGAGCTGCGCACCTATCTCGACGAACGCCCCACCACCGATTTCATCGAAAGCGTCACCACCGCCGATGTCGGCTGGACGGTGGGCGGGCTCGACATCGAACGGTTCACGCTGCGGTTCCCGTTCTCGTGGCGCAAGCGCCGCAAGCTGTTCGACTGGTATGTCGGACTGCAGCGGCGCCTCGGCGTGCGCCGCCGCATTCCCGACGGCCTCGTGCCGCATCTGGGCAGCCAGTGGTGGTGCCTGACGCGGCGCACCCTGTCCGCCATCCTGGAAGACCCGCGCCGGCGCGAATACGACCGCTATTTCCGCAAGGTCTGGATCCCCGACGAAAGCTATTTCCAGACCCTCGTGCGGCTCTTCGCCACCACGGTCGAAAGCCGGTCGCTTACCCTGTCCAAGTTCGATTTCCAGGGAAAGCCGCACATCTTCTACGATGATCACCTGCAACTGCTGCGCCGGTCCGACTGCTTCATCGCGCGCAAGATCTGGCCGCATGCCGACCGCCTGTACCAGCTTTTCCTGACCGAGGAGGGCAAGGGCCAGCCTGCCGCCGAACCGAACCCGGGCAAGATCGACCGCCTGTTCTCCAAGGCGGTCGAACGCCGCGTGAAGGGGCGCGCCGGGCTCTACATGCAAAGCCGCTATCCGGTCGAGAACCGCGAGAACGGGCGCACCGCCGCACCCTATGCCGTGTTCGAGGGCTTTGCCGAGGTGTTCGAGGATTTTGACGTCTGGCTCAGCCGCGTGGCCGGAACCCGCGTCCACGGGCATCTGTTCGCACCGGCGCGCGTCGAATACGCGGGCGGCGAAACCATCTACAACGGCGCGCTGACCGACAGCGCCGCGCTGCGCGACTACAACCCGAAAAGCTTCCTGACGAACCTGATCTGGAACACGCGCGGCGAACGCCAATGCTTCCAGTTCGGACCGGCGGACAACCAGGCGCTCAGCTGGTTCATGGCCGGCGACGCGAACGCCACGATCAGCGTGATTTCCGGGGCCTGGGCCGTGCCGCTGTTCAAGTCGAACGAGAATTTCAGCGCCATCCGGGCCGAGGCCGCGCGCCTGCAGAAGATCGAATCACAGCATCTCGAGGTTCTGCGCAGCGTCTGGACCAAGGCGCGCGTCCGCATCTGGACGCTTGCGGAATTCGTCGAGAACCCGATGGAGCCGCTGCAGACCATCGTGGACGAGATCAGCCCCCGTGGCGTCCGCCGCCTGACCGAGGCGCCCCGGCTGACCGACCTCAAGGGGTTCGGGCAGTTCCTGCAAGCCCTGCGCAACCAGGGGATGCAGCCTGTTCTGATGGGCGATTTTCCGGTGGGCGAGGATCCGCGCCCCAACACGGGCCGCCGCAGCCGCCCCTATCTGGTGAAGTGACCGCATGGCCCGTTTCGACAGTTTCGTGATGTTCGCCGCCATGCGCACGGGGTCGAACTTTCTCGAGGCGAACCTGAACGCCCTGCCGGGCGTCACCTGCCACGGCGAGGCGTTCAACCCCCATTTCATCGGCAAGCTCAATCAGGCCGAGCTGTTCGACATCACCCTTGCCGCCCGCGATGCCGATCCGGGCCGCCTGCTGCGCGCGATGCGCGACCGCACGCCCGGCCTGTCGGGGTTCCGCTATTTCCACGATCACGATCCGCGCGTCTTCGACCCGGTGATGCAGGACGCGCGCTGCGCCAAGATCGTGCTGACGCGCAATCCGCTGGAAAGCTATGTCAGCCTCAAGATCGCGCAGGCCACCGGCCAGTGGAAGCTGACCAATGCCAAGCGGCTCAAGACCGCGCAGGCCCGGTTCGACGGCGCCGAGTTCGAGGCCTTCATTGCCGAACTTCAGGCATTTCACCTGCGCATCCTGCACGGGCTCCAGACCACCGGACAGACGGCCTTCTACATCGACTACGAGGATCTTCAGGATCTCGACGTTCTGAACGGGCTCGCCGCGCATCTGGGCATCGCCGCGCGGCTCGATGCGCCCGACCCGACGTTGAAGAAGCAGAACCCCGAACCGATCGAGGACAAGGTCGAGAACCCCGAACAGATGGTCGCCGCGCTGTCGGGCATCGACCGGTTCGACCTGTCGCGCACCCCGAGTTTCGAGCCGCGCCGCGCCCCGGCCATCCCTTCGTATCACGCGGCCGGCCCCATGCTCTACATGCCGGTGCCGGGCGGCCCGGTCGCGCAGGTCAAGGGCTGGCTGGCGGGCTTCGGGGCGGTCCGGGGCGACTTCACGCACAAGACGCTGCGCCAGTGGATGCGGAACACGCCCGCACACCGCAGCTTTACCGTGCTGCGCCATCCCCTGCTGCGCGCGCATGCGGTGTTCCGCACCCGAATCCTGACCGGCGCGGCGCCCGAACTGCGCGGCGCGCTGAACCGCACCTTCGCGCTTGACCTGCCGCCCCCGCACAAGGCGGGCGCCATGTCGCCCGACGACCATCGCGCGGCCTTTCTGGCCTTCCTGCGCTTTGCCCGGATGATCCTGTCGGGGCAGACATCGCTGCGCGTCGATGGCCAGATCGCCACGCAGACCGCGCTGATCCAGGGCTTCGCGCAGCACCAGGCACCCGACGCGATCCTGCGCGAGGACCGGCTGGCACAGGGCCTGGCCTTTCTCTGCGCCGAAACCGGCGTGGCCTGCCCCGACCTGCCCCCGTCCGACGATCCGCAGGTGATTCCGCTGTCGGCCCTGCGCACCGCCGAAATCGACGCCGCCGCGCGCGAGGCCTATCAGCGCGACTATATCGGGTTCGGATTCGGCGACGCGCCCTGACCCGCCGGCCGGCCAGACGGGCGCGCAAGTGTTGACAAGTGGTTAAGGCCAACCACTCAAGCCATTGTAATCATTGGCATGAAAAAGCGTCCCACGATGGGACGCTCCGGATCAGGCCGCCCGTATCAGGCCGCCTGCGAGGTCCGATCCTCGGTCAGGATCGCGTACAGTTTCGCCGGGTCGGTGTTGGCCCGCAGCTTGGTCACCACCGCCGGGTCCCGCATGGTGCGGCTGACCAGCGCCAGCGCCTTCAGGTGGTCGACCCCCGAATCCTTGGGCGCCAGCAGCGCGAACACCAGATCGACCGGCTGCCGGTCCACGCTGTCATAATCGAGCGGCTTCTCCAGCCGGACGAAGACGCCGACGATCCGCTCGATCTCGTCCAGCCGCGCATGCGGCAGGGCGATGCCGTGGCCGACGCCGGTGGGCCCCAGGCTTTCCCGTTCCTGGAGCCCGTCGACCACGACCGAGGCATGAAAGCCCCAGGCCTGCGCGGTCAGATCGCCGATGTCCTGGAACAGGCGCTTCTTCGACGTCAGATGCCCCACCACGCGCACCGCGGCCGGGATCAGTAGTTTCGAGATCTGCATCTGTGCGGCCTGTCCTGCGGGTGGCGTGCGATCAGCGGCTGTTGCGCGGGTCGATCCACCCGATGTTGCCGTCGTCCCGCCGGTATACGACATTGACGCCGCCATGTCCTTCATTGCGGAAGACGAGCATCTTCTGGCCCGCCAGTTCCAGTTGCATGACCGCCTCGCCCACCGTGATCGACGGCACCTTGGTCTCCATCTCCGCGATCACCACGGGCTGGGCCAGATCGGAACCGTCGTCGTCGGGTTCGTCGGTCGGAGCGAGGATATAGTCCGGCGACATGTCGAACTCAACCGGTGACGTCCGGTCACGGTGATGGTCGCGCAGGCGGCGCTTGTGGCGGCGCAGCTGCTTGTCCATCTTCTCGCGGCAGCTCTCGAATGCGGCATAGATCTCGCCCGCGTGCCCCTTGGCCTGCGCCGTCAGGCCGGTCGACAGGTGCACGGTCGCCTCGCAGATCAGCTCGTGGGCCGACCGGGAAAACACGACAACCGCCTCGGTCGGGCGCTGCGCATATTTCTCGATCACCTCGCCCAGTTCGGCCTTCACGTGCGTCTGCAACGCCTCGCCGATGTCGATCTGCTTGCCGCTGATCTGGTACCGCATGGTTCCTCCTTCGTGCTGGGCATTTCGCCTTGTCCCGCGCAGCGCGCGGGGGGCTGTCGGATGACCGTAAGGGATCGGCCGGTGCGCGCCTGCGCCCATCGGCACGGGGGCCGGAGGCCCGTTGCCAAAGGCGCCGAAGGGGGCGGGGTACGCACGCATCACGGGTATTTGGCGACAGGGCGGTCGCCATTGTCAACGGATTCCTGATGCAACGATGACAGGCCGGTGACACGCCGCCGACAGCCCCGCGGATGCGTCAGGAGATGCGGAAATTCTGCCCCAGGTAGACCCGGCGCACGTTCTCGTCGCGGACCACCTCGTCGGTGGTGCCGCTCATCAGCACGCGGCCATCGTGCAGGATATAGGCGCGATCGACGATATCCAGCGTCTCGCGCACGTTGTGGTCGGTGATCAGGACACCGATCCCGCGGCCCTTCAGATCCTGCACCAGATGCCGGATCTCGCCCACGGCAATCGGATCGACGCCGGCGAAGGGTTCGTCCAGCAGCAGGTACTTCGGGTTCGCGGCAAGGCAGCGGGCGATCTCGACCCGCCGCCGCTCACCCCCCGACAGCGCCAGGGCGGGCGCCTGCCTGATGTGGGTGATCGAGAAGTCTGTCAGCAGTTCTTCCAGCCGCTCGCGGCGGGTGTGGCGGTCATCCTCGACGATCTCCAGCACGGCAAGGATGTTGTCCTCGACCGACAGGCCCCGGAAGATCGACACCTCCTGCGGCAGATACCCGATGCCCAGGCGGGCACGCCGGTACATCGGCAGCGCCGTCACGTCGCGGCCGTCGATCACCACCTGCCCGGCCTCGGGCGTGATCAGGCCGGCGATGGCGTAGAAGCATGTCGTCTTGCCCGATCCGTTGGGGCCGAGCAGGGCCACGACCTCGCCCCGGTCAAGCCGCATCGACACGTCGCGTATCACCAGCCGCTTGCGATAGCTCTTGCGCAGCGACCGGATGACCAGCCCGGCACCGCCCGGCGTCACGGAAAGATCGGGCCCGGCCATCAGTTCTTGGGCGCCGCGCCCGCGCCGGGCGTGAACACCGTCGTCACACGCCCCTCCATGACACCCGTGCCCGCGCGCAGGTCGATCACCAGCCGCTGGCCGGAGATCGCGTTCTGGCCCTGGGTCAGCAGGACATTGCCCGTCATCACGACCGATCCGCTGCCGATGGTATAGACGGCCTCGGCCGCCTCGGCCGCCTCGGTCGGGCTGACCAGCGTGACACCGCCGGTCGCATGCATGGTCTCGATGCCCCCGCCGCCCTCGGCGTAGCGCACGCGCACTTCGGCGGCGGTCAGCCGCAGGTCGCCCTGTATCGCGATGACGTTGCCCGAGAACACGGCACCGCCCGCCGCCTGATCAACCGACAGGCTGTCGGCGCTGACCTCGACCGGCAGGCCCGCGTCCTGCCGCAGGCCCGGAAACTGAACGCCCGCACCCTGCGCCGACACAACCGCGGCACAGATGGAAACGCCTGCCGCCAAACCGGCCAGACGAAGGAAATGGCGCATACCTGTCAATCTCGTCACGATCATTCCGCGGGGTCGTATAGCAGTTTAACGCCGCCCGTGAAATGCAGAACATAGGCGGCCTGCCCGGCCTGCCGCGACATCTGCATCCGGCCGGCCGTCAGGCGCCCCATCGGGCCGGTTGCGGCAATGTCGCCCGCGCTTTCCAGCCGCGTGCGGTCAAGCGCGGCGGTCAGCGCCTCGGTCTCGATCCGGTAGCCGTCCGAGGTCTGCACGACCACCCCGCCCTCGACCGTCAGAACCCGGCCCCTTGTGTCCAGCCGCCCGGCGGCGGCCGTAAGGTCGGCCGTGCCTCCACCGGGAAAGTCGTAGTGCGCAACCAGCGCTTCGGCGCGCGGGTCATCGGCGTCGCCGCGCCCCGGCTTCGCCTCGGCGGCCGAGACGGTCAGCGCTGCGCCATCCTCGGTCATGCCTGACCAGGTGGGCCGCGTCAGGCGCGGTTCGCGCAGGCGGTCCTCGACATCGACCTCGGCAAAGGGAAGCGCATCCTCGGGATCGATCGTGCGCGCCACCAGGAACAGGGTGGACAGCAGCGCCAGCGCCGTCAGCGGCAGGATCACCTTCAGCCAGGCGACAAGCGTGGAATGCAGGTTGTCGGTCATCCGGCGAACTCCCAGCCGCAACATGGGCCCTGCGGCCGCCCGCGCCAAGGCTCAGTGGTGGAAGATGTCGCGTTCGCCGTCGTCCCAGCCCAGCAGGTCAAGCGCCGCGCGGGTCGGCAGGAAGGCAAAGCACCGCTCGGCCAGGTCCAGCCGGCCCTCGCGCTGCAGCCGCGCGACAAGCTCGGCCTTCAGGCGGTGCAGGTACAGAACGTCGGATGCGGCATATTCCCGCTGTGCCTCGGTCAGGTCCTCGGCGCCCCAGTCGGATGTCTGCTGGGCCTTGGAAACATCCACCCCGACAAGCTCGGCCAGAAGGTACTTGAGCCCGTGGCGGTCGGTGAAGGTGCGCACCAGCTTGGCCGCGATCTTGGTACACCAGACCGGCGCGGTCACGACGCCGAACGCCGCCTGCAGCGCGGCGATGTCGAACCGGCCAAAGTGGAACAGCTTCAGCGTATCGGGATCGGCCAGCAGCCGCTCCAGATTGGGCGCCCGCGTCTGGCCACGGGCGATCTGCACCAGATGGGCATGCCCGTCGCCCGCCGAAAGCTGCACGACGCAGAGCCGGTCGCGCCGGGGGTCGAGGCCCATCGTCTCGGTGTCGATGGCCACGACCGAGCCAAGGGTCAGGCCGTCGGGCAGGTCGCCCCTGTGCAGAAAGATGGTCATGCTGGTCCCCGGAATGTCAAAAGCCGCGCCCGGGGGCGCGGCCTTCGGCGATTGGTGCCCAGAAGAGGACTCGAACCTCCACGCCTTGCGGCACTGGTACCTGAAACCAGCGCGTCTACCAATTCCGCCATCTGGGCCGATGGTCGTGGCGGGCGTCTTACCGGGGGGTTCGGGGGCTGTCAACGGGCCGGAACCGGGCCGGAAGAAAATTCGTCGCGGCGCTTGATGCTTGTTCCCGGGGGGCTGCGGGGGTATCCATCCGGCAGGTGTCAGACCGGGGGACGATCCATGGGCAAGCTGGTCACGATCTACGGCGGATCGGGTTTCGTGGGCCGCTACATCGCACGGCGCATGGCGCAGGCGGGGTGGCGCGTCAGGGTTGCGGTGCGTCGCCCGAACGAGGCCATCTTCGTCCGCCCCTATGGCACGCCCGGCCAGGTGGAGCCGGTCTTCTGCAACATCCGCGACGATGCCAGCGTGCGCGCGGTGGCGCGGGGCGCTGACGCGGTGGTGAACTGTGTGGGCATCCTGAATGCGCTCGGCAAGCAGGGCTTCGATGCCGTCCAGGCGGAAGGCGCGGGGCGGATTGCGCGGATCGCCGCGGAAGAGGGCGTGGCGCATCTGGTGCATGTGTCCGCCATCGCCGGGCATCCCGACAGCGCCTACACCCGCAGCAAGGCAGCGGGCGAGGCGGCGGTTCTGGCGGCCTATCCCGCCGCCGTGATCCTTCGTCCGTCGGTGATCTTCGGCACCGAGGACCAGTTCTTCAACCGCTTCGCCGCGATGTCCCGCCTCGGTCCGATCCTGCCCGTGGTGGGCGCGGGAACGCGGTTCCAGCCGGTGCATGTGGATGACGTGGCAAAGGCTGCCGTGATGGGCGCCATGGGACAGGCCGCGCCCGGGATCTATGAACTCGGCGGCCCCGAGACGGCGAGCTTCCGCGAGCTGATGGCGAAGATGCTGACGGTGGTGATGCGGCGGCGGCTGGTGCTGAACATTCCGTTCTTCGCCGCCCGCATCATGGCCTGGGCATTCGACATGCTTCAGGCGGTGACGCTGGGGCTTTTCGAGAACACGTTGCTGACCCGGGACCAGGTGATGAACCTGTCGCGTGACAGCGTGGTCGCGCCGGACGCAAGGGGATTTGCCGACCTGGGGATCCGGCCTGTCGCCATGGATGCCGTGCTGTCCGAGTATCTGTGGCGGTATCGGCCGTCGGGACAGTATGCCGCGATCAAGGAATCGGCCAAGAACCTGCGGAAAGCCTGACCCTTGGGTGACACGCTGGTCGCGGCGCTGATCCTCGGGGTGATCGAGGGGCTGACCGAATTCCTGCCCGTATCCTCGACCGGCCATCTTCTGCTGGCCGGGCATTTCATGGGGTTCGAAAGCGCGGGCCGGACGTTCGAGGTGGTCATCCAGCTTGGCGCGGTGCTGGCGATCATCTGGGTCTATGCCGCGCGCCTGTGGGCCGTGGCGCGATCGGCGCGGTCCGATCCGGGGGCGCAGTGGTTCCTGGCCACGGTGCTGCTGGCCTTCATGCCGGCTGCGGTGATCGGGGTCCTGGCGCATGGCTTCATCAAGTCGGTGCTGTTCGAGACTCCGACGCTGATCGCCTGGATGCTGATCGCGGGCGGGGTCGTTCTGCTGTTCGTGGATCGCTTTGCCCCTGTCCCCCGCCATGACAACGCGATGCGCCTGCCATTGCGGACCGCCCTGGCCATCGGCTTCATCCAGTGTCTTGCCATGGTGCCAGGGGTCAGCAGGTCCGGCGCGACGATCGTGGGTGCGCTCGCGCTCGGCTGTTCGCGGCGTGCGGCGGCCGAGTTCTCGTTCTTCCTGTCGATCCCGACCATGCTCGGGGCCTTTACCTATGATCTGTACAAGAATCGGGCGATTCTGGATTCCAGTGCCCTCGCCGAGATCGCCGTGGGCTTCGCGGCCGCGACTATCACCGGAATTGTCGTTGTCAGGTGGATGCTTGGCTATGTTCAGCGGCATGGGTTTGCGGTGTTCGGGTGGTGGCGAATCATTGTGGGGGGATTGGCTTTGGTGGGGCTCTGGGTTGGGGCATCGGGCTGATCGGAACCGATGCTGACCTAATTTCCCGTGTTTTTGTCAGCAAGGCTGACGTTTTCCGTAATTTTCCGTCTTTTATGTCAACATTGCTGACTTTTATTCCCCGGTCCCTTGCCGTATCAAGATGCGCCCGAGTGACATCAGCCAGGGAGGCGATCGCATGGCCAAGGACAGGATGCTGCGGTTCGTGACCGTCGGCCGCGAGATGCCCGAGAAGCGCCCGCCAAGCCTGCGCGCACAGGATTTCCACGAGATCTACCGTGAGTACGCCGCCGAGAAGGCGGCCGAGCAGGCCGGGCGGTGCAGCCAGTGCGGCGTGCCCTACTGCCAGTCGCACTGCCCGCTGCACAACAACATTCCGGACTGGCTGAAGCTGACGGCCGAGGGGCGGCTTCAGGAAGCCTATGAACTGAGCCAGGCCACCAACACCTTCCCCGAAATCTGCGGCCGCATCTGCCCGCAGGACCGGCTTTGCGAGGGCAACTGTGTCATCGAACAATCGGGGCACGGCACCGTAACCATCGGGTCGGTCGAGAAATATCTGACCGACCTGGCCTGGGAGGAGGGCTGGGTGAAGCCCATCCGCCCGGTGCAGGAACGGCCCGAGAGCGTGGGAATCATCGGCGCGGGCCCGGGCGGGCTGGCGGCGGCCGACGTGCTTCGGCGCAAGGGCGTGCAGGTCACCGTCTATGACCGCCATGACCGCGCGGGCGGCCTGATGACCTATGGCATCCCCGGCTTCAAGCTTGAGAAGCCGGTTGTCATGCAGCGGGTCGAGCAGCTTGAGGCGGGCGGGGTGCAGTTCGTGCTGAACTGCAACGTCGGGGTCGACCTGTCGTTTGACGCCATCCGGGGCAGGCATGATGCGGTGCTGATCGCGACCGGCGTATACCGGGCACGCGACCTTTCGGTGCCGGGTTGCGGGGCGCAGGGAATCGTGCCCGCGCTGGAGTTCCTGACCGCGTCGAACCGCAAGGGTTTCGGCGACGAGGTGCCCGCCTTCGACGACGGCACGCTGGATGCCAGGGGCAAGCGCGTGGTGGTGATCGGCGGCGGCGACACCGCCATGGATTGCGTGCGCACCGCAGTGCGGCAGGGCGCGACCTCGGTCAAGTGCCTGTACCGGCGTGACCGGGCGAACATGCCGGGATCGCAGCGCGAGACGCAGAATGCCGAGGAAGAAGGCGTTGAATTCGTGTGGCTTTCGGCACCGAAGGGGTTCACGGGCGGCGAGACGGTGCAGGGCGTGATCGTGCAGCGGATGCGGCTTGGCGCCCCCGACGCGACGGGCCGGCAGTCACCCGAGGTCATCGAGGGCGCGGATTACGTGGAACCCGCCGATCTGGTGATCCAGGCGCTGGGATTCGAACCCGAAGACCTGCCGACGCTGTGGGGCCAGCCCGCGCTGAAGGTCACCCGCTGGGGGACCGTCAAGGCCGAGTTCGGCACGCATGCGACCAGCCAGCCCGGCGTCTATGCCGTCGGCGACATCGTGCGCGGCGCAAGCCTTGTGGTCTGGGCGATCCGCGACGGGCGCGAGGCTGCGGAAAGCATACTGACCTATCTGGCGCAGGGATCGGCGGCATCCGTCGCCGCAGAGTGAGGGTTAAGGGATGATGAACGGTCTGGCATCCGTCTGGCATGCGTCTGGCATGCGTCTGGCCGGTTCCGTGCTTGCGGCAGGCCTGTGCGCCCTGCCCGCGCCGGTCATGGCGGGGTCCTTCATCCCGCCGGACGGCTGCACCACCTGGCTGACCGTGCAGGCGCGGCAATGCAGGGTTTCGAACTACTACAAGTGCGACCGCGACGCGCCGGGCGACCAGTGGCGCGCGGATTTCGACCAGCAGGGGATCTTCTTCGTCAGCCGGATCGACCGCGAAGGGCAGTGGGTGGAAAGCTATGACCTGTTCCCCACGGTGCGCCAGACGCTGGACCCCAACCCCGAGGACCCGGCAAGCTTTACCGAGCTGCTGGGCGGCACCGACACCTTTGCCTTCGACCTGTCGAAGGACGACGGGCGGCAGAGCCGGGTGCGGGGCTTCGACCGGCTGACCGGGCGGACGGTGACGATCGACGGGGTCGACCTGCTGGAAACCGCCTACGAGTTCAGCGAGACCGATGCCGAGGGGAACCTGCTGCGCCGTTCGCGCGGGAACGAATACATCCACCCGGAATGGCGCAACTTCTTTGCCGGGCCGGGCGAGTATGACGGCGGCGACGGCTATGTGCCGATCGACGGCAGCCCGATGACCTTTGACTTCCCGGGCGATCCCGGGTTCGAATCGACCCAGCCGATCTATGAATGCGACGCGATCCTGAGCGGCGATCCGCGGGGGGTGGTGCGTGTTCGGGACTGACCGGATCGAGGAGCGCAAGTTCTACCGCTTCGGATCGCGCAAGGGGCACCGGCCCGTGCGCGTCTGGGTGGGGCGCATCGACGGCGTGCTGGAACTGGGCGCGACGAACGAGCCCATCGCCAGCTGCATCGTGATGGCACTGCGCGAGGGGATGCCCCGGCTTGGCCACGCGCCGTTCTACCTGAGCACGATGCTGGCCGATCCGTTCGACATCATCCCGCCCTTCGACCTTTCGGGCCTGACCTTCGATGCGCAGTACCAGCAATGGCGGCGGGAGTGGGATGCGGGCCAGGCCGAGGCATGGGAGATCGGGCCGACCGAGGTCTATTCCGACATGCTGCGTCACCTGATGGACAGGGGGAAGCAGTGACGGGCACCGAGGAGACACGGACCGGCGGCTGCCTGTGCGGGGCGGTGCGGTTTTCCGCGCGGCTGACCGGACGGAATTTCGGCGCCTGCCATTGCCGGATGTGCCGCCGCTGGACGGGATCGGCGCTGCTGGGGATCACCGTGCCCGAAGGCCATGTGACCTGGGAGGGCGCCGAGCATGTCGCCACGCGCCAGACCAGCGGCTGGGCGATGCGGGCATGGTGCCGCGAATGCGGATCGGGCCTGTGGTTCCGGGTGACGGCCGAGGGCCCCTATGCGGGCAACCTGGAACTGCCGATCGGCATCTTCGACGATGCGGACGGGCTGACCATGACCAACGAGATCTACATCGACCACAAGCCTGACAGCTTTGCCTATGCGGGCACGGGGCGCAACGTGATGACCCGGCAGGACTGCGTGGACAAGTTCGCCGTGCTGGACAGCGAATGAAAGGAAGCCGCCATGACGAAACATGATGAAGCCTGGGTTGCGGCGGAAGAGGCCAAGCGCGCCTGGCTGGACGGGAACGGGCTGTACCGGGCGGAGGATGAACATTCGTCCTGCGGGGTGGGCCTGGTCGTGGCGATTTCGGGCAAGCCGAGCCGCAAGGTGGTCGAGAACGGGATCGCCGCGCTGAAGGCGGTGTGGCACCGGGGGGCGGTGGATGCCGACGGCAAGACCGGCGACGGCGCGGGCATCCATGTGCAGATTCCGGTGAAGTTCTTCTATGACGTGATCCGCCGCACCGGGCACGAGCCCGACATGGGCAAGCTGATCGCCGTGGGGCAGGTGTTCCTGCCGCGCACCGATTTCGGCGCGCAGGAGCGGTGCCGGACCATCGTGGAGACCGAAGTCCTGCGGATGGGGCACTACATCTATGGCTGGCGGCATGTGCCGGTGGATGTGTCGGTGCTGGGCGAGAAGGCCAACGCGACCCGGCCCGAGATCGAGCAGATCCTGATCCGCTGCGACAAGGACATCGACCAGGAGGCGTTCGAGCGCGAACTCTACATCATCCGGCGGCGGATCGAGAAGGCGGCGCTGGCGGCGCATATCCAGGGGATGTACCTGTGCAGCCTGTCGTGCCGCAGCATCATCTACAAGGGCATGATGCTGGCCGAGCAGGTGGCGGTGTTCTATCCCGACCTGATGGACGAGCGGTTCGAATCCGCCTTTGCGATCTATCACCAGCGGTATTCGACCAACACCTTCCCGCAGTGGTGGCTGGCGCAGCCGTTCCGGATGCTGGCCCACAACGGCGAGATCAATACGCTGAAGGGTAACGTCAACTGGATGAAATCGCACGAGATTCGCATGGCGCACAATGCGTTTGGCGAAGCGGCCGAGGACATCAAGCCGATCATCCCGTCGGGCACCTCGGACAGCGGGGCGCTGGATGCGGTGTTCGAGGTGCTGGTGCGGTCGGGGCGTTCTGCGCCGATGGCCAAGACCATGCTGGTGCCCGAGGCCTGGTCGAAGTCGACCATCGAGCTGCCGAAGGCGTGGCAGGACATGTATGCCTATTGCAACGCGGTGATGGAGCCCTGGGACGGGCCCGCCGCGCTGGCGATGACCGATGGCCGCTGGGTCTGCGGGGGCCTTGACCGCAACGGCCTGCGGCCGATGCGCTATGTCATCACCGGCGACGGGCTGCTGATCGCGGGGTCCGAGGCCGGGATGGTGCCGGTGGACGAAACCACGGTGCGCGAGAAGGGCGCGCTGGGACCGGGACAGATGATCGCCGTCGATATGGCGAACGGCAAGCTGTACCACGACGCGCAGATGAAGAACAAACTCGCCGCCGCCCAGCCCTATGGCGAGTGGATCGACAAGGTGGTCGACCTGAACGCGCTGCTGCGGGACGTCCCGGAAAAGGCGCTGTTCAGCGGGGCCGACCTGCGGCGGCGCCAGATCGCGGCGGGCTATTCGGTCGAGGAGCTGGAGCAGGTCCTGACGCCGATGGCCGAGGACGGCAAGGAGCTGGTGGCATCCATGGGCGACGACACGCCCGCCGCCGTGCTGTCGAAGCAGTATCGCCCGCTGTCGCATTTCTTCCGGCAGAACTTCAGCCAGGTGACCAATCCGCCCATCGATTCCCTGCGCGAAAGCCGGGTGATGAGCCTGAAGACCCGGTTCGGCAACCTGAAGAACGTGCTGGACGAAAACTCCAGTCAGACCGAGATCCTGGTGCTGGAAAGCCCGTTCATCGCCAATGCCGAATTCGAGGTGATGGTGCAGCAGTTCGGTGCGCAGGTCGCATTCATCGACTGCACCTTCCCGGCGACCGAGGGACTGGACGACCTGCGGCAGGGGCTGGAACGCATCCGGGCCGAGGCCGAGGATGCGGTGCGGTCGGGCGCCAGCCATCTTGTGCTGACGGACGAGCACCAGGGCCCCGAGAAGGTGCCGATGCCGATGATCCTGGCCACCAGTGCGGTGCACAGCTGGCTGACCCGCAAGGGGCTGCGGACCTTCTGTTCGGTGAACGTGCGGTCGGCGGAATGCATCGACCCGCATTACTTTGCGGTGCTGATCGGCTGCGGGGCCACCACGGTGAACGCCTACCTTGCGCAGGATTCGATTGCGGACCGGATTTCGCGGGGGCTGCTGGATGGCAGCCTGACCGACGCGATGCGGCGCTATCGCGATGCCATTGATGCTGGCCTGCTGAAGATCATGTCGAAGATGGGGATCTCGGTGATCTCGAGCTATCGCGGGGGCCTGAACTTTGAGGCGGTCGGTCTGAGCCGGGCCATGGTGGCCGAATACTTCCCCGGGATGCACAGCCGGATCAGCGGGATCGGCCTGCACGGGATCGAGCAGAAACTGGAGGAAGTGCACGCCAGGGGCTGGCTGGGCGGGCAGGACGTGCTGCCCATCGGCGGCTTCTACAAGGCGCGGCGGTCGGGCGAGAAACACGCCTGGGAGGCGCAGACGATGCACATGCTGCAGACCGCCTGCGACCGGGCCAGCTATGACATCTGGAAGCAGTATTCGGCGGCGATGCGGGCAAACCCGCCGATCCACCTGCGCGACCTTCTGGACATCAAGCCGCTGGGCAAGGCCGTGCCAATCGAGGAGGTGGAATCGATCACATCGATCCGCAAGCGGTTCGTCACGCCGGGCATGTCGCTGGGCGCGCTGAGCCCCGAGGCACACAAGACGCTGAACGTGGCGATGAACCGGATCGGGGCCAAGTCGGACAGTGGCGAGGGCGGCGAGGATCCGGCGCATTTCACGCCGGAACCGAATGGCGACAACCCCAGCGCCAAGATCAAGCAGGTGGCATCCGGGCGCTTTGGCGTGACGGCCGAATACCTGAACGCCTGCGAGGAGCTGGAGATCAAGGTGGCGCAGGGCGCCAAGCCCGGCGAGGGTGGGCAGCTGCCCGGCATGAAGGTGACGGCGCTGATCGCGCGGCTGCGCCATTCGACGCCGGGGGTGACGCTGATCAGCCCGCCGCCGCACCACGATATCTACAGTATCGAGGACCTTGCGCAGCTGATCTACGACCTGAAGCAGATCAACCCGCGCGCCAAGGTGACGGTGAAGCTGGTGTCGGCAAGCGGCGTGGGCACCATCGCGGCGGGCGTCGCCAAGGCGAAGGCCGACGTGATCCTGATTTCCGGCCACAACGGCGGCACCGGGGCCAGCCCGGCGACCAGCATCAAGTATGCCGGCCTGCCCTGGGAAATGGGCCTGACCGAGGCGCATCAGGTTCTGGCGATGAACAACCTGCGCGAGCGGGTCACGCTGCGCACCGACGGCGGGCTGCGGACCGGCCGCGACATCGTCATGGCGGCGATGATGGGGGCCGAGGAATACGGCATCGGCACCGCCGCGCTGATTGCCATGGGCTGCATCATGGTGCGGCAGTGCCAGTCGAACACCTGCCCGGTGGGCGTCTGCACACAGGACGAACGCCTGCGTGCCAAGTTCACCGGCAATGCGGACAAGGTGGTGAACCTGATCACCTTCTACGCGCAGGAGGTGCGGGAGATCCTGAGCCAGATCGGCGCGCGGTCGATGGACGAGATCATCGGGCGGGCCGACCTGCTGACACAGGTGTCGCGCGGTGCGGCGCATCTGGACGACCTGGACCTGAACCCGATGCTGATCACCGTGGATGGCAGCCAGAAGATCACCTATGACCGGTCGAAGCCGCGCAACGCGGTGCCCGACACGCTGGATGCCGAGATCATCCGCGACGGCGCGCGGTTCTTCGAGGATGGCGAGAAGATGCAGCTGTCCTATGCCGTGCGGAACACCCACCGCACCATCGGCACGCGGGCGTCGAGCCATATCGTCCGCAAGTTCGGGATGCGCAACGCGCTGCAGCATGACCACCTGACGGTGAAGCTGGCCGGTTCCTGCGGGCAGTCGCTGGGGGCCTTTGCGGTGCGTGGCCTGAAGCTCGAGGTGATGGGCGATGCCAACGACTATGTGGGCAAGGGCCTGTCGGGCGGAATGATCGTGGTGCGGCAGCCCATGTCGAGCCCGCTGGAGGCGAGCGAGAACACGATCATCGGCAACACCGTGCTTTACGGGGCGACCGATGGCTACCTGTTCGCGGCGGGCCGGGCGGGCGAACGGTTCGCGGTGCGCAACAGCGGCGCCAAGGTGGTGGTGGAAGGCTGCGGGTCTAACGGCTGCGAATACATGACCGGCGGTGTCGCGGTGATCCTGGGACGGATCGGCGCGAACTTCGGTGCGGGCATGACCGGGGGCATGGCCTATGTCCATGATCCGAAGGGTGTGGCCGAGGATGTGATGAACCTCGATTCCATCCTGACCTGCGCGGTGAGCCATCCGCATTGGGAGGCGCAGCTGAGGGGCCTGATCGAACGGCACGCCGCCGAGACGGACAGCAGGCTGGCCCGCCGGATCCTGGAGAACTGGGCCGAGGAACGGCGCAACTTCATCCAGGTCTGCCCGAAGGAGATGGTCAGCCGCCTGCCGCAGCCGCTGTCGGACGAACCGGCGCGCGTTCCGGCCGAGTGATCGGGGCCGCCGCCCCGTTCCGTCGGGCGGTGGCATCCCGGCCGGGGTGTGACCCTCAGGCCTCGGCCGATTGCGGAAGGACGAACCAGCCGGGGGGCGTCGTGCCCGGGCGAAGGGGGCAGCCCCAGACCCGGGACAGCGCAGATTCCGTCAGCACCTCGGCCGGGGCACCTTCGGCGGCCAGCCGGCCGTCATGCACAAGCCACAGGCGATCGGCCACCATGGCGGCAAGGTTCAGGTCGTGCAGAACGGCCACCACGCCGCCGCCGCCATCGGCGAAGCGGCGCATCAGGCGCATCACCGCGATCTGATGGGCGACATCGAGGCTGGCCACCGGTTCGTCGAGGAACAGCCAGCGCGGTTCACCGGCGACAACGGGTTCCCAGACCTGCACCAGGACGCGGGCAAGCTGGACGCGGGCCTGCTGGCCGCCTGACAGCCGCTGGTACAGATGGGCGGCATGGGCCGCCATGCCGACCTGTTCCAGCGCGCGGGGCACCAGATCGGACCGGCCGGCGTGGAGGCCGGAGGACAGACCAAGGCGCACCACCTCGGCCACGGTAAAGGGGAAGGCCAGCGCCGAGGCCTGCGGCAGCACGGCACGCAGCGCGGCAAGGCGCCAGGGTGCGAGGCCCGCGCAGTCCTGCCCGTTCAGCGAGACGGTGCCGCGGTACGGCACATCACCGGTCAGCGCGCGCAGAAGCGTGGTCTTGCCCGATCCGTTCGGGCCGACGATGGCGGTGACCTGACCGGCGCGGGCGGTCGCGTCGACACCGTGCAGCACGGCCCTGGACCCCAGGGTGACGGACAGTTCGCGGGCTGTCAGCATCACAGGTCCACCAGGCCCCGGCGGCGCAGCAGGATCCACAGGAACACCGGGGCGCCCAGAACGGCGGTGACGATGCCGATGGGCAGTTCGGCGGGCGCAATGACATTGCGCGCGATCAGATCGGCCAGCAGCAGAAGGATGGCCCCTGCCAGACCCGCGTTGACCAGCAGGAAGCGATGGTCGGGGCCGGTGGCCAGCCGCAGCAGATGCGGCACGACGATGCCGACAAAGCCGATGCCGCCCGATACGGCGACGGCGGCACCGGTCGCGCCCGCGACGGTCAGGATCGCCACCGACTTGACGCGCTGCACGGGCAGGCCGATGTGATGCGCCGCCGCCTCGCCCAGGGCCAGCCCGTTCAGGCCGCGCGCCAGGAAGGGTGCGGTGCAGAGCGCCAGCAGCATCACCGGCCCCGCTGCCGCGATCCGGGGCCAGGTGGCCCCGCCGAGGCTGCCGAGACCCCAGAACGTGAGATCGCGCAGCTGACGGTCATCGGCCAGATAGACCAGGATGCCGGTCAGCGCCCCGGCCAGCGCGCCCAGCGCGATACCGGCCAGCAGCATGGTTGCGACTGAGGTGCGGCCCGCCCGGGTGGACACGCGATAGAGGACGAGGGTCGAGGCCCAGCCGCCCAGGAAGGCGGCGAGCGGCACAAGGTGATAGCCCGCCCGGGCCGCCAGCCAGGCGGGGGCCAGACCGCCCAGCACGATGGCGACCACCGCCCCGAGACCGGCGCCCGCACCCACGCCGACCAGGCCCGGATCGGCCAGCGGATTGCGGAACAGGCCCTGCATGACCGCCCCGCCGACCGCCAGCGACGCCCCGACCAGAATGCCGGTCAGCAGCCTGGGCAGGCGGATGTCCCACAGGATGATGCGATCGCGGTCCGGGATGGGTTCGCCCGAGACCAGCGCCTGCGCCACCGACCACAGCGATGCGCCGCTGGCGCCATGCGACAGGCTGGCCAGCGCGGCGAGCAGCAGCGCGATGCCCAGCCACAAGGCGAGGGCGCGCGCCTGCGCGTCGCGGTCGCCGGGCAGCGGAACGGCGGTTGCCATGGCCATCAGCCGCGACCCTCGGGCATCAGGCGGCGGAACTGCGCGGTCAGGTCGAGAAGCGCATCGCCGGTACGCGGACCGAAGCCCAGCAGGTAAAGCCCATCCATCCGGATCACCCGCGCCCCGGCCCCGGCGGGCGTCAGGGCAAGGGCGGGATGCGCGGCAACCTCGGCCAGGCTGGCGTCGTGTTCGCCGCCACGGTCCATCATCAGGATGATGTCGGGCGCGGCGGCGATGGCGGATTCGTCCGTCAGGGGCTTGTAGCCGGTGAATTCGGTGACCGCGTTCTGGCCGCCCGAAAGGCCGATCATCGCATCGGCGGCGGTGTCGCCGCCCGACACCAGCAGCCGCCCGCCCTGCATCGACAGGATGAACAGGACGCGGGGTTTCATCGGCAGCGCATCGGCCGCGGTCCGGGCCTCGGCCAGGCGCGCGGTGACCTGCGCCGACAGGGCGGCGCCTGCGTCGGGCAGACCCAGGGCCTGCGCCGCCGTGCCGATCTTGGCCACGAGCCCGGCGGGGTCCTGCGCGGCGGGCAGCAGCGCGACGGGGACGCCCGCGCCGCGCAGAAGGTCCATCGCCTCGGGCGGGCCGGCGTCGTGTTCGGCGATGATCAGGTCGGGCGACAGGGCGATGATGTTTTCGGGCGACAGCCGCCGCACATAGCCGACGTCGGGCAGGTCCAGCACCTGCGGGGGATGGCTGGAGGTGGTGTCGCGGGCGATCAGGCGGTCGCCCGCGCCCAGGGCAAAGACGATCTCGGCCGCCGAACCGCCCGCCGCGACTACCCGGTGCGGCCCTTCATCGGCGCGGGCCGCCACGGCCAGCCCCAGCAGGAGCAGCGCGGTCAGCCCGGCATGAAGGCTGGCGACGGACAGGGCCGGGCGGGTCATCGCGCCACCTCGGCCATCGCCAGGCCTGTGGCCAGACGGTCCCATGCGGCGGTGTCGGTGGCGGCCTCGGTCCGCTTGCCGAAGATCTGCAGGATCAGTTCGCCGCCCGCATCGAAGGCCTCGACCGAGATGGCGGGGCCGCGTTTCGTGGGCTTGGTGACCAGCAGGACCTCGGCGATGCGGTCGGCGCGCAGGTGCAGGTTGAACCGGGGGTCCAGGACGTTGAACCACGGGCCCATCGGTTCCAGCCGCGCGACGGGGCCGGAATGAATCTGGATGCAGCCCCGGTTGCCGACGAAGATCATGATGGGCAGCGCCTGTGCCGCGGCCTGGCGCAGCGCGGTTTCCACCGCATCGGCAGGCAGCGGACGCACGAAGGGTTCGCCCGCGACGCGATAGGCGCCGAGCCGGTTCATCTTGAGCCGGTGGACAAGCGTCTGGAACTGGTGCGTGTCGGTCATCTTGGACCAGGCCTCGCGCAGGTCGTCGGCGCGGTCGGGGTTGGCACGGGGCCCGTCAACCGGGGCGCGGTCGGTCAGGATGAAGGGCGTGTCACCCGGCAGCGCCAGCGCCAGAGCCAGCCGGTCGAAGGCGGCGATGTCCGATTCGGCGCCCAGATGCACCTTGTGGACGGCATCGCCCGCCGCGTCGAAGACCTGGATGCTGCGGCGCGGGCCGTCCTTGGTGTCCTTCGTCACGGCAAAGGCATGGACCCAGTGGCGCGGAAAGATGCGCAGGTCGATGTCGGGGCCCAGCACCATGGCGGCATGGTCGCCCGCATGGAAATCGAGATAGCTGCCGCGCCGTTCGTGGACGCAGGATTCGTTGCGGGTAAGTGCCATGACATCGCCCAGCCCGGCCACCAGCGGCATCAGGCGGGTGGGGTCGGCGGCGATTCGCACCGCGCCCTGCCCCACCTCGGCGGCGACCAGATGCGCCTCGGTCAGGCCGATGGCGGCGGCAAGATCGCGTTCGCGCAGGTTGCCGCGCTGGGCGCGGGCATTGGAAATCTGGTCGATCAGATCGGGGGACAACAGCATCGGGGCATCCTTCGGGCGCAGGGGACGGGTCTGGCGACGCGTGTCTGGCCGGGGTTGCCCCTTGGCTGGATGGCGCAGTGATATGCTTGACTAATTCACTCAGGCTTCCTAGAACCGCGACCGTCCGGGGTCAAGTGCCGATCCCGTCATGCCAGCGTTCCGCCAGCACAACAAAACGTTGCGAAAAGGGGAACGCATGTCCATCTCTGCCCGCGCTGTGGCGCGCCTGTTGTCAACCGCCGCCTGCATCGGCATCGCGGCGCCCGCCGCGGCGCAGGATGCCCAGCCCGGCACATTCCTGGGCCGCCTGATCCTTGGTGCCGGTCAGGCCAAGGTCGCCATCGACACCCCGCAGGCGGTGACGGCCGTCGAGCAGGAGGATATCGACCGCGAGCAGGCCTCGAACGTCGGGCAGATGTTCCGCAATGTGCCGGGCGTGCAGACCGCCGGGTCGGACCGGCCGCTGGGCTTTGCCTTCAACATCCGGGGAATCGGGGCCACCGAGCAGACCGCCAGCGAGTCCCGCATCATCGTCAACGTGGACGGGGTGCCGAAGTTCTATGAACAGTACCGGCTGGGTTCATTCTTTACCGAACCCGAGCTTTACAAGCGCGTCGAGGTGCTGCGCGGCCCGGCGTCGGCCACGCTGTACGGATCGGGGGCAATCGGCGGCGCGGTGAACTTCGAGACCAAGGATGCCGGCGACTTTCTGGTGGACGGCAAGAAGAACGCGCTGCGGCTGAAGTTCGGGCTGGAAAGCAACGGCAACGGCAGGGTGTTCTCGGGCATCTACGCCACGGCGCCGACCGAAGGGGCCGAGTTTCTGGCGGCGCTGGGCTATCGCGAGTCGGACGAGTTCAGGAACGGCAACGGCGTCGCGGTCGCGGGCAGCGAATCGAGCGCACCCAGCGCGCTGCTGAAAGGCACCTTCCGGCTGGGCGACAACCAGACGCTGCGCCTTTCGTGGCAGCGATTCGAAAGCGACAGCAACAATGCGGCGCTGGCACAGACAGGCGGCAACACGCTGTCGGTGTTCGGAAGGGTCAAGCGCGACGTGTCGGACGACACCATCAGCGCAAGCTGGCAGGCCACAACCGACAATCCCTGGCTGAACCCGAAAGTCCAGCTGTCCTATTCCGACACCGCCGTCAGCCAGTGGGATGCGGTCGACCTGGCCGGCAACCCGCAGGCCTGTTCGCCGGTGCCGTCGAACCTGAACGTCTGGTGCGACGTGGACTATGCCTATCGCACGGTCTCGCTGAAGGCGGAGAACACGGCGAACCTGTCGGGCAATGGCTGGGACGCGTTCCTGACCTTCGGGGTGCAGGCCAGCACGCAGGACCGCGTGGCGGCGTCGGAAGGGCCGCTGAACTTCCATCCCGAGGGCACGGATCGCAAGATCGGCGTCTATGCCCAGGCCGACATCTCGATCGGCGACCGGCTGACGATCATTCCGGGTGCGCGCATCGACTTTGCGCGCCGGACCCCCGGCGCGGATATTCCGGGCGGCATCGCGGTCAGCGATCATGCCAGTGCGGTGACGCTGGCGGCGCTTTACAGGCTGACCGACGACGTCTCGGTCTTCGGGTCGGTGGCCCGCACCGAACGGCTGCCCACGCTGGACGAGCTATATTCCTGGTCGACCACCAAGGCGCCGGCCGTGGGGCTGGAAAAGGAAACCGCGACGAATGTGGAGCTGGGTCTTGCCTGGTCGCGGCAGGACGTGTTCGGCCCCGGCGACAGCCTGCAACTGAAGGCCACGCTGTTCCGCAACGACATCAGGAACCTGATCACCACCACGCCGAACAGCGCCGCGACCTTCTTCGGCAACACCGAGCGCGGCGAGTTCTGGGGGGGCGAGGTCGAGGCCGGATACGAGGCCGAGCGGTTCTTTGCGCGGCTTGCCTATTCGAACGTCCGGGGCCGCGCCAGGGGCACCAGCCTGATCAACGGCACCGACTATGCCTATGTGCCCAGCACCGTGCCGGCCGAGAATGTCGCGCTGACGCTGGGCTATCGCATCCCGGACAAGGGGCTGGAGTTCGGATGGCGCGGCACCTTCGTGGACCGGATCACCACCGCCAGCCGCAGCACCACGACGGGCAACATCACCTCGGCCAGCTATGCGCCCTATGATCTGCACGACTTCTACGTGTCGTGGAAACCGCAGGCCGGGGCGCTGGCCGGGTTCGACGTGCAGTTCGCGGTCGAGAATGCGTTCGACCAGGCCTATCAGAACAACCTGTCGCTCGACCCCGGGCGCGGCCGCACGTTCAAGGTCAGCCTTGCAAGGGCACTGACATGGTAAGGGCGGCGCTTCTGGCCATGCTGATCGCCGGGGCGGCGGGCGCCGAGGAGGCGCCCGCCCTGCGGGTCGAGTTGAACACGGTGGAGGCGCAGGGCGCCGCCTGCCGCCTGACCTTCGTGGCCGCGAATGCCACGGGGGCCGATCTGGCCGGGCTGGTGCTGGAAACGGTGCTGTTCACCCGCGCGGGCCGGGTGGCGCAGTTCACCCTGTTCGACTTTGGCGCCCTGCCCGACGGGCGCCGCCGCGTGCGGCAGTTCGATGTGGCGGGCGTGGACTGCGGTGATCTGGGGCAGGTTCTGTTCAACGGCGTGGCACGCTGCGAGGGCGCCGATCCCGCTGCCTGCGCGGCTGCGCTGCGCCCGTCCAGCGCGGTGGACGGCATGGAGGTTGCGGGATGATCCATCTGGTACAGGCGCGCGAGGCGATCACCGGGTTCATCGCCCTGGGCGGCCCGGTGGTGGCGCTGATCCTGCTGCTGTCGGTGCTGGCAGGCGGCGTGGCGATCTGGAAGGTCGGACAGTTCGCCGCGCTGGGTGTCGGGCGGCATGGCGGGCTGTTGGCGGCCATTGCCGCCTCGGACGCGGGCGAGCGGCCCCGCGCGCTGGCGCTGGCCGAGGCCGCGCCCTCGCATCTGGGGCCGCTGCTTGTGCAGGCGCTGCACCCGGGCAAGGCCGAGGCAGCCCCGCGCGACCGCCTGTATGCGCTGGCGCAGGACCACATCGCGCGTCTGGAGACCGGGTTCCGCCTGCTGGACACGATTGCGCAGGTGGCGCCGCTGCTGGGCCTGTTCGGCACGGTTCTGGGCATGATCGACGCCTTCCGCGCCATGCAGGAGGCGGGACAGTCGGTGGACCCGTCTGTTCTGGCGGGGGGAATCTGGGTGGCGCTCATGACCACGGCGGCGGGGCTGGCGGTGGCCATGCCGGTGTCTGCCGTGCTGACATGGTTCGAGGTCCGCGTCGCAGGCGAGCGGCGCATGGCAGAGTCGGTGATCGAGGCGGCGCTGTGCCCCGGCCTGCCATCCGCCGCCCCGCTGCCGCAGGGGCGGCTGGCCCATGCCTGACCGGCTGCACCCGCCGCGTGCGCGCCGCGCGCTGTCGATGACCTCGCTGATCGACGTGATCTTCCTGCTGCTGCTGTTCTTCATGCTGTCCTCCACCTTCACCCGGTTTGCCGACCTGCCGCTGACGGCAGCGGCGGGCGGCGCGGCGGCGGCGGGCGAGACGCCGGTCTTCCTGCGGCTGACCGGCGACACGATCACGCTGGATACCGCGCCGGTCGATCTGGCCGGGCTGGCCGGGGTGATGGCCGCGCGGATGCCCGCCCCGGTGATCCTGGCCCCCGCCCCCGAGGTGACGGCACAGCGGCTGGTCGATGTGCTGGCGGCGCTGCGCGAGGTGCCGGACCTGACGCTGCGTGTGATCGGGGGCTGAGCCGATGCGCCTTGCCGCCCCCGCGCGACGCCGGTCGGAACCCACCATCGCGCTAATCAACGTGGTGTTCCTGATGCTGGTGTTCTTTCTGGTCGCGGGCCAGGTTGCCGCGCCGCTGGACCGCGAGATCGACCTCGTCTCGTCGGACGCCGTGGCGGCACAGGCGCCCGACGACGCGCTTGCGGTGCGGGCCGACGGAACGACCCTGTGGCGGGGCGTGGCGGTGACCCCGGCCGGGTTCGCCGCGCAGCGGCTGGCTGGCGGGGCGACGGTGCTGCGCCTGATGCCAGCCCGCGACCTGCCCGCCCGCGATCTGGTGCGGATTGCCGGCGATCTGCGCGCGGCAGGGGCCGAGGAGGTGCGGATCGTGACGGAACGGGGCGGATCGTGAGGGCGCGCGCGGCATTCATCGGGTCGCTGATGCTGTCGGGGGCGCTGCATGCGGCGGGCGCCGTCGCGGTGGGGCCGCAGGGCGCGCCGGAGATCGCGGGCGGGGTGGCGGCGGCGGTCGCCATGCTGGGCGACGGCTTCGCCGATCTGGCCGAGGGCGCGACACCGGTCACGCCCGCGGAAACCCCGCCTGTGGCGGCCCCGACCACGGTGGCGGCAGCGACCCCCGCCACCCCCACGGCATCGCCGCCCCCTGCCGTCGCCGCGGTCGCGGTGCCCCTGGCGGCCGCCATGCCGGAGGTGGCGCTTGCCCCCCTTGCGGTGCCGCAGACGGCCGCCCCGGCGCCCGCGCCGGACATGGCAGCCCCCGCGCCCGCCGCCGCAGCCGCCACCGTGGCCCCGGCGGTGCCAGCGGAGCCCGCGCCCGCCCCGGACCGAACCGCGGCCGCCGTGCCGGAGACGGTCATCGGACAGGACGCGCCCGAGACCTCTCCACGGCCGAAGGCGCGGCCCGCCGAAAAGGCCCCGCCCGCCAGGGCGAAATCTGCCGCGGGAAATGCAGACCGGAACGCGCGGAAGGGCAGCGACACGGGCCAGGCCGATGCCGCCGCCGGCGCGGCGGGGGCCAGATCGGCGGGGGCCAGCGCGGCGGGGAACGCCGCACGGTCGAACTATCCGGGCGAGGTGCTGCGCCGCATCACCCGGTTGCGCAAGCCCGCCGTTTCCGCCCGGGGCACGGCGGTGGTGTCATTCCGCATCGCGCCGTCCGGGGCGCTGGCTTCGGTGACGCTGGCGCGGTCGTCCGGGGCCGCGGCGCTGGACCGTGCCGCGATGGACCACATCCGCCGTGCCGCTCCGTTTCCGGTGCCGCCTGCCGGGGCCGAGACGCGGTTCAGCTTCGAATTCGTCGGACGCAACTGAAGCCAGCCCCGCACCGGTCGCGGACCGGTGCGGGCGCCGCGATTTTAGGCATCCAAAGCGCTTTGACCGTGCTAGACTGCGCAGACTCATGCGCAGGAGGAACCCATGTCCGATCTTGTCATCGTCGCCTATCCGGATGAGGCGACCGCCTTCGAGGTGCGCGCCGAACTGCTGCGGCTGCAGAAGGAGTATCTGATCGAGATGGAGGACGCGGTCGTCGTGACGCGGGACGACACGGGCGACGTGCATCTGCACCAGGCGGTGAACCTGACGGCGCGCGGCGCGCTGGGCGGGGGGTTCTGGGGCGCGCTCGTAGGGATGCTGTTCCTCAACCCGATCGTCGGGGCGGCGGTCGGCGCGGGCGCCGGGGCACTGGCCGGCCGCGCCACCGACATCGGGATCGACGACGGTTTCCTGCGCGACGTGGGCCGCAGCCTGGACAAGGGCGGCTCGGCGGTCTGCGTGCTGATCCGCAAGATGACGGCGGACAAGGTGCTGGACCGGCTGGCCAACTTCCGGGCAAAGGGGCGCGTGGTGCAGACCTCGCTGTCGAAACACGCCGAGGGCATCCTGCGCGAGATCCTCGAGGAAGGCGTCGCACCGATGAAGGCGGGCGCCGATCAGCTGGGGCTGGCGAAGGACTGACCGCGCCGCCGCGCCATCAGCGCGGCATGCACCCCGGGGGCCGCCACGATCAGGCCGTTGACGCGCGGGTCGCGCCGGTTGAATGCCGGGGCCAGGCCATCGGCATCGGTGGCGGCGGCACCCGCCGCCGCGGCGATCAGGCAGCCTGCCGCCGCATCCCATTCCCAGGTGGGACGGAAGGTCAGCATCGCGTCGAACGCGCCCTCGGCAACCAGGCACAGGCGCCAGGCCAGCGAGGCACGGAATGCCCGGCGCAGCGGCGGCACGCCGCCCGGCCAGTGCGCCGCCATCATCGCCGCGCCGCTGGCCAGCGCCACCGCGCCGTCCTCGTCTTCCCGTCCGCTGGGCCGCAACGGGCGACCGTTCAGTGTGGCCAGACCGTCCGCCACCGCCGCGTAGGTCAGCCCGGCGACCGGCAGATGCACCACCGCCGCCGTCACCCGCCCGCGCTCGGCCACCGCAAGGGCATGGGCAAAATGCTCCTCTCCGGCGATGAAGGCGCGGGTTCCGTCGATCGGATCAATGATGAACACCCGTTCATTGTCCAGCCTTTCGCGGTCGTCCGGGGTTTCCTCGGACAGCCAGCCATAGTCCGGGCGGGCGCGGCGCAGGTCGGCCAGCAGCATCCGGTTCACCGCCAGGTCGGCCTCGGTCACCGGCCCGTTGCCGGGCTTGTCCCAGACGGCGGGGTTCCGGCGCCAGAACCGGCGGGCGATGCGCCCGGCCTCGGCCGCGGCATCGGTCAGCAGCGCAAGGTCACGCGCCGGCAAGCGTCAGCCCCTCGACCAGACAGGACGGCACGCGCGTGGACAGATGCGCGCGCGCGTCGTTCGCGGGGGTGATCCGCATCAGCATGTCACGCAGGTTGCCCGCGATGGTGCATTCGTTCACCGGCCAGGCGATCTGCCCCCCCTCGACCCAGAAACCGCTGGCGCCCCGCGAATAGTCGCCGGTCGTCGGGTTGATCGAGGCGCCGATCAGCGAGGTCACCAGCAGGCCCGTGCCCATGGCGGCCACCAGGTCGTCACGGCTGGCGCTGCCTGGCGTCAGTTCGATGTTCGAGGTCGCGGGCGACGGAGGCGCCGAAGGACCGCGCGCCGCATTGCCGGTGCTGGCCATGCCCAGCTTCCGGGCCGACGCGAGGTCCAGCACCCAGCCGGTCAGCACGCCATCCTGAATGATCGTCCGTTTCCGCGTCGCCAGACCCTCGGCATCGAACATCCGGCTCGCCGATGTCCGCGTCCGGTGCGGATCCTCGATGACCGAGAGGCCGGGGGGAAGCACCGGCTCGCCCAGCCTGTCGCGCAGCCACCCGGACCCGCGCGCCACGGTGGCGCCGTTGATCGCCTGCAGCAGGTGACCGATCAGCGAGGATGCCACCCGTTCGTCGAACAGAACCGGGAAGGCGCCCGTCGGGGGCTTTCGTGCACCGGCGCGCGACAGCGCCCGTTCGGCGGCAAGCTGGCCGATCCCTTCGGGTTCGGGCAGGTCGGCCATCCAGACGCGGCCCTCGCCCGCCCAGTCGCGCTCCATCGCGGTGCCCTCACCGGTAAAGGCCACCGCCGACACCGAGACGGACGACCGCGCATAGCCGCCCGAAAACCCGTTGCTCGCCGCCAGATGCACCCGGCGCAGCGAATGGCCCGCCCCCGCCTCGACCTGCGTGACGCCGCCCCGCGCCATCGCCGCGCCCTCGGCCCGGCGGGCGAGCGACTCCAGCGCCGCCGCCGCGGGCGCATCGGCCGGGTCGCACAGTTCCAGCGCAGACGGGTCGGTGGCGGTTGCGGTCTCGCCGGGGTCGGCCAGCCCGGCGAAGGGGTCTTCCGGCGCCTCGCGCGCCATGGCGACGGCACGCTCGGCCATCGCCGCGATGGTGCGGTCCGACACGTCCGAGGCCGAGACGCAGGCCTGCCGCCCGCCGATCAGCACGCGCAGGCCGATCTCGATGCCTTCGGCGCGTTCGGCCTGCTCCAGGCGTCCGGCGCGGATGTCCACCGACACCGACTGACCGTCCACCGCGATCGCATCCGCCGCCCCGGCACCGGCGCGGCGCGCGGCGGCCAGAAGGGCGTCGGTCAGATGGTGCAGGGGTCGGGTCATCGGCGGCTCCTCGCGCGCGTGCTGCGCGCCATCGGGTTCAGGTAATCCGGGGGGCAGGCGGGGACAAGCGCACGGGGCGCAGAATGGCAAAAGGCGGCCCCGGCAGGGGCCGCCCGTGCATGGAACCCCCGGGGGGACGGGTCTATTTCAGGCGCATGCCGTTGGCAAAGAAGCCCTTGTCCTTGAACTCCAGCGTCGAGGTCAGGGTATCGGGCTCGGTGCCGGGCCGCGCGAACATGCCCATCATCATGCGGGCGCCCATCGCCTGTTCATCCGGAACAAGACCCATCGCCACCAGCTTGTCCAGCAGCGCATTGCCGCCGGACAGCGCCAGGTTCACGGTGCCGGTGGGCGCGGGCACGCCGTCGAAGGACACGAGGTCGGTGTTGTCGAAGGTCAGCGCGCCGTTCCCGGTCAGTTCGGCCCCGGCGATCTTCAGCTGAAGCGCAGGCAGGTCGAAACTGTCCAGCGTGCCCGGGGGCATGCCCGAGTTCATCGCTTCCTCGTCCATGATGTCGACGCTCAGCGTGGCGGTGCCGCGCGCGTCGATCACCAGCGTCGCGGGGTCGCGCGACAGGTTCTGCATCGGGTCGAACATCGCCCAGATCTCGTCCGAAACCGTCAGGTCGCGCAGGGTGGCGCCCAGGCGATACTCCTGCGGCGCGTCGCCCTTGCTGATCGGCATCAGCAGGTCGAACGCCGTCTCGGCATAGCGGATCGCCACTTCGGGGAAGGGGATCTGCGCGCTGGAAATCAGCACCTCGACCGCGCGCGCACCGCCCTTGTAGGCCAGCTTGGTCCGGTCCATCGCCAGCGCCAGGCTGCCGCCGTCAGTCTTGCCGCGGATCGAGGTCGGGCCCGAGTCCTCGGTCACGTTCATGTCATAGGCGATCGGGCCGTAGGACAGCGCCACATCCACCGCAAAGCCCGCATTCAGCGCGTCGCTCAGCTTTTCCATGTCCATCATGGAACCGAAGGTGCCGCTCGACGTGGCCGAAAGCTGCGCCACCGTGGCGTTGATCTGCACATCCGTGCCTTCCGCCGGGTCGGTCATGGCAACCGTCAGCACCATGTTCCCGGCCGTCACGCCCGAGGTCAGGTCGATCACATCGCCAGGCTTGCGGTTGACGACGTATTTCCCGCCCGCACCCTCAAGCGCGAGGTTGAACTTGACCGGCAGCGCCTCGCCCGCCTCGATCACGCTGGTGGTCGAGACGACCATGGAATCGGCGGTGAAATCATAGGTGGTGTTGTCGGGCGTCCCGCCGGCGATCATCGACAGGTTGTCCTGCGCGATCTCGATGCCGACCTCGACATCCTCGCCTTCCGCGTTCACGGTGTTCATGGTCAGCGGATAGGTCGGCGACATCGTCACCTCGACCGTGCCGTTGCCCAGATCGCGGAACCGCACCTCGTCGATCGTGCCGGTCACGGCCACATCGCCGTCCGCCTGTTCCATCGTCATCCCGGTGATCACCAGCGTGTCGCCCTGACGGCTTTCCGATCCGGTCGAGACGGTCTGGCCATAGCCGGTGGCCAGGTCCTTCCAGTTCTGCCAGACCTGCTCGGGGGTAACCTGCGCGTGCAGCGCGGTGGTGGACAGAAGCGTGCAAAGGGCCGAGACGCCGAACAATCCGCGATGTGTCATGACCAAACCTTCCCTGTGGTGCAAAATTTGCGCGCAGCATCGGCCCCGCGCGCCGGGGGGTCAAGTGAATCCTGCGCGACGGGTTTTCCGCGCGCGCGGCGCGGGATAGGACGGGACGAACGGCAGCGGAGGGGATGCGATGCAGGGAAAAGTGGTGGTCATCACCGGTGCAAGCCGGGGAATCGGCGCGGCGGCGGCCCGCGTCTTCGTTCAGGCCGGCGCGCGCGTCGCGCTTCTGGCCCGCACCGAGGCGCAGATCGCGACCCTGGCGGCGGGGCTGGGCGATGCCGCGACGGCCATCGCCTGCGACGTGGCCGAGGCCGCGCAGGTGGACTGGGCGCTGGCGCGGGTGGCCGACCGCTGGGGCGGCATCGACGCGATGATCAACAACGCCGGCGTGATCGAGCCCATCGCGCGGCTGGCCGATGCCGATGCCGCGGCCTGGGGCCGCGCCGTCGACATCAACCTCAAGGGCGTGTTCCACGGCATGCGCGCGGCCATCCCGCACCTGCGCGCAAGGGGTGGCGGCACGCTGGTCACGGTGTCGTCGGGCGCCGCCCACAACCCGCTGGAGGGGTGGAGCGCCTATTGCGCGGCCAAGGCGGGTGCCGCCATGCTGACGCAATGCGCCCATCTGGAAGAGGCCGCGCAGGGCCTGCGAATCATGGGCCTGTCGCCGGGCACCGTGGCCACCGACATGCAGGTCGCGATCCGGCACAGCGGCATCAACCCGGTCAGCCGTCTCGACCCCTCGGCCCATATCCCGGCGGAATGGGCGGGGCGCGCGCTGCTGTGGATGTGCGGCCCCGACGCCGACGAATTTCTCGGGCGCGAGATCTCGCTGCGCGATCCCGGCGTCCGGCGGCGGGCGGGGATCACGGCATGATCCGTGTCGAGGATCGCGACGGCGGCGCCCTTCGCATCGTCACGCTGGACCGGCCCGGCAAGGCCAACGCGCTGACCGCCGGGATGCTCGAGGCGCTGACCGCGGCGGTCGAGGGCGCCACCGATGCCCGCGCCCTGGTCCTGACCGGGGCGGGTGCGGTGTTCTCCGCCGGGGCCGATCTGGACGCGGCACGCGCCGGGCTGGCGACAAGCCCGCTGTGGGAACGGCTGTCCGCCGCGGTCGCGGGGTTTCCCGGCCTGTCGGTCGCGGCGCTGAACGGCACGGCGGCAGGCGGCAGCCTGGGCATGGTGCTGGCCTGCGGCATCCGCATCGCGGCACCGGGCACGCGCCTGTTCTATCCGGTGATGCGGCTGGGCTTTCTGCCGCAGCCGTCCGACCCCGGCCGCCTGTCGGCGCTGGTCGGCCCGGCCCGTGCGCGCCTGATCCTGATGGCGGGCGCCCGGATCGACGCCGACGAGGCGCTGGCCTGGGGCCTGATCGACCGCATCGTCCCGCCCGAGGGGCTGCTTGACGCGGCGGTGGCGCTTTGCGCCGATGTTCTGGCGGCCCCGCCCGGCCATGCGGCCGCCATCGGCCGGATGATCCCGCCGCCCCCTCAGCCGCCCAGATAGTCGGCCAGCGCAGGCGGCGGCGCGTCCAGCAGCGCGCCGGTGGGCTGCGGCGCATGCGCCACGCCATCCGCGACGAACACGGTCAGCGGGGCGAAACGCCGCGCCTCGGCCGGGTCATGCGTCACCAGCAGCACCGTGGTGCCGCTTTCCTCCGCCAGTCCCGCCACAAGGTCCAGCAGATCGGCCTTCATCGCAGGCCCGAGCGCCGCAAAGGGTTCGTCCAGCAGCAGCAGCGGACGCGCGCGCAGCAGCGTGCGGGCCAGCGCCGCGCGCGACTGCTGGCCACCCGACAGCGCGGCGGGGCGCCGGTCGCCCAGCCCCGCCAGGCCCAGCCGGTCCAGCGTCGCCGCCACCCGCGCGTGATCCTCGCGCGACAGCCGCAGGCCGGGTGACAGGCCCAGCCCCGCGTTCTGCGCCACCGTCAGGTGCGGAAACAGGTTCTGGTCCTGGAACAGGATCGACAGCGGGCGCGCGCCCGGTTCCATCGCCGTGATGTCCTGCCCCTGCCACAGGATGCGGCCCGCTGCCGGACGCAGGAATCCCGCGATCGCCGACAGCAGTGTCGATTTTCCGGCGCCCGACGGCCCGATCAGCGCCACGCGCGCGCCCGGTCCGGCGGACCAGTCGGCCGTCAGGCTGAAATCGCCCTGTCGAAGGCTCAGTCGGTCAAGATGCAGCATGGCGTCCGATCCGGTCGATGGTCGCGAACAGCGCGAAGGACAGCACCAGCAACAGCAGCGCGGCCGAGGCCGCCATCTCCATCCGGTAGGCGCCCATCAGGCGATGCACCATCAGGGGCAGCGTCTCGCCCCCCTCGGTGGCAAACAGCGCGATGACGCCCAGATCGCCCATCGCCAGCGCCGCGGCCAGCCCCCCGGCAAAACCCATCGGCCCGGCCAGCCGTGGCAGCGTCACCAGACGCAGCCGCGCCAAGGGCGGCATTCCCAGCGATTGCGCAAGCCGGTCATGCGGCCGCAGCGCCTCGGCCCCCGGCAGCATCAGCCGATAGGCAAAGGGCAACGCCAGTGCGGCATTCACCGCCATGGTCACCGGCAGGGCGACATCTGCCGGGCGCAGCAGCGGCTGCACCATCAGGAACAGCCCGGTCCCCATCACCAGCGACGACAGCGCCAGCGGCAGTGTCGCCACCAGCCCGGCCCAGCGCGCACCCGCCGCCGCCGCCAGCGCCAGCGGCAGCGCGCAGGCCAGCGTCAGCACCGCCGCCACCAGCGCCACGGTCACCGACCGGCCCGCCGCCGCCCAGACCTGCCAGGGCAGATCGGCCAGTCCCGGCAGGCCGCGCAGCACCACGGCCAGCAGCGGCAGCGCCAGGAACGCCCCCGCCGCCAGCATCGCGGCCGCGTCGGCACCCCGACGCCAGCCGCCCGGCCGGGGAATGTCGGGTGCCCGGTCCAGCCCGGCCCCGAACGCAGGGGGCACCGTCAGGCGCGACGCCACCGCAAAGGCTGCGGCGCACAGCCCAAGCTGCACCAGCGAAAGCCGTGCCGCCGCCGCCAGATCGAAATCGAAGCGCAGGGCCTGATAGATGGCCAGTTCCACGGTCGTCGCCTTGGGCCCCCCGCCCAGCGTCAGCGCCACGGCAAAGCTGGTCAGGCAGACCGCAAACACCGCAAGGAACCCCCCGGGCAGCACGCCGCGCAGCATCGGCCATTCAAGGTGCCGCATCACCTCGGCCGGGCCAAGGCCCAGCGATCGTGCCAGCCGGAACCGCTCGGCCGGGATCGCCTGCCACCCGAACAGGATCAGCCGCGCAGCCAGCGGCAGGTTGAAGAACACATGCGCCAGCACCACCCCGTGCAACCCGTAGACCGTGACCACCGGCAGTCCCAGCGCCGACAGGCCGGCATTCACCCAGCCCGCCCGCCCGAACACCGCCAGCAGCCCCAGCACCGCCACCAGCACCGGCAGCAGGAACGGCGCCCCCAGCGCGGTGATGAACAGCCCCCGCCCGGGAAACCGCCGCCGCGCCAGCGCCCGCGCCAGCGGCACCGCCAGCGCGCAGGACAGCGCCGCAGACAGCGCCGCCTGCAGAACGGTGAACCGCACCGCCGCCATGTCCGGCGCCGCCAGGGTCCACGTCCCCGCCCGCAGCGCCACCGCGACCACCGGGGCGACCGCCAGAACGGCGACCGCCCCGGCGGCGGTCAGCGCGACAGCGCCGCGCGCCATCTGTCCAGGGCCGGGCCGCGGGCCGCCTGCGCCTCGTCCGGCGTCATCAGCAGCGACCGTTCGGGCATCAGCAGCGTGTCGAACCCCTCGGGCAGGCCGCCCGCGGGCATCCGCGCGGGGTACATCCAGTTCGTCGTGGGCAGCACCGCCTGCGCCGCGTCGGACCCCAGGAAGGTCAGGAACGCCCGCGCCAGGTCCGGTTGCGGCGCGTTGGCCAGAACCCCCGCCACCTCGACCTGCAGGTAATGCCCCTCGTCGAACCCGGCCGCGGCCTTGGTGGCGTCGCCCTCGGCGATCAGGTGATAGGCCGGGCTGGTGGTATAGCTCAGCACCATGTCCGCCTCGCCCTCCAGGAACAGGCCATAGGCTTCCGACCAACCGGGCGTCACCGTCACGATGTTGTCGGCCAGCCCCGCCCAGATCTCGGCGGCCCGTGCGCCATGCGCCGCCTCGATCCACAGCAGCAGCCCCAGCCCCGGGGTCGACGACCGCGGGTCCTGGATCACGATCGTCACCTCCGAGTCCGCCAGCGCCTCGAACGACCGCGGCGGGTCGGGCAGCCGCGTCACGTCATGGACAAAGGCGAACCAGCCCCAGTCATAGGGCACGAACAGCGGGTCGCCCCAGGCCACCGGCAGGTCCCAGTCGCCGGTGATGCCATGGGGCGCGAACAGGCCCGTCGCCGCCGCCTGCGCGGTCAGCGCGGTGTCCAGCCCCAGCACCACGTCGGCCGCGCCGCGCGGCCCCTCGAGCTGCACCCGCGCCAGAAGCGCCGCGCCGTCGCCCGCGCCGATCATCCGCAGGTCGCAGCCGCAGCTTTCCTCGAAGGCGGTCTCGATGGCGGGGCCGGGGCCCCATTCGCTGACAAAGCTGTCATAGGCCAGCACCGTGATCACGGGCGTTTCCGCAGCCGCCGCGCCGCCAAAGGCAAGCGTCAGGCAACCCGCGGCAATAGGAAGCTTCATGGTCGTCCTCCATTGCGACGGGCGGAGTCGGGCAGGACGATCCTGTCACCTTCCCTCCGCCGGTCCTAACCGGTTCAGGTTCAACGGGTTCACGGATCAGCTCCGCATCTCAGCCCGCATGCACGGGCACCCCGAGGTGGCACTGAGCCTAGCGGAGCCGGGCGGTGAGGGAAAGGGGGGGGGTCGGCAAGACCGGCATTCACAAGAGGCTCCGACCTGAACGCACCTGCAAGGCAGGCCCCAACCACGACTCGCCTTGATTGCGTTCCCGATTCGCCCTCCAGTCGTCAACAGCCCGGCACCCCCCGGTGTCGGGACGGATGCCAGACGCGGAACCGACGGGGAACCGACGCGGGCCATACGGCGAAAGTGGCGCGAATCCATGGGGTTAAGCCGCCGCACCGCCAAAGGCGGGCGGCCCGCGGCAACAGCGCGCTTCCGGAACGTCCTCCATCGCGACAGGCAGGGTCGCGGGGCGCGGGCCCGGTTCATCGCAGGCCCGGACGGCGCACCCGGCCCTGCACGGCGCGTTTCGCGCCATCCGGACCGCCCGATCAGCGGCGGTTCCGTATCTCGTCCAGCCACGCCCTCAGCGCCCCCATTGCCTCCGGCTCGTCAAGAAACGGGATATGCCCGCGCTCCGGGACTTCGACAAAGATCATGTCGGGGCGGCGGCGGCGCATTTCGATGGCGGTGGCCCGCGCCAGAACGTCCGAGGACGCCCCCCTGATCAGGGCCAGCGGCAGGCCTTCGCAGGCATCGAACAGGGGCCAGAGTTCGGGCAGCGGCGCAGCCATGGCCGCATCGAAGGACTGGCGCAGCGCAGGGTCATAGGTCAGCCCGACATGGCCATCCCGCTGCACATAGTGGCGGACCGTCTCTTCCTGCCATCGCAGGGCCGGGACATGCGAAAAGCCGGGCATGGCAGAGGGCATGCGGTCGGCAACCTCTTCCAGGGTCGGAACCGTCGGTTCGATCCCGACATAGGCGCCGATGCGCAACAGCCCTTCGCGTTCCACCACCGGCCCGACATCGTTCAGGCAAAGCCCGAGCAGGCGATGCCTGGCGGTCGAGGCGATGACGAGGCCGAGGAGCCCGCCCCGGGACGACCCGATGATCGCGGCTTGCGCCAGCCCCAGATGATCGAGCAGCGCCAGCGCATCCCTCGCCTCTTGCGCGACGGTGTAGGTGTCCGGTCCGGTCCAGTCGGAACCGCCCCGCCCGCGGCTGTCGAGCCGGACAAGGCGGATGCCATCGGGCAGGTGGCGGGCCAGATAGTCGAAATCGCGCCCGTCCCGGGTCAGCCCCGCCAGCGCCAGAAGCGGCAGCCCCCGGCCCTCATCGCGAAAGGCGAGCCTTGCCCCGTCCTCTGCCAGAAAGCTCTGCATGGGGCACCGTCACCCCGGCCTAGTGGGCATGATACTCGGCAAAGCCCCTGCCGGTCTTGCGGCCCAGATAACCGGCCGCCACCATCTGCTTCAGCAGGGGCGAAGGCCGATACTTGGGATCGTCAAAGCCATTGTACAGGGTCTCCATGATGTTCAGCACCACGTCGAGCCCGATCAGGTCGCCCAGCGACAGCGGACCCATCGGATGGTTGGCGCCAAGCTTCATCATGCTGTCGATGTCTTCGGCGGTCGCCAGCCCTTCGTAGACGCAGTTGATCGCCTCGTTGATCTGCGGCGCCAGCAGGCGGTTCACGATGAAGCCATAGCTGTCCTTGCTGACCCGGGGCGTCTTGCCGATGGCACGTGTCAGGTCCGTCACCGCCTCGGCCACGGCATCGGTCGTCTGCAGCGCGCGGATGATCTCGACCAACTGCATCATCGGCACCGGGTTGAAGAAATGCATGCCGATCACACGGCCCGGATGCGCCGAGGCGGCGGCGAGTTCGGTCAGCGAGATGGACGAGGTGTTCGACGCGAAGATCGCATCGTGGCGGCAGATGCCGTCCAGCCGTTTCAGCAGCCCGGTCTTGACATCGACCTTCTCGACGATCGCCTCGATCACCAGGTCGCGGTCGTCCATCAGCTCGAAGACCGTCGTGGTCTGGATGAGCGCCATGGCCTCGGCCGCCCTGGCCTCGGTCAGGCTGCCCTTCCTGGCCAGACGCGACAGCGACGTGCCGATGGTGGCCCGGCTGCGGTCGAGCGCGGCCACGGTCAGATCCTGGATCAGGACGGGAAAGCCTGCCATGGCAAAGACCTGGGCGATGCCGCTGCCCATGGTGCCGCCGCCGATGACGCCGATCTTCTGGATGGGGTGCACGATCTGTCCTTTCAATGTGCGGTCCAGCCGCCATCGACGGGCAGCGCGGTTCCGGTGATCTGGCTTGCCGCTGCGGTGCACAGGAACGCCGCCAGCGCGCCGATCTGGCCGGGCTGGACAAAGCTCTTGGTCGGCTGCGCCGCCAGAAGCACGTCGCGGATCACTTCGTCCTCGGTGATCCCCCGTGCCGCCGCCGTTTCGGGGATCTGCCTTTCCACCAGGGGCGTCAGGACATAGCCCGGGCAGATCGCGTTGGCCGTGACCCCGTGTTCGGCCCCTTCCAGCGCCAGCGTCCTGGTCAGGCCGACGATGCCATGCTTGGCCATCACATAGGCCGACTTGTAGGGCGAGGCGACCAGGCCATGGGCCGAGGCCACGTTGATCACCCGCCCCCAGCCGCGCCGTTTCATGCCGCCAAAGGTGGCGCGGCACAGGTGCCAGGCGGCCGACATGTTGATCGCCATGATCAGGTCGTAGCGGTCGACCGGGAACTCCTCGATCGGCGCGACCGTCTGGATGCCGGCGTTGTTGACGACGATGTCGATCTGGCCGAACCGCGCCTCGGTCGCGGCCACGAGGTCCGCGATCTGCGCGGGGTTCGACATGTCGGCGCCGTGAAAGGCGATGGGCGCGCCGGTTTCGGTTTCGATCTGGGCGCGCGTCGCCTCGACGGCTTCGGGGTCGCCAAGGCCGTTCATCATCACGGCATGACCGGCCTCGGCCAGGGCACGGGCGACGGCAAGACCGATCCCCGAGGTCGAGCCGGTCACGATGGCGGTACGGAAATCGGGCATGTGGACCTCAGGCAAGGATCATTTCGGGAACGTCGTCCGGGATCACCAGCGCGGCCTCGGTCGCGGCACGGATGTCATCGACGGAAACACCCGGTGCGCGTTCGCGCAGGATCAGCCCCGCTCCGCTGGGCTCGATCACGGCAAGGTCGGTCACGACAAGGTTGACCCGGCGCAGCGCCGTCAGCGGCAGGGTGCAGCGCGGGACGATCTTGGACTGCCCCTTTGCCGCATGCTGCATCGCGACCACGACACGAGCGGCCCCGGTGACCAGGTCCATCGCCCCGCCCATGCCCGGCACCATCTTGCCCGGGACCTTCCAGTTCGCGAGATGTCCCGCCTCGTCCACCTGCAAACCGCCCAGCACGGTCATGTCCAGATGCCCGCCCCGGATCAGGCCAAAGCTCATCGCGCTGTCGATCGAGGCTGCCCCGGGAACGGCGGTCACGAAGCCGCCGCCCGCATCGGTCAGGTGGCGATCCTCCATCCCCTCGGGGGGACGGGCGCCAAGGCCGATCACGCCGTTCTCGGCCTGGAAGAACACGCCCAGATCGGGCGGCACGAAGTTCGCCACCATCGACGGCAGCCCGATACCCAGGTTCACCAGAGATCCGGCCTTGATTTCCCGTGCCACGCGGCGGGCGATAAGTTCCTTGGCGTCCATCTCGGCCCCCTATGCCGCGCGGATCAGAAGGTGGTCGACGAGCACGCCCGGCGTCTTCACCGCATCGGGCGGGATCACCCCCACCGGCACGATGCTTTCGGCCTCGGCGATCACGCAGCGCCCGGCCAGCGCGATGATCGGGTTGAAGTTGTGCGCGGTCAGCAGATAGCTGAGGTTGCCGACATAGTCCGCCTGCCAGGCCCCGATCAGCGCGAAGTCGGCTTTCAGCGGGGTTTCGACCAGATACCGGTTGCCCTCGACCGTCACGATCTGCTTGCCTTCCTCGACCTCGGTCGCAAGGCCGGTGGGTGTCAGAACCCCGCCCAGCCCCATGCCGCCGGCCCGGATGCGCTCGATCAGCGTGCCCTGCGGCACCAGTTCGCAAGCGATCTCGCCCGCGATCATCTTGGCCTGCGTCTCGGGGTTCAGCCCGATGTGGCTGGCGATCACGCGGGACACCAGGCCCGCCGAGATCAGCTTGCCGATGCCCTTGCCGGGCATGGCGGTATCGTTGGCGATCACCGTCAGGTCGCGGATACCCCGCGCCACGATGGCGTCGATCATCCGCTCGGGCGTGCCGACCGCCATGAAGCCACCGATCATCACGCTGGCCCCGTCGGGGATCAGTTCGGCCGCAGCCTCGGGTCTCAATGCGCCTTTCATGCGGCATCCCTTTCGCCCACGACCGCACGCGCGGCGCGGGCGATCACCAGTTCTTCGTTCGTGGGAATGACCATGACGGTCGTGCGCGCCAGGTCGGACGAGATCACCCGCCTGTTTGCGGCGTTCCTGCCATGGTCGATCTCGATCCCCATCCAGCCGAGCCGTTCGCAGATGCGGGCGCGGATCAGGCGCGAGTTCTCGCCGATGCCGCCGCAGAAGATCAGGGCGTCGATCCCGCCAAGGGCGGCAGCCATCGCACCGACCTCGCGCTGGCAGCGGAAGACGAAATAGTCGATGGCCTCGACCGCCTCGGACGTGCCTGCGGCTTCCAGCGTGCGCATGTCATTCGACAGGCCCGACAGGCCCAGAAGGCCGGACTGCCTGTAGAGAAGGTCCGAGATCGCAGAGGCCGACATCCCCTTCTGATCCATCAGGTACAGAAGCACGCCAGGATCAAGCTGGCCGCAGCGCGTTCCCATCGGCAGCCCGTCCAGCGCCGAAAAACCCATGGTCGAGGCAACCGAGCGGCCGTCGGTGATCCCGCACATGCTGGCGCCGTTGCCCAGGTGGGCCACCACGACCCGGCCTTCCGCCAGATGAGGCGCGGTCCGGGCCAGTTCTCCGGCGATGTAGTCGTAGCTCAGGCCATGGAACCCATAGCGCCGCACCCCTTCGGCATAGAGCGCGCGGGGCAGGGCGAAGGTGTCGTTCACGAAGGGGTGGCTGCGATGGAAGGCCGTGTCAAAGCAGGCCACCTGCGGCACGCCCGGGAACGCCTGCATCGCGGCACGGATGCCGGCCAGATTGTGCGGCTGATGCAGCGGCGCGAAGGGGGAAAGCCCCTCCAGTTCAAGCAGCAGCGCCTCGGTCACCGGCACCGGCGCCGCACGATCGGCCCCGCCATGCACAACGCGGTGACCGACGGCGGCAATGTCAAGATCGGGCCAGCGGGCGCGAAAGGCGGCGATGGCGGCGGCCATCGCGCCCGCATGGCTGGTCAGATCCCCCGCGCCGTCGATGGCCGCTCCGGTGGCGTCCTTCAGCTTCAGCAGGCCCTCGGGTCCGATCCGGTCGGCAAGCCCGGTTGCCAGCGGTTCGTCACCCGAGACAGGATACAGCGCGACCTTCAGCGAGGACGAACCGGCGTTCAGGGTCAGGACGGCCCGCGTCATCTTCCGGCCCCGGCAAAGTGGTGGATCGCCGCCACGGCACAGGAGGCAAGCCGCGACATCGGGCTGTCCGAACGACTGTTCAGGATGACCGGAACCCTGGCGCCCAGGACCAGCCCGGCCCCTTCGGCATGGCTGATGAAGGCCAGTTGCTTGGCCAGCATGTTGCCCGCGTCCAGACCCGGCACGACAAGGATGTTCGCCCGCCCCGCGACGTTGCCCTTCAACCCCTTGGTCTTTGCCGCTGCCATGTCGACGGCATTGTCCATCGCCAGCGGGCCCTCGACCTGACCGCCCCTGATCTGGCCGCGATCCGCCATCTTGGACAGCAGCGCGGCATCGATCGACGACTGGATCGCCGGATTCACCGTCTCGACCGCCGACAGCACGCCGACGCGCGGGTCCATGCCCAGCGAAAGGGCAAGGTCGATGGCGTTCTGGCAGATGTCGACCTTGGTCGCGAGATCGGGGGCGATGTTGATCGCCGCGTCGGTGACGAACAGGGGTTCCGGCTGGCCCGGCACGTCCATCACGAAGACATGGGTGAACCGCCGCCCGGCCCGCAGACCCAGCACCTTGTCGATCATGGGTTTCAGCAGGTCGTCGGTGTGCAGATGGCCCTTCATCACCGCCGCCACCCGCCCGTCATGCACCAGCGCGCAGGCGCGCTCGGCAGCGGCCGCGTCGCCCGTCACATCGACGATGTCGATGCCCGTCAGGTCGGCCCCGATTTCCTCGGCGGCCGCGCGGATCGCGGCGGCATTCCCCACAAGGACCGGCGTGATGATGCTTTCCTTCATCGCCAGCAGCGCGCCGCCAAGCGACTTGGCCTCGTCCGGGCAGACCACGGCGGTGGGCAATGCAGGCAGAGGCCGCGCGCGTTCGAGCAGCGCCTCGAAATGGCGGTGGCGCTGGACGACAAGACCGGGCACGTCGATGTCGTCGCGGTTGAACTTCTCGGTGGGGGCCAGAACCTCGGCCTCACCCGTCAGGATCACCCTGCCGTCGCCGGCATGGCTGACTTCGGTCTTCAGCCGCACGATCCCGTCTGCCTTCGACAGGACCTCGGCCCGTACGATCACCTCTTCCCCGGCATGGGCGCGGGAATGGAAGTCGAGCGTCTGACGGCGGTAGAGCGTGCCCGGCCCCGGCAGTTGGGTGCCCAGGACGGCCGAGATCAGCGAGGCAATGAACATGCCCGGCGCGATCCGCTCGACGGTGCCATCGCCGTCCAGATCGCTGTCTGTCAGGTGCATCGGGTTCGAGTTTCCCGAAGCGGCAGCAAAGACGTAAAGGTCATCCGCCGTGATCAGCCGACGCAGTTCGGCCCGGTCGCCGGGCTGGATTTCGGCGAAGGTCCTGTTGACCAGATGCATTCATGCCTCCGTTGCGGGGGCCGCCGCGTCCCGCCCGTTGCGGCGGCGGCCACGCGGCGCGGCCTCGGGCCTTGCCAGGGCGGCATCTCCGGCCACAATGGCCGGGGCAAGCGGGTCGGCTGTCACATCGGCGGTCAGCGGTTCCAGCCCAAGCACTTCGCGGAAACGCTGCAGCATCGACAGCGTGCGCGGCGACATCTCCTCGATGACGCCCGGAATGAACTGCACCACCTGCATCGCCAGTTCGCGCTCGGCCGCATCGTTCAGAAGCAGCGGCAGCGTGTCAATGGCGCTTTCCGGCTCGAAGGTCGCGATCAGGGTCTGCTGATGGATGATCATCGCGCGGCGTTCGGCCCCAAGGCTGCGGAACGGTTCGTCCTGGGTCAGGACCTGGGCCGAACGTTCCAGCCGGTCGCGCCGCACCGTGCCGCGGTTCTCGGCCAGAAGCACCAGCATCCGGATCACCGCCTCCGGAAAGCCGCCCTGCTCCATATGCATCAGCGCGGTGGCCACCTCTGGCAGGCCGCGCAGTTCGGCAACGGTCTTCAGGGTGCGCTTGGCCTCATGCGTGCGGCCAAAGGCGCGGGCCCAGGGGCTGCCCCAGACCGAATGGAAGAACAGCTCATACGACATGTCGCGGCTGTCGCGCATGAGGTCGATCATGTTCTCGGTCGCCTGCACCCAGAATGCCTCGGCAGCCAGGAAGGGGTTGGCTGCCGCCGCCTTCTGCCGCTCGGCCCTGACCCTTTCGGCCATCGGCTCGACCTGCTTCATCACCGGATTGCGGCTCGACGCCAGTGCCCGGATCAGCCGCTGGGGATGCAGTGCGCGGGTCATCTCGGCCCCGGTCTCGGTCACCAGCGACCGCACGACGGGACGGATCACGGTATCGTAAAGCTGGGCCTGCACCTCGGCCGCGCGGGCCACGGCGGCAAAGGGCCGCTCGTCCGCCACCGTGTCATCCAGCGCGCGGATATCGTCCAGCGTCCGTTCGACAAAGCCGACGGTAAAGTGCTTCTGTCCGTCCTTCTCGGTCACATCCTCGATGCGCATTTCGTAAAGGCCGGGGGCAAGCGCCTCGATCGTCTTCAGGGTCGAGGCGACCTCGGAATGTTCCTTCTTGGCGATCTGGCTTGAGACGAATATCCCCAGGTGACCCACCTGTTCATGCACCATGTAGACGATGCGCTGGCCGCGAATGCGGATCTCGTTCACGTCCGCATAGGTCTCGGCCACCCAGTTCAGCGCCTGCTGCGGCGGGGTGATGTTGTCGCCGTGGCTGGCAAAGATGATGATCGGCGCGCGGATCGCCTTGAGGTCCACGGGGCGGCCGGGTTCGATGCGCGCCTCGTTCTTGACCAGGCGGTTGCCGACGAACAGCTGCTCGACGATCCACTTGATCTCGGCCTCGGTCATCAGGAAGAAGCCGCCCCACCATTTCTCGAACTCAAGAAAGGCCGCGTCGCCCTTGTCGATGTCGCGGAACAGGTCGGTGTACTTGCGGAACAGTGTCCGCGCCGGGTTCAGAATCTCGAAGTTCTGCACCAGATGCGCGCCGTCGAAGATGCCGCCGCCAAGGTCCGACAGGAACATCGGGATCCAGGTGCCACCCAGAACCCCCGCGTTGTAGCGCATCGGGTTCTCGCCGACCTTGCCCGCCCAGGGGGCAACCGGCGCGCCGTTGATGACCACGGGGCCGGTCAGGTCGGGGTTGGTGGCCGCCAGCAGAAGCGTGGCCCAGCCGCCCTGGCAATTGCCCGTCACCACCGGTTTCGATGCCTTGGGATGGCGCCGCATCACCTCGCGCACGAATTCGGCCTCGGACCGGGTGACATAGGACAGGAACTGCCCCGGCTCCGGCATGCGCCTGAAGGCCACGAAATAGACCGGATGGCCGGCCGCCAGCGCCACGCCGACCTGGCTGTCCGACTTGAAGCCGCCGATCCCGGGTCCGTGGCCTGCGCGCGGGTCGATGATGATGTAGGGGCGGCGGGTGTCGTCGATCGTCACGCCTTCGGGCGGCGTGATCTTCAGCAGCATGTAGTTCGACGGATAGGGCATGTCCGCCCCGTCCATGATGACCTCGTAGCCATAGATCAGCACGGGCGGGCAACCCGCCTCCTCATGGTCGAGGAACACATCGCCGCGCTTGCGCAGCGTATCCATCGTCAGGATCATCCGCTGCCACGCATCGCGCAGGTATTCGGCATAGTCCGACCCCAGACGCCCTTCCGTCTGGGCGGTGCGCAGGTCTTCCATCAGGCGCTTGGCCTGGTCCAGCGCGGCCTCGGCGCGGGCGGAATGGGTTTCGCTGATCCGCGCCGAATGGCGCTGCGCCGCGGTGGTCAGGATGTTGAATGTCGCGGAACCCGCGTCGATCTCGGCCCCGGCGGTGGTCATCGCCTGACGCATTGCCGCCAGCATGTCGCCTTCGGGGCGCGGAACCTGGGGCTGGTGGGCCGGGTCGAACAGATCAAAGACATTCGCCATGGGATCCCCCGTCAGGCAGTGATGGAAAAACCGCCGTCGATGTCATGCACGCCGCCGGTCAGGTTGCGGGCCCCGGGCGAGGCAAGGAAGGCCGCCATCGCCCCCACATCCTCGATCGTGGCCAGCTGGTGGGTCGGCGCGCGGTGCGCCGCCGCCTCGAGCAGTTCGTCGAAATGGTCGATGCCGCTGGCCGCCCGCGTCTTCAGCGGCCCGGGCGACAGGGCATGCACGCGGATGCCCTTTTCGCCCAGTTCGGCCGCCGCATAGCGCACCGAGCTTTCCAGCGCGGCCTTGACCGGCCCCATCATGTTGTAGTGCCGCACCACCCGGGACGACCCGAAGAAGCTGACCGACAGGCAGCACCCGCCGTCGGTCATCAGCGGCTCGGCCAGCCGGATCATGCGCAGGAAGGAATGGACCGAGACATCCATCGCCAGCGAGAATCCGTCGGCCGAACAATCCACCACGCGGCCATGCAGATCGTCCCTCGACGCGAAGGCGATGGAATGCAGGATCGTGTCCAGCCGCCCCCAGCGCGCGGCGATCTCCTCGAAGACCGCCTCAAGCTGACCCGGCGCGCTGACATCCAGCGGCATCATGATCTCGGCGCCCGCCGCCTCGGCCAGGGGTCGGACGAACGGCTCTGCCCTGGCATTCAGCCAGGTGATCGCCAGATCGGCCCCCTGCGCCCGCATGGCCTGCGCGCAACCCCAGGCGATGGAATGCTCATTGGCAATCCCGACGATCAGCGCCTTGTGGCCGGACAGGGAAAACATCGGCGGTCTCCGAAACTGTTCACGGATCACCGTGGCGCAGTCCGGATTCCTTATTTTCACAGCAAGACGAATTTCCTGCGACAGGATGAGGCCCGCACGCGGCCCCGCATCAACCGGCGGCTCCCGCGCGGCAGCCGTGTCCATCCGGGCGCAGGGATTCACCTGGCCATCGCGCCCGGACGCCCCGATCCGGATCGCCGCATGTCCTGTGCCCGCCGTCCTGCCCTGGCCATGGCGCGCTCCGGTCTGAACATGAATACATGCTCATGTTCGACCGGAGCGCGCCCCGATCTGACACAAGACCGCAACCCATCTGTCGCTCTGGTGTGACGAACCTGCCGTAATGGAAGGAACTGGTCTTCGACTGGTTCCGAATGATGCGCTCCCACACAGCCAACGTCCCGTCGCCGCCACGGCTGTCCGTGGTGGTTCCGCTGCACAACGAGGAAGGCGCGATCGATGGGCTCGTCGCCGATATCGGCACCGCGCTGGCAAGCTGGTCCTACGAACTGATCCTCGTCGACGACGGGTCGACCGACAGCACCCGCTCGCGGTGCATGGCACTGGCCGCGCAGGATGCGCGGATCGTGGTGCTTGGCCATCCCCGCGCCGCCGGTCAGTCGGCCGCCCTGCATTCCGGTGTCCTGGCGGCCCGGGCGACGGTCGTCGCAACGCTCGACGGAGACGGCCAGAACCCGCCCGAGAACCTGCCGCGACTGGTCGCGCCGCTGATCGGCCCGCAGGCCCGCCCGGCCTGCGGGCTTGTCGCCGGACAGCGCGTCGGGCGGAAGGACAGCCTGTCCAAGCGGCTCGCGTCGCGTCTTGCCAATGCCCTGCGGTCCGCCGTCCTGCGCGACGGGACGCGCGACACGGGCTGCGGGCTCAAGGCCTTCCGTCGCGACGCCTTCCTCGCGCTGCCCTACTTCAACCACATGCACCGCTATCTCCCGGCGCTCTTTGCCCGCGATGGCTGGCAGGTGCAGCTTGTCGACGTCACCCATGGCCCTCGGCTCACCGGCCGGTCGAAGTACGGCAACCTTGACCGCGCCCTGGCGGGGATCCTGGACCTCGCGGGTGTGGCCTGGCTGATCCGGCGCCGGAAAAGGGCGCAGGCCCAGCATCTTGCGCCGTCGCCCCGCCCGCTGGAAACCACCGGACGGCCCGCATGCCCGACGAAAGGCAGGATCGATGCATGAAACCCTCTGGGCCTGGTTGCATGTCCACAGCTGGACCGAATTCACCTGGGTGGTGATCGGCCTTTCCGGCCAGCTCCTCTTCACCGCGCGCTTCCTCGTGCAATGGATCGCCTCCGAACGAGAGAGGCGGTCCGTGGTCCCGGTGGCCTTCTGGTACTTCTCCCTGGCGGGGGGCCTCGTGCTGTTCAGCTATGCGCTCTGGCGGCGTGACCCTGTCTTCATCCTTGGCCAGTCGATGGGGCTGGTGATCTACCTCCGCAATCTCTGGTTGATCCATGCCGAGCACCAGCATCACCCGGCCAGTGCCAAGAACTGACCGGATCTGGGATCCGGCGCGCGCGGCCCTCGCGGTCGCGCTGGCGCTGGTAGTCTGGAGACTGGCGCTCGGCCTGCTGGACCGGACCGAGCTTTCAACCGATGAAGCCCAGTACTGGTTCTGGGGCCAGTCGCCGGATTTCGGGGCCTATTCGAAACCGCCCCTGATCGGCTGGATCATCCGGGCATCAACCGATCTGTTCGGCCAGTCGGTCGCTGCGGTGCGGCTGCCGGCGGTCCTGATGCATGCCGCCACCGCCGCGGTGATCTTCGGCTGCGCGATTCGTCTTGTCCCGCAGTCCGTCGCATGGCTCGCGGCGCTCCTCTACCTCGTCTCGCCCGCGGTGGCCCTGGGCTCCGCGCTGATGACAACCGACACGCCCCTGCTGCTGGCCGCCTCCCTCGCGCTTCTTGCGCAGTTGCGCGGGGCCGAGGCGAATGCCCGCGGCCAGCGGTCCCCCGGCGCGGCGGTCCTGCTGGGGCTGGCGCTGGGTCTGGGCCTGCTGGCCAAGCACGCGATGCTGTTCTGGCTTCTGGGGGCGACGGTCGCAGCCTTCGTCTCTCCGGCGTTTCGCCTTGCCCGGGCCGACCTTCTTCTGGCTGTCGGGATCATGACCGTGGTGGTCGCCCCGCACCTTGTCTGGCTTGCCCAGCACGGGTTCATCACCTTTCGGCACATCGGGGCGATCACCGAAGGGCACGCGCTCTCGCTGCTGCGTCCGTTGCGGTTCCTTGCCGAACAGTTCATCGTCGCCGGACCGATCTGCCTTGCGGCCATGGTCCTCGCGCTGCGCGACCGTTCGCTGTGGGGCCTCGGCGCACTGGCACTGGCACTGGCACCGCTGCTGGTCGTCGTGGCGCAGGGTGTCAAGGGGCCGGTTCTGGCGAACTGGGCCGTGCTCTACCTCGTGCCGGGAACCATCCTCGCCGCACAGGTCCTGCGGCGATACCGCTGGCTTGCCGGTCTGTCGCTTGTTCTGGGGCTGGCCGTTTCGGTCGCCCTGCCGCTGGCGAAAGCCGCCGGAACCGACCTGCAAAGACCGGACGGGCGCCCTGTCTTGTCGCGGTATCTCGGGCATTCCGGGGTTGCCAACTGGGCGCTCGACACGGCGGCCGCGCAGGGCGCGGACGTGCTGATCGCCACCGACCGGGACCTTCTGGCCGACCTTTCATGGTTCTCCGCGGGTTCGGTCCTGGCCATCCGCGCCCTTCCGCCGAACGGTCTTCCGGCGCACCACTGGGAGATGACGGCCCCCTTCCATCCGGACGACGGGCTGCGACCGCTGGTGCTTCTGCGGTCCGGCACACCGCTTCCCTGCGATGACGGCCAGGTGACGGCCACGATGGTCGCACCGCCCGGCTTCGCCGGTGGCGAGGTGCTTCTCCTCTACCGGCCGAGCGATCCGGGCTGCCTTGCCCCGACAGCGTCCGAGCGGTGACGCGAGATGGCCCTGCAACGCCTGCTGATTGCCTACCTCCTTGTCCTCGTCGTCGTGCAGGCGTTCTTCGCGGCCGTTCCCGGCGTCGATCTTTCGGTCTCTGCGCTCTTTGCCGATGGCAGCCGGGGATTCGGATGGACCTCGGGCATCGCCCCCACCGTCAATCTGGCGGTGCGCCGGACCGGAGAGATGGCGGCATTCCTGCTGCTCGTCGGCATCCTCTACGGGGCGATGACCGGAAGGGCGCGGATGGACCACATTCGGCTCATGGCCTATCCGCTGCTGAGCGTCGCCCTGGCCAGCGGCATCATGGTCAATGTCCTGCTGAAGTCCCATGTCGGCCGCGCCCGCCCCGACACGCTTGCCGAATTCGGCGGCACCGCGCAGTTCACGCCGCCCTGGCAGATCGTCGAGGAATGCGCGCGGAACTGCTCCTTCGCCTCGGGTGAGGTTGCGATGGCCGCAGCCCTCGCCATTCCGGCGGTCGTCATCCTGTGGCCGCATCTTGGGCTGACCCGCAACCGCTTGCTGGTGGTCGGGCTGGCGCTGGCCTATGTGGCCTTCACCTCGGTGCTGCGGATCGGGCTGGGCCGGCATTTCCTGAGCGACGCGATCTTCTCCATCCTGTTCGCCGCGGGCGTGGCGCTCGCGTTGTATCCCCTGCTGCGGATCGGACGCGCGCGAACCCACCTTCCCGGGCTCGTCTCCCGCAGACCGCCGATGGACCTCGCCGATCAGCGGGGGATCACATGACCGTCGCCGCTCCGGCCAGCATCACGCGACCCCGAGAGCTCAGCGGCTGGCTGGCCCTGGTCCTGTTCGCGGTGCTGGCATTCCTGCCTGCCCTGACCACGCTGCCGGCGATCGACCGGGACGAGGCACGCTTCGTCCAGGCCAGCAGGCAGATGGTGGCAAGCGGCGACTACGTCGACATCCGCTTCCAGGAGGAGGCGCGCTACAAGAAGCCTGTCGGAATCTACTGGCTGCAAAGCGCCGCCGTCCTGGCCTCGGGCCAGGGTCCCGACGCCCCGCTCTGGGTCTACCGCCTGCCGTCGCTGCTGGGGGCGGTGCTGTCGGTGCTGCTGGTGGCGGTCGTGGGGACGCCGCTCTTCGGCAGGCAGGCGGCAATTCTGGCCGCGGCGGTCTTCGCGGGCGGGCTGGTGATCGGCGGCGAGGCACGGATCGCCAAGACCGACGCGGCGCTTCTGGCGACGACCCTGGCCGCCCAGGCGGTCCTCGCGCGGCTCTACATGCGTCCGGTTGCCGGCCAGGGCGCGGCCTTCGCCTTCTGGCTGGCCATCGCAGCCGGAACCCTGATCAAGGGGCCGATCGGCCCGATGGTCCCGGCGCTGACCGCGCTGGCGCTGATCGCCCTCGACCGCCAGGCAGACTGGCTCCGCCCGCTCTGGTCGCCCTGGCCCATGATCCTCGCGCTGGCCGTCGTCCTGCCATGGTTCATCGCCATCTCGCTGCGCAGCGACGGCGCCTTCTGGATGGGGTCGGTCGGCGCCGACCTCCTGCCCAAGATCACCTCGGGACAGGAAGGCAAGGGCGCGCCGCCGGGCAGCTACCTCGTCCTTCTGTGGCTGACATTCTGGCCCGCAACGCCCCTGCTGCTCCTGGCCCTGCCCGCGATCTGGCGGGCCCGGCACGACCCGGCGACGCGCTTCTGCCTTGCCTGGGCGATCCCGGTCTGGCTGGTGTACGAGGCGGTCCCGACCAAACTCATCCATTACACCCTGCCGGCCTACCCGGCGCTGGCCCTGCTGGCGGTCGCCCACCTGCGCGTCGGGCTGGCCACGTCGTCGCGGCTTCTGCGCGGGCTGGCCGCCGTCGCCATCCTGCCGGGCCTCGCGCTTGGTCTGGCGGTCGCGGCCTATGCCATCGCCCAGAACGCCTGGCCTGCCGCCACGCTTGCGCTGGCGGGGCTGGCAGGGGCCCTTGTTGCCGCAGGTTTCGCCCTGCGCTCGGCCCTTCGATCATCGCCCCTGACGCTGGCCGCGCAGGCGGCGCTTGCGGGCGCGCTTCTGCATGCCGGACTGCTCTCTGCCACGGCGCGCCTGCCCGTTCTCTGGCCGACGGAACAGGCCATGGCCGTCGCCGACCGGATCGCCTCGGACCAGGGCTGCGACCGGCCCCTGGTCACCGGCTGGGGCTATGCCGAGCCCTCGCTCGTCTGGCGCGGCGGACCAGACACACGCCTCGAACCCGCCACGGCGCCCGCGGCGCAGGTCGTCCGCCCCGGTGCCTGCCAGGTGGTGCTGCGCGCCCGGGACCGCGCCGCAACGCCGGTCCCGCCGGTCCCGGGCTGCCGGGCGGTCCGGGCCGTCACCGGCCTTGCCATGGGCGCGGGGCGGTGGGTGACGCTCGACGTGCTCGACTGCGGCGGTGACCCATGAAGCACGCCGGTTCCCAGGACGAACTTCTTGCCCGCCTGGCTGGCGCGGGCATCGGCACAACCCCGCGCCGCAGGCTTGCCGCCGCGCTCCGGCGGCAAGGCAGCCTGTCCTGGCTGGCAACGCTTGCCAGCGTCCTGATGCTCGTCGCCGTCGTCTCGGACGCACCGGTGCGCGACCTGGCGCGCGCGCTTGACCCGTCGGTGGTCGCCGTCCTGCGGGTGGTGACGCAGTTCGGAAACTCCGCCTGGCCGCTTTGCATTTCGCTGTTGCTCCTCGGCGCGGTCGCCGTCGTGGCGCGCAGGCCCCACCCGTTTCCACCCGCCGCACTGCAGAACCTTCGATCATCCCTGCTGCTGGTGATCGGCGCGGTGGCGATAAGCGGCACGATGGCAAGCCTTGCGAAACACATGATCGGGCGGGCCCGGCCCTCGAACGGCGATGCCCTCGTGTTCGAGTTTGCCGTGATGTCGTTTCAGGCGGGCTGGGCCGCCTTTCCCTCCGGCCATGCCACCACGGCCACCGCCTGCGCGGTGGCGCTGGCCGTGGCCCTGCCTGGTCAGGCCGTCGGCTGGCTGTCGATCGGCCTGCTGGCGGCCATGTCCCGGGCCTTCGTCGGCGTCCACTGGATGACGGATTGCCTGGCGGGCATGGTGCTGGGGGCCGTGGTCTGCCTGGCACTTCGAAACCGGATGGAAAGGCACGGGCACACGTTCCCGATCAGTCCGGCCCTGCCGGCGCAGGTGCTGCTCAAGGGTGCCGAGATCTGCCTCTCGCATGCCTGGCTTGTCGCCGCGCATGTCCTGCGGACGGCAAGCCTGCGGGTCCGTCAGCACCTCCCCGTCCGAAGGTCACGGCGCTGACGCATCGGCAGCCTTGGGTCCCGCATCTCCGGACCGCCGGGCATTGCCGCGTTCCGGCAATCGGACCGCAGCCGGGCCCTGCTTTCCCCCCGATTCTCTCCCCGATCGTTAACAGCCCGGCTCCCCCCGGTGTCGGGACGTATGCCAGACGCGGAACCGACGGATAACCGACGCGGGCCATACGGCGGAAGTGACGCGAATCCATGGGGTTGATCTGCCGCGCGGTGGTGACGGGCGGTGCCGCGTCCGGCGCGCAACACCGCCGCCGCGCAACGCCCGGCGTTAACCGCCGGCGGCCCGCGGTCAGGCGGTGCCGCCACGGTTCCAGCCGCGCCCCTCGCTGCCGAACATCTCGTATCCGGTCTCGGTCACCGCCAGCGTGTCCTCCAGCTTGATGAAGCCGCGGCGGGGGTGCAGCATCGTGGTCTCGACCGACAGGATCATCCCGGCCTCCAGCGGATGGGCGGCATCGACGCCTTCGTAGGCGACCGGGTGGTTGGTCATCAGGAACGGCGCCTCATGGGTGATAACCCCCATGCCATGCGCGAAGAAATCGGTGCAGGCGCGGTTCGGCTGGCGGGCCAGCTCGGCCTCGCCCGCGGCGATCAGGTCGCCGCCCAGGGCCCCGGCGCGGATCCGGGAAAAGGCTGCCTGCTGCACCGACTCGACCTCGGCCAGCAGGTCGACCAGTTCGGCATCGGGTTCGCCCAGCACGCCCATCCGGCAGATGTCGCCGATATAGCCGCGCAGGTTGCCGCCCGAATCGATCGACAGCACCTCGCCCGGCGCCCAGGCCTGCGGCGAGGCCGCCCGGTTGTGCGAGGCGCCGAGCGTCAGCAGGCAGTACTCGAACTGCAGCCCGCGCGCCGTCTCCTCGCGCCGCAGCCGGTCGATGATCCGGACCTTGCTGTCCCCCGCCCCCGACCCCGCAATCGTCGCCTGCATCGCCCCGGATATCGCCTCCGACGCCTGCTTCAGCAGGGCGCGTTCTGCCGGGGTCTTGACGGCACGCAGCCGTTCAAGAAGGCCGGTCGCGTCGATCAACGGATTGTTCGGAAACGACGATTCCAGAACGCGCGCGCTGTTGAGCGGCAGGAACGACGGCTCGATCCCGATCCGGGGCGAGGCGGGACCATGGTCCTTCATATGACGGACCGCTTCCGCCACGGCATCGACCGACCCCCAGGCCACGGGCATGAAATGCGGTGTCCAGAAGGGGCGGTTCGCGTGCTCGGCCGCCTCCATCTTGTTGGCCACATAGGCCGTCCGCTCCGGCGCACCCTTGATGTAGACGACGACGGGCAGATACCGGCTGTGCCCGATCGCATCCATCGCCGAGAAGAAGATGAACCGATAGCCGCCCAGCAGATACTGGGTGTTGTGCTTGGACGTGGCGACCAGGATGTCGATTCCGGCCTTTTCCATCAGGAGGTCGAGCTTGGCAAAGCTGTAGGGCAGGCCCTGGGCCGCGAAGGTCTCCATGGCGTCACCCCCGCGCCGGAATGACACGGAAGTCCGGCAGGGCACGCAGCGCTTCCTCCGGTCCGGTCGGCGAATAGACGACGAAGATCTTCATCTCGGAAGGCCCGGTGTTGAGCGTCGCGTGGAACCGGCTTTCGGGGATGAACACGCAGGCGCCCGGGCGGACCTGTTCGGTATGCGGGCTGCCGGCCTCGTCCTCGACCATCTGCTCGCCCGTGCCCTCCAGGATGTAGATGATCTCTTCCGCGCCGGGGTGATTGTGGCGGCTGTGCCCCTTGCCAGGGGGCACCGTGACGACCGCGGCCGAGAACTGGCGCGCACCGTTCACGGCCGGACCGAGGACAACCGACAGGTGTCCCCAGTCAAACCCGAAGGCATCCACGTCACCGGGGTATCTGAACAGGTCTTTGACGTCCGTCATGGTGTTATCCTTTCGCGGGCAGCGCCTTGAAGGCGCGGATCTGGTCGGCGATGGCGCGTTCGGCGGGCAGGCGTTCGGCCGAGGACGCACCATAGAATCCGTGCAGCCCATCGGCGCGCGCCAGCACATGGGCCGCATCCTCGGGCATCGAGATCGGGCCGCCGTGGCAGAGAAGGATGATGTCGCGGCGCACCGACCGGGCCGCGGCCGAGATGGAGTCGATCTCGGTCACGCACTGGTCCAGCGACTTGGCAGAGGTGGCGCCGATCGAGCCGCCGGTGGTGACGCCCATATGGGCCACGATGATGTCGGCCCCGGCCCTTGCCATCGCGACCGCCTCGTCCGGGTTGAAGACATAGGGCGTTGTCAGCAGATCCTGACGGTGCGCCTCGGCGATCATGTCGACCTCAAGGCCGAACCCCATGCCGGTTTCCTCGAAGCTCTGCCGCATCTGGCCGTCGAACAGGCCGACCGTGGGAAAGTTCTGGACGCCGGAGAAGCCCATTGCCTTCAGTTCGGCCAGGAACTGCGGCATCAGGATGAAGGGGTCGGTGCCGTTCACGCCCGCCAGGACGGGGGTGTTCCTGACGACCGGCAACACCTCGACGGCCATTTCCTTGACGATCTGGTTGGCATTGCCATAGGCCAGCAGGCCCGCCGCCGAACCGCGCCCCGCCATGCGGTAGCGCCCCGAATTGTAGATGATGATGAGGTCGATGCCGCCGGCCTCCTCGGCCTTGGCGGAAAGCCCGGTCCCGGCACCGCCGCCGATGATGGGCTGGCCACTGGCGATCATCCGGGCCAGGCGGTCGAGAACGGTCTGTCGCGGAATGGCAGGCATCATGGCTCCGTGATGTCAAGGAAGGTGCGCGCGGCGGCGCTGGCGAAGGCCAGGTCGTTGATGTGGCAGGGCAGCATGACAATGCGGGCCGGGTCGGCAACCGTATCCCGCAACGCGGCGAACAGGGCCGCGTCCGCCTCGGGCCACCAGAAGGCGCCGCCGTCGATGTCCAATGCCGAGACGCCCTTTTCCGGGATCAGCAGCCGGACGGGACCACGGCAGGCATTCAGCTTTTCGCCAAGCCAGCGTCCGATCTGCGCGTTCTCGTCCGGGTTGGTGCGCATCAGCGTGACATTCGGATTGTGGTGGTAGAACTGCCGGTCGCGGTAGCGGTGCGGCACGGTGCCGGGCGCCCAGAAGTTCACCATGTCCAACGCACCCACGGACCCCACCCATGGCGCACCGGTACGGGCCACCACATCCAGACGGTCGGGCAGCGCGGGCAGCACGCCACCGAACAGCAGATCCGCGATCTCGGTGGTCGTGATGTCGATGAGACCGGACAGGACCCCCTGATCCAGCAGACGCTCCATCGACCGGCCACCGGTGCCGGTGGCGTGGAACACCAGGCAATCATAGCGGTCGCGCAGCTGATCGCCGATGGCGGTCACGCAGGGGGTGGTGACACCGAACATCGTCAGCCCGATGGCAGGCAGGTCGGCACCTGTCGCCGGGGCGGGGGCCCGCACGGCGCCCATCAGGGCGTGCGCCGCGTTCGACAGGATCACCCGGCTCAGCCGGTTGAGCCCGGCGATGTCGGTGACCGAGGGGACCATCGCGATATCGGATGTGCCGACGTAAGGCGCGGTATCGCCCGATGCGAGCGTGGAGACCATGATCTTGGGCAAGCCATAGGGCAGTTCGCGCATCCCGGCGCAGGCGATCGAGGTGCCGCCGCCGCCGCCGACGGCGATGATCCCGGCAATCTGGCCGCCGTTCGACCGGCACCACGCGGCAAAGGCCGTACCCATGGCTGCGACGGCGGCACCGCGGTCGTCCCCGGCCAGCACGGCGGCAGCCCCGTCCGGGTGGCAGGCGGCAACCTCGGCCGACGGAATGTCTGCGGTGATCTGCGGGGTGCGGATGCCCAGATCGACGATCACGGCGGCGTCGCCGCCGGCTGCGATCAGGTCGCGAAGGTAGGCCAGTTCCTGCCCCTTGGTATCACAGGTGCCCGCGATGTGGATCCGCCGCATCCGTCCCCCCGCGCCCGCAGCGGGCGTCCTTGCTGCCGTCGAAGATCCCGCTTGATCGGAAACTGCACTGTAGTACCGTATTGGGATGCCAGTTCCAAATCAAGACGCTGATCCGGCCGATGAGACCCTGCCGCTGAAGGGGCCCGCGGCGCGCACACGGGCGCTGATGGTCGCCACCGCAAGCCGGATGATGCGGCAGGGCCTGTCACCATCAGTCAGCGACGTGGCCGAGGCGGCGGGCGTTTCGCGCTCGACGGCCTATCGCTATTTTCCCACGCTGGCCGAGATGCTGCGCGCCGTGGTGGCGGAGGCGCTTGGCCCGATCCTCGACTGGGAGGACGGCGCAGCCGAAGGCGATGCGCGGCTGGCATCGCTCTACGGCGTGACCTTCCGGCGGCTGTCGGAGCATGAGGGAACGTTTCGCGCGGCAATCCGGCAGTCGCTTGAGCCCAGCTACGCCAAGCCCGGAGATGCCGCGCTTGGCCGCGGCCACCGGCGCGCGCTGCTGGCTCGCGCCGTCGGTGGAACCGGGCTACCGCCGGACCAGCAGACCCGGCTGATTCGGGCGCTATCGCTGACCTATGGCATCGAGGCAATGATCGTGCTGAAGGACATCTGCGGGCTTGCCGATGACGAAGTGGCCGAGGTGGCGCTGTGGTCGGCGCGCGCGCTGCTGGAAGCGGCACGGCGCGAGGCGGGAATCACGCACGCCTGAGGGATGCAGACTGGTCCGGCCAGAATGATCACATTCGGATGTAGCTTTTGCTGGGTCCGGATTCGAAAGGCTGGATGAAACACCTTTGATTCCTGCAACTACAATCGGATAGACGCCTTGGCCTGCGTTGCGGAATCGCGGGGCTCTGCCGCGATGCCGGGCAAAGGAAGATTGACACCATGGCCGATCTGGTATTACCAATTTTGCTGGAAGTGGAGGAAGCCTAAGACGGTGGCAGGTCCACCGGGTGCCGGTGAGTGGCCCCCAGATGCGTGCTGCCAATCAACAGAAACGGGAGGAAATCAGATGCACAGACCATTCTACCGGCTCCTGGCGGGGGCTGCGGCGATCGCTCTGTCCGCGCCCGCGGCGCTGTCGCAGGAACTGACCATCTTCTGGGCCGAGTGGGACCCGGCGAACTATCTGCAGGAACTGGTGAACGAGTACGAGGCCGAAACCGGCGTCAGGGTCACCGTGGAAACCACGCCCTGGCAGGATTTCCAGACCAAGGCCTTCACCGAGTTCAACGCACGCGGGTCCGCCTATGACATGATCGTCGGCGACAGCCAGTGGCTGGGCGCGGCGTCGGAAGGCGGCCACTACGTCGATCTGACCGAGTTCTTCAAGGCCAACAATCTGGGCGAGATCATGGCTCCGGCCACGGTCAAGTACTACGCCGAATATCCCGCCAACTCGCAGAAGTTCTGGGCCATTCCGGCCGAAGGCGATGCGGTGGGCTGGTCCTATCGCAAGGACTGGTTCGAGGATCCGGCCGAGATGGAGGCGTTCAAGGCAAAGTACGGCTATGACCTCGCCGTACCGCAGGATTGGAAACAGCTGATCGACATCGCCGAGTTCTTCCACCGGCCCGATCAAGACCGCTACGGCATCGCGATCTACACCGACAACTCCTATGACGGTCTGGTCATGGGCGTGGAGAATGCGCTGTTCTCCTACGGGGCCGAACTGGGCAATCCCGACACCTATGAGGTCGAGGGCATCATCAACTCGGACAAGGCGGTCGAGGCGCTCGAGGCGTATCGCAAGCTCTACAGCTTTACCCCGCCGGGCTGGTCCAAGACCTTCTTCGTCGAGAACAACCAGGCGATCACCGAGAACCTGGCGGCGATGTCCATGAACTACTTCGCCTTCTTCCCGGCGCTGGTAAACCCGGCCACCAACCCGAACGCAGCCAGCACCGGATTCTTCGCCAACCCGAAAGGGCCCTACGGCGACCAGTTCGCGGCGCTCGGCGGCCAAGGCATCTCGATCGTGTCCTACTCGAACAACATCGACGAATCCTACAAGTTCCTCGAGTGGTTCATCCGGGAAGACGTGCAGAAGCGCTGGGCCGAACTGGGTGGCTACACCGCACACGCCGCCACGCTGGAAAGCGAGGAGTTCCGTAACGCCACCCCCTATAACGAAGCCTTCTTCCAGACCATGTTCATGGTGAAGGACTTCTGGGCGGTGCCGGAATACGCAGAACTGCTCATCGCGGCCAACCAGCGCTGGTATCCCTATATCGTGGGGGGCGAAGGCACGGCGAAGGAAGCGCTCGACGCGCTGGCGGCCGACTGGACCGCGACCTTCAAGAAGTATGGCCGGCTGAAGTAACGACCGCCTAGGCGGCGGGCGCAGACATCGCGCCCGCCGTTTCACTTTTCACTCAGGAATGCAGCCGTGGCCGACGTGATGACCCGTCTGAACCCCGATACGCGCGCCGCCGCGCGGGGGCTTTCGGACCTTTCGATCCGCAATCTCTTCATCATCCCCACGATCGCCTTTCTGATCGTCTTCAACGTATTCCCGCTGATCTATTCACTGTGGACCGCGTTTACCGACTATCGCGCCTCGACCAATGCACCGTCGCAATGGATCGGGCTGGACAACTTCCGCTATCTGCTGAACGACCCGTTCATCTGGCGGAACTTCACCATCACCGCGAAGTACGTTCTGATATCGGTCACCGGGCAGGTGCTGGTGGGCTTCGGTCTGGCGATGCTGCTGAACCGCCCGATACCGTTGAAGGGCCTGATCACCACCCTGCTTCTTCTGCCGATGATGCTGTCACCCGCGGTTGTCGGCCTGTTCTGGAAGCTGCTTTACGACCCTTCGTTCGGTATCATCAACTACTTCCTGGGCCTTGGAAAATTCGAATGGCTCGCCGACCCGCAGATGGCGCTCTACGCGGTTGCCATGGTTGACATCTGGATGTGGTCGCCGTTCGTCATGCTGCTGTCGCTGGCCGGGCTGTCGGCGGTGCCGAAGCACCTTTACGAGGCGGCAGAGATCGACAGGGCGGGATCGTTCTACACGTTCTTCCGCATCACGCTGCCGCTGGTCGCGCCGATCCTGATGATCGCGATCATCTTCCGCACGATGGAGGCGTTCAAGACCTTCGACCACGCCTACATCCTGTCGACGCAGCCGACGACCGAACTGATCGCGATCCGCCTTTACAAGATGGCCTTCCTGGAATGGCAGACCGGCATGTCCTCGGCCTTTGCCTACATCGTTCTGATCGTCGTTGTCGCCATCACCAACATCTACGTGAAGTACCTGAACAAGGCGAAGGCGCGCTGACATGGCCGAAGTCAAGACAAGAGGCGAAATCATCACCAACCGCATTGCCGTGGTTGCGGTGCTTGCGGCCCTGATCGTGATGCTGACCCCGATCTTCTGGATCACGGCCACCGCCTTCAAGCCGCGGAACCTGGCGACGACGGCACCGCCCACGGTGCTGTTCGAACCGACGCTTGCCCCCTTTGCCAAGCTGTTCACCAAGCGCAGCCAGCTGCGCGAGCCGGTGCCGGAAGAGGTATACGAGGCAGCACCCTGGTGGGAGAAACTGGTTTTCGACGGCGGCGAGCAGGTGGTGCGCAACCGCAAGACGGGCGAGGCGACCTCGTCAGGCTATGGCAACCGCTATGTGAACTCGCTGATCGTTTCGATCATTTCGACATTCCTTGCCGTCTCGATGGGCACGATCACCGCCTATGGGTTCTCGCGCTTCAAGGTGCCGGGCGAACAGGACTGGCTGTTCTTCATCCTGAGCACGCGAATGTTGCCACCCATCGTGGTCGCGATCCCGATGTTCCTGATGTATCGCGCGGTCGGCCTGCATGACACGCATATCGGCCTGATCATCCTCTACACCGCGTTCAACCTGTCCTTTGCGGTCTGGATCATGAAGGGCTTCATCGACGAGATCCCGAGGGAATACGAGGAGGCCGCGCTCGTCGACGGCTACACGCGGCTTGAGGCGTTCCGGAAGATCGTGTTGCCGGAGGCCCTGACCGGGATCGCCGCGACCGCGGTGTTCTGCTTCATCACCGCCTGGAACGAATATGCCTTCGCACTGATGATGACCTCTCGCAATGCCCAGACCGCACCGCCCTACATTCCCAGCCAGGTCGGATCGGGATTGTCGGACTGGACGGTCATCGCATCGGGGGCATTCCTGTTCCTTCTGCCGGTGGCGATCTTCACCTTCCTTCTGCGCAACCACCTGCTGCGCGGCATGAGCTTCGGAGCGATCCGCAAATGACCTTTCGCCAGATGAACGCCAAGTGGTTCGAGCCCATAGCGCAATGGACGATGATCGCCGGGCTGGTCTTCCTGTGCCAGCCCTGGGTCGAGGTGCTGCACAGATACGGCCTGACGATCATCATCCTTGGCCTGGTCGGGTTCCTGATCACATCCCACATCCCGCCGGAGCCTGAAGCCGAAGACGAAGAAGAGGAAGAACTGGTCTGATGGCCCGGATCGAACTGAGGAACATCCAGAAATTCTTTGGCGCCGTTCAGGTTCTGAAGGATGTGAACCTGACCATCGAGGACGGAGAGTTCGTTGTCATGCTGGGCCAGTCGGGCTGCGGCAAGACGACCACGCTGCGCGCGATCGCGGGGCTTGAGACTGTGTCGGCCGGAACGATTTCGATCGAAGGGCGCGAGGTGCAGGATCTGCGCGCCGCAGACCGCGATATCGCCTTCGTGTTCCAGTCCTTCTCGCTCTATCCGCACATGACGGTCTACGAGAACATCGCCTTTCCGCTGCGGGCCGTCGGAATGAGCCAGGACCAGCGTGACGGCGCGGTGCGGGAAGTGGCCAAGGTTCTGGGAATTGAGCGCCTGCTGAACCGCAAGCCTTCGGCGCTGTCCGGCGGTGACATGCAGCGCGTCGCCATCGGCAGGGCACTGGTGAGACGGCCGAAGGCGCTATTGATGGACGAGCCCATCGGGGCTCTGGATGCGAAGCTGCGCGAGCAGATGCGGGCCGAGATCAAGCGCCTGCATATCGCGCGCAGCTCCACATCGGTCTATGTGACGCACGACCAGATCGAGGCGATGAGTCTGGCCGACCGGATCGTCGTCATGCATGCAGGCCTGTTGCAGCAGGTCGGCGCACCGCAAGAGGTATACAACCGTCCCGCCAACCTGTTCGTGGCACAGTTTGTCGGATCGCCGGTCATGAACGTTTCGGATGTCGCCATCGAAGGCGGCGCCGGCGCGGCGCTGCTGTCATTCGGCGGGGGTGCGGGCATCCCGGTGGCTGGTGGCCATGTGGGGCACCTGCCAGGGCAGCGCGCCGTCAAGCTTGGCATCCGGCCCGAAGCGGTATTGCTGCGACATGAGCCCGGCGTCGGGTTTGTCGAGACGGAGACCACGAACATCGAGCCGCTCGGCTCGCATGAGATCGTCGATGTCCGGCTTGGCAACACAACGCTGCGCGCGCGGGTTGAACCCGGCTTTGTCGGCGACGGGCAACGCGTCTGGGTCGGACTTGATCCTGAGCGGGCACATTTCTTCGATGGTGAATCGGGACTGGCGCTGCGGAGGACTGCCTGATGGCGCGGATCGAACTGAGCGGGATCAGCAAGAGCTTTGGCGCGCAGCGCGCCTTGCGCGATCTGAATCTGACGGTCGAGGATGGCGAGTTCTTCGTGCTTCTCGGCCGCACCGGCGCAGGCAAGACAACCACCCTGCGGGTCATCGCGGGGCTGGAGAAGCCGGACGCTGGGTCAGTCGTCATCGGTGCGAACGACGTGGGCGCCTGGACAGCCGCCGAGCGGGATGTGGCGCTGGTCTTGCAGCAGTATTCGCTCTATCCACGGCTGACGGTGCGAGGGAACCTTGAGTTTCCGCTGAGATCCCGGTTGCGCAATCTCTCGGAACCCGAGATCGCGTCCCGTGTCCAGAAGGCGGCGCAGACGCTTCAGATCACGCATCTTCTGGACCGGAAGGTCGAGCGCCTTTCGGGTGGCGAGATGCAGCGCGTGTCGATCGGGCGCGCGATCGTGCGGCAGCCCTCGGTCTTCCTGATGGACGAGCCGCTTTCTGCACTGGACGCGAAGCTGCGGGAATCGCTGCGCGTGGAGCTGAAGAAGCTGCACAGCGACCTTGGCGCGACGTTCCTGTTTGTCACGCATGACCAGGTCGAGGCGATGTCGATGGGCGACCGGATCGGGGTGCTGCAACAGGGACGGCTGGTGCAGGTGGGAACGCCTTCGGACATATACGAACGCCCGTTGAACACCTTCGTCGCACGCTCGGTGGGTTCGCCGCCGATGAACCTGATCCAGGGCCGGCTTTCCGGTGGCATGGCGGAACTCGGGGGGTTCCGTCTGCCAGTGCGGACTGCCGCCGGAGGCGATCGGCCGGTGACATTCGGCGTTCGGCCCGAGAATGTCGTTCTTGACGCAGGAGCCCCCGGTGAGGCGCGGATCTTCGACATCGAGGATCAGGGCGTCCTGAAGGTGCTGTCGATGGACATGGGTGAAACCCGGCTGCATGTGACGGTTCCGGCCGGGACAAGGGTGGTGCGGGACGAGATCGTGCGCTTCGGCTGGAAGCCCGAGCGGGTGCTGGCCTTCGATCCGGCGAATGGCGCCAATCTCGCGCTGGCCTAGGCCAGGCAGAGGTCACGCCGGAAAGCGGCGGCGATAGAGCGCGACCGCCTCGGGGTTGACCAGCTGCTCCGGAAGGCCGCCTGTGACCACCCGCTGCACCTCGGCCACCACCGCCTGACCCATACGCAGCATGCTTTCCTCGGTGATCCCGGCCATGTGCGGGGTCAGGATCACGTTTGGCAGATCGAAGAACGGATGATCCGGCGGCAGCGGCTGGGTATCGAACACATCCAGTGCCGCCCCGCCCAGACGGCCCGAGACGAGCGCCGCGACCAGCGGCGCCTCGGCCACCAGGGGCCCGCGCGCGACGTTGACGAGCACCGCGCCCTGCCGCATCTGTGCGAGGGCCGCGCCGTCGATGATCCCGCGCGTCTCTGCGGTCAGGGGTGCGCAGAGGGCTAGGACATCCGACTGCGCGAGAAGATCGGAAAATCCCACATGCCGCACCCCATCGGGCATCGGCGCAGAACGGCGGCTGTGACAGACAACCTTCATGCCAAAGCCGCCCACCGCGATGCGCGCCAGCGCCCGGCCGATGTTGCCCATCCCGAGCACGCCCAGCGTCCTGCCCGAAAGCTCGCGCCCATGGTCAGAATGGGCACGACCTGCGGCCCAGCCACGTTCCCGCAGATCGCGGTTGACCTGTGGATGGCGGCGCTGAAGGGATAGCGCCGTCCATATGACATGCTCGGCCACCGTCACCGCATTGGCGCCAGGAACGTTCGCGACCAGAACGCCCGCCGCCGTCGCCACCTCAACCGGGATCATGTCGAGCCCCGCGCCATGCCTGACAAGCGCCCGAAGCCCCGCGGCATGCGCCACGGCGTCAGCCGGAATCGGCGCGCGGACAACGATGATGGCAGCCCCGGAAGATTCGCGGACGATCGCATCGGGTGTCGGGGCGGTGGCGACGCGGTATGATCCGACCGTCTGAAGTGCCGCCGTGACCTCGGGGTGCAGGGGATGCGTCGAGAAGATCACGGGCAAGGCCATGTCAGGCGTCCGCGACTGGTGGTTCCAGGATCTCGGACCAGTAGCTCATGGCACCGCGAAGATGCGAAACCATCAGGGCTGAGGACAGCGCCGCATCACGGCGGCGGAGCGCGTCAAAGATCTGCATGTGCTCTTCGTGGGATCGCTGATTCCGCTCGGCGCTACGGAAGTAGACCTGAAGGCGGTTGTGGCTGAGTGCGTAGAAGGACGTGCAGATGTTCAGGAACACCGTGTTCTGCGTGGCGCGCACGATCTCCAGATGGAACTCCTGGTCCAGTTGATCCAGCCCCTCGCCTGCCTTCAGCCGTTCTTCGGACCGGGACAGGATGTCCCGCAGGCGGTCGAAGTTTTCATCGGTCGCGCGAGAGGCGGCCAGTTCGGCAGCCTTGATCTCGTGGATCTTGCGGACTTCCACCGCTTCATAGATCTGGCGGTTCTCAAGCGGCAGGCCGACCCGCGCAAAGAAGGCCATCGCTTCAATCCCACCGATGCCGACATTGACGTAGATGCCGGATTTGGCCCGCCGATCAATCACCTGCATTGCCTCGAGGATCGCCAGCGCCTCGCGGACCTGACCGCGGCTGACGGAGAAATGCTCGGCCAGGTCGCGCTCGGATGCCGCCTTGCCGTCATTCTTCCGCGCCGTCTCGATCAGGTAGGCGGCGATCGTGGGAAGAAAGTCCTCCTGCTGCATGCTTTACTCCGGCTGCATCATGCTTTGGCGTATCGCGTGATCGTAGCGGCATTCATCTCCAGGCCAAGTCCGGGTGCTTCGGGCACCGCGATCGTGCCGTCCTCGACCCGCACCGGCGCGCGCGAAAGATCGTGGATCATCGGGTTCGCGCCCAGCGAGAACTCGACGATGAAGCCTGCGGGCGCGGCAGCCAAGACATGCAAACCGGCAAAGAAGCAGGGGGCGCCCGCCCAGAGATGCGGGGAAAGGCGCAGGTTGAAGGCCGAGGCAATCGTGGCGATGCGCATCGCCTCGGTGATGCCGCCGCAGAAGGCAGGATCGGGTTGCAGGATATCGGCGACCCGACCGGCTGCCAGGGCGGCAAAGTCGAACCGCGTGCATTCCGACTCGCCGAGTGCCACGGGAATCGAGGTTCCCGCACGGAACTCGGCCAGCCCTGCACGGTCATCCGCCGATACCGGTTCCTCGAACCAGGCCAGATCGCAATCGGCGACCATGTGCGCAAACCGTCGCGCCTCGGCCACCGTATAGGTGCCATGGGCATCGACCATCAGATCAATGTCGGGGCCAAGCGCCTTGCGGGCTGCCCGGACCCGGTCAGCAGAGACATGCGGCCGCCCGTCCATCGACCCGACGCGCATCTTCACCGCCCTGAACCCGCCCGTGTCGACATAGGATTGGAGTTGCGCCCCGATCCCGGCCGCATCGGCCCAGCCACCCGAGGCGTAGGCAGGCAGGCGTTCGGCCTTCCGCCCGCCCAGAAGCGCCCAGATCGGCTGGTTCAGCGCCTTGCCGCGAATGTCCCACAGCGCGATGTCCACGGCGCTGATCGCGGCGATGGTCAGGCCGCGACGGGCCAGTTCAGGCAGCGGATGGCCGCGCGTCGCGGCAGCGGCAGCGCGTGTTCCGTTGTAGAGGTCTTCCCAGATCGGCGTGATCTGGCTTGCGTCCCGCCCGATCAGTCTTGGTCCGAATTCGTGATTCAGGAGATGCACGAGGGCCGCGTAGTTGCCCGCGCTGCCTGCGGCGTTCTTGCCCTCGCCCCAGCCAACGATGCCGCTTTCCGTCTCGATCCGCAGGATTGCCGCGTCGAATGTTCTCAGCCGACCGAAATCGCTGACATGCTGCCGTGCCTCCTCGATCGGGATCTGAACCCACCAGGCCTGGACCGATTTGATGCGCATGCACGGCGTCTCCCTGTTGGCGGGACGGCCCCCTGAGAGGCCGTCCGCACGCTCACCTGATCAGTGGCAGCAGCGTTTCGGCCGTGATCCGCATCTGATCGGCATAGAACTGCTCGGTCAGCAGGCTGGAGCCGTGATCCTGGATGAACTTGAGCTGCTCAGGAGAGATGTCGACGGGATTCGTCTCGACCATGTCGGGATAGATTGCAGCGGGGGTCCGGTCGACCGGCGCGACGAACTCGTTCGTCAGCGCGCCGTCATAGCCGATCTCCTTCAACGTCCCCACGATCTTTGCCCAGTCAAGCTGGCCAAGACCCGCGGCGAAGCGATTGTTGTCGGCGACGTGGAAGTCGAACAGGCGCTTGCCGGTCAGCCGGATCGCCTCGTACATGTCGGCTTCCTCGATGTTCAGATGGAACGCATCGAGGCAGACGCCGCATTCCGGACTAACTGCGTCCGCAAGCGCCAATGCCTGCGCGGCGCGGTTGAACAGATAGGTCTCGAACCGGTTCAGTGGCTCCACCGCAATCCGCACACCACGCTTCTGCGCATGCGCAAAGCACTCCCGCGTCGCGTCGACCACCCATTTCCACTCTTCTTCGGGCGTGCCATCGGGCACGACCTTGCCGACGGTGGCCGGCACCAGCGTGATGATCTCGCCTTCCAGCTCGGAGACCATCGTGATCACCGACTTGACATAATCGACCGATCGGGCGCGCTGGCCTTCGTCCCTGGCGGCAAGGTTGCGCTCGCCCAGGGTGAGCGTCACCGCACCCCAGCAGCGCATGCCGTTTTCCTTCAGAAGCTTCAGAGTGTCCCTTGTGTTGTACTGGGTCGGCTCGCCCGAAATCTCGATGGATTCGTAGCCATATTGCTTGATCCGCCGAACGGTCGTCTCAAGCGGTTCGGCCCGCATCCAGTTGTGCGTCGAAAGATGCATCTCTCCTCCCTTGAGGTCGTTGCCGGGTGTATGACCGCGCCGCCTCTGCGTTCCTTCTGGTTCGACCAGATTGCGCCGGAACACAAATCCGGTCAAGGGTGTCGCTGGGGTTGCGCTCACCAGGAGCGCGGCATCCGGCCCAATTCCAGAGTTGCGCGGAGAATCGGCGGGTTGGCGCCGCAAGATACTGGCGCGATGGTTTTGACTTTGGTAAGACCAGATTGCGGCACAGCGATGAGGTGCGATCATGAAACTCGGAATGTGCATGTTCCTGTGGACAACCCGCGTGGGTCCGGAACACGGCGCACTTCTGGCGGATATCCAGGCCACCGGATTCGACGGCGTGGAGATACCGGTATTTGAAGGCGCGCCCGCAGACTATGTCAAACTCGGCGCCGTCCTGGACGGGCTGGGCCTGGCACGGACGGCGGTTTCGGCCATCGGCGATCCCGCGATGGACCTGATCTCGCCGGACGCCGCAGTTCGCCGGGCCGGTGTGGACAGGATGCGCTGGATTCTGGATTGCAGCGCGGCGCTTGGCGCCGACCGCGTGTCGGGCCCGCTCCATTCGGTACTCGGCCAGTTCTCGGGCAGGGGTCCGACGGCAGACGAGACTGCCCGCGCCGTCGAAAGCCAGCAGCTTGTGGGCGAACACGCCGCATCGGTTGGCGTGACGGTCGGACTGGAGGCGCTGAACCGCTTCGAGTGCTATCTTCTCAACACGATGGACGATCTTGCCGATTTCGTCCGCCGCGTCGGTCATCCGAACATCCGCGCGATGTACGACACCTTTCACGCCAACATCGAAGAAGCGGACCCGATCGGGGCCCTGACCCGGAACCACGCCGAGGTTGTGCATATCCATATTTCCGAGAACGACCGGGGCGTGCCGGGACGCGGGAACATCCCCTGGGCCGAAACCTTCGCGGCAGTTCGCGACATCGGCTATGATGACTGGCTGACGATCGAGTCATTCGGACGCGGACTGCCGGATCTGGCCGCGGCGACAAAGGTCTGGCGCGATTTCGCGGAGAGCCCCGAGGCCGTCTATCGCGATGGCCATGCCCATATCGTTTCGCATTTGCAGAAGCTCGGCCTGCGGTGAGCGGGCCGGAAACACCGAACCGGAAGGAGTGACGATGAAGACGATTCAAGGTCCGGGGCTGTTCTTGGCGCAGTTTGCGGGTGATGCGGCCCCCTTCAACTCCTGGCGCTCCATTACGCGTTGGGCGGCAGACTGCGGCTATGCGGGTGTGCAGGTTCCAAGCTGGGACGGGCGACTGTTCGACCTTGAGAAGGCGGCGGCATCGAAGGACTACTGTGACGCGTTCAAGGGCGAGGCGGCCGAGAACGGTATCGCGGTGACCGAGCTTTCGACCCACCTGCAGGGTCAGCTGGTGGCGGTTCACCCTGCCTATGACGCTGCCTTCGACGGATTCGCGGCCCCGCAGGTTCGGGGGAATCCGAAGGCGCGGCAGGAATGGGCCGTGGATCAGGTGAAGAAGGCGCTGACAGCCAGCCGCAATCTCGGGATCGGCGCGCATGCGACGTTCTCCGGGGCGCTGGCATGGCCCTTTGTCTACCCCTGGCCACAGCGGCCTGCCGGACTGGTGGAAATGGCGTTCGACGAACTGGCGCGGCGCTGGCGGCCGATCCTAGACCACGCCGAGGAGATGGGCGTCGATGTCTGCTACGAGATCCACCCCGGCGAGGACCTGCATGACGGCGTGACCTACGAGATGTTCCTTGAGCGGACCGGTAACCACGCGCGTGCCTGCATGCTGTACGACCCGAGCCACTACGTCTTGCAATGCCTTGATTACCTGGACAATATCGACATCTATCGGGACCGCATCCGGATGTTCCACGTCAAGGATGCCGAGTTCAACCCTACGGGTCGGCAGGGCGTGTACGGCGGTTTCCAATCCTGGGTGAACCGCGCCGGCCGGTTCCGCAGTTTGGGCGACGGCCAGGTGGACTTTGGCGCCGTGTTCTCGAAAATGGCCGCGAATGATTTCGCCGGCTGGGCGGTGGTGGAATGGGAATGCTGCCTGAAGCACCCCGAGGACGGCGCCCGCGAGGGTGCAGCCTTCGTGAAGAACCACATCATCCGGGTCACCGAGAAGGCATTTGACGACTTTGCCGACGGCGGGACGGATGATGCGGCGAACCGCCGGATGCTGGGTCTGGGCTGAGGAGAGGGACAGATGGCCATAACGGGAGCACATGTGGCGCGGGCACCGCGTATCCGGTTGGGAATGGTCGGCGGCGGTCGCGGTGCGTTCATAGGCGCCGTCCACCGGATCGCGGCCCGCATCGACGACCAGTACGAACTGGTCGCGGGTTGCTTTTCCTCCGATCCCGAGAGATCGGCCGGTTCGGGAGCCGACCTCGGGATTGACCCGCGCCGCTGCTATGGCAGCTTCGACGAGATGGCCTCACGCGAGGGGCGGCGGAAGGACGGGATCGAGGCGGTGGCGATCGTCACGCCGAACCATCTGCATGCCCCCGCGGCCATCGCATTCCTGCGGCGCGGCATCCACGTGATCTGTGACAAGCCGCTGACGGCAACCCTGCCCGAGGCGAAACGGCTGGCAAAGGCGGCGGAATCGTCGGGGGCGATCTTTGCGCTGACCCACAACTATACGGGCTATCCGATGGTGCGGCAGGCCCGCGCCATGGTTGAGGCTGGCGATCTGGGCGAAATCCGGCTTGTGCAGGTGGAGTACGCGCAGGACTGGCTGTCCGAACCGCTGGAGACGACCGGCCAGAAGCAGGCGGCCTGGCGCACCGACCCCGCGCAGTCGGGCAAGGGCGGGGCAACCGGCGACATCGGCACGCACGCGTTCAACCTGGCGAACTTCGTGACCGGGCTTGAGCTTGATGCGCTTGCGGCTGACCTGCAGAGCTTTGTGCCGGGGCGTCGGGTGGATGACAACGGCCATGTCCTGCTGCGGTTCAAGGGTGGTGCCCGCGGCATGCTGTGGTGCAGCCAGGTCGCGCCGGGCAACGAGAACGCCCTGAAGCTTCGGGTCTACGGAACCAAGGCGGGGCTGGAGTGGGAGCAGGAGAACCCCAATTACCTGTGGGTCGGCCCGCTCGGCCAGCCGAAATACCGCCTGACGCGCAGTGGCCCCGGGGCGGGCGAGGCGGCAGCGCGGGTTTCGCGCATCCCTTCGGGGCATCCCGAGGGGTATCTGGAGGGCTTTGCGAACATCTATGCCGAGGCCGCTCGCGCGATCATCGCACGCCGCGATGGAGCCACCCTTGACCCGGCAGTGACCTTTCCGGGGGTGAAGGAGGGGCTTGACGGGGTGGCCTTTGTCGCAGCCTGCGTCCAATCCTCGGCCCGCAATGCGGCCTGGGTGAAGCTCGCGCTCTAGAATCCGGATGGCGGTGCCAGCTTCACGCCACCGCCCTTCGGCTTTCCTCGACCATCGTAGAAAGGCGCTGACCCAGCGGGCGACGGGGATCTGCAAGATCGAGCACGATGTCCATGTGGTTCAGGCCGGGCGTGACCACGAGATCGGACCTGATCCCATCCGATCGGAGCAACTGGCACAGCTGTCGTGCCTGGTCGTGGAACGGTGGCGTCTCCTGTTCGCCGACGGCAACGATACGCTCGGGACCCGGATGATGGCGTGACGAAAGCGGCGTCCATGCCTCGGCCTCCGCCGGTGTCATCCGGGCCTCGTGCCTCAGGAAACTGGAGGGAATGTCCACAAGGTCGTAGATGCCGCTGACAAGCATCAGACCTGCAATCGGGGTGAGCGGCCATCGCCCCTCCTCCGGCCCGGTCGCGGCCAGAAACGAGGCAAGATGCGCACCCGCGGAATGGCCGCTGACCGTCAGTCGCGCGGGATCGGCCCCGAGCCCGCCTGCCCTGGCGGCCAGCCATGCCGCTGCCCTGCGCACCTGATCGACGATGGCACCGAGCCTTGTGCCGGGCATCAGATCGTATTCGACGATTGCCGCGATACCCCCCACAGCAAGCACCGGAGCGGCGACGCATGTATAGGCGGCCTTCTCGCCCGACCGCCAATACCCGCCGTGAACGAACATGTGTATCGGCGCCCCGGCGCGCAGGCGCGTCGGCAGCAGAATGTCGATCCGTTCGCGCGCACCCGCCCCGTAGGCGCTGCCCGACCACATGCTGGCGGTGGCGGCCAGTTGCCGGCTGCGATCCGCGATCTCGGCCGCGATTCCATCGAACTCGGGTACGAAATCGCGGATTCGATAGGGATCCTTGGTGGTCATCCTTGCTGTCCCCTGCCTTGCGGGCGCCTCAGAAATCCAGTGCAAAGTACTTTGCCTCCATGAATTCCAGAATGCCGGTGACACCACCCTCGCGGCCCAGCCCGCTTTGCTTGACACCCCCGAAGGGTGCGGCAGGGTCGGACATGAGGCCACGATTGATGCCCACCATGCCGCTTTCGATCTGCTTGCCAACCCGCAGGGCACGTTTCAGGTCGGCCGTGAAAACATAGGCGGCAAGCCCATACTCGGTGTCATTGGCCATCCTGATCACTTCATCTTCCGTTCGGAAGCGATAGACCGCGGCAACCGGGCCGAAGATCTCCTCGTGCGCGATCATTGCATCGGCGGGGACGTTGTCGAGCACGGTGGGCGGGTAGAAATATCCGCCGTCCATGGGGGCGCCGCCGGTCACAACGCGCGCACCCTGCGCGACGGCATCGCTGACCAGCCGATCGATCTTCTGTACGGCCTGCCTGGTGATCATCGGGCCGCATTGGGTGGCCGGATCGGTGCCCGGCCCCACCTTCAGCGCACCCATGCGTCCCGCAAGCCCGGCGACAAAGGCATCGTGAATGCCATCCTGCACATAGAACCTGTTGGCGGCGGTACATGCCTCGCCTGCGTTGCGCATCTTCGCGACCATCGCACCATCCAGGGCGGCATTCAGTTCAGCGTCATCAAAGACGATGAAGGGTGCATTTCCGCCAAGCTCCATCGAACAGCTGACGACCGACTTTGACGCTTCGGCCAGAAGTGTTCGGCCGACGCCGGTCGATCCGGTAAACGACAGCTTGCGGACCCGCGGGTCGGCAAGCATCGCGGCGACCACGGGACCGGGCCGCGTGGTCGTCAGCACGTTGATGACACCCGGTGGAACCCCGGCCTCGGCGGCGATGCGCGCCATCGCATAGGCGGTCAGCGGTGTTTCCGTCGCGGGCTTGAGGATGACGGTGCAGCCCGCGGCGAGTGCGGGGCCGATCTTGCGGGTCGCCATCGCAGCCGGAAAGTTCCACGGCGTGATCAGCACCGAGATCCCGATCGGTTCATGATCCACCAGAATCCGGTGAGAGCCCGATGGCGTGTGCCGGAACTCACCGGGAATGCGGGTCGCCTCCTCGGCGTACCAGCGGAAGAATTCGGCGGCATAGGCCACTTCGCCCCGCGCATCGGACAGAGCCTTGCCATTCTCGAGCGAGATCAGCCTTGCAAGGGGTTCGGCCTCTTCGGTCATCCGCGTGAAAATCCGGCGCAGTATCTCTGACCGCTGGCGTGGCGGGGTCATGCGCCACCCTGCGGCGGACGCTTCTGCCGCATCAACGGCTGCAATGGCCGCCGGGATGTCTGCGTCGGCAACGGTCGCCAGAACCTGCCCGGTCGACGGATTGGTGACGGGAATCGCGGGCCCGGCGAGCCAGTTTCCGCCAATCCACAGACCTCGGGCGTGCACGGCGGGATCGGCATAGTCCAGTCCGGCGGGGGCGGCATCAAGGATCAATTCGGCTCTCCTCAGGCATGGGTGCGGATCAGATCGTGCTGACCCGAGAATGCGGCGCCGACCAGCAGGCGCATGTCATCGGCACCGATGGGGCGGGGATTGTTCTGGATCAGCCGGGCGACGCCCAGCGATTGCTCCGCGACCCAATCCAGGCGGTCCTCGGCAAGGCCCAGATCGCGCAAGGTCGGCGGGATTCCAATCCTGCCGAACAGCGCTGACAGGTTCGGGATCACATTGTCCGCATGGCCTAGGCCCATCGTCTGGGCAATGGCGGCAAGTTCCGGCGCGATGTCTGGCGCATTCCACGCCATCACATACGGCATCAGGCAAGCGACCCCCGATCCGTGGGCGGTATGGGTCAGCGCCCCTACCGGATACTGTATCGCGTGGGCCGCAGCCGTTCCCGCCACACCGAAGGCGAGCCCGGCCAGCGTCGCACCCATCATCACCTTGCCTCTGGCCACGGCGTCCGCGCCATTGGTGCATGCAGCCTCCAGACCCTCCGAAAGCAGGGCAAGGGCGCGCAGAGCAAAGTGGTCAGAGAGGGCATTCTTGCCGACAAAGACGCGTTCCTGAGACAGGCCGGGTGTCACGGGGCGGCGCCTTGCCGTGAATGCCTCGATCGCGTGGGTCATGGCGTCTGCACCGGCGATGGCGGTCAGGCCGGGGGGGCAGCTTGCCGTCAGATCAGGGTCACAGATTGCGACGGTCGGGATCAGGTGGGGGCTGGAGATGCCGACCTTCAGGCTGCGCTCGGCGTCGGAAAGCACCGCGACCGGGGTGACCTCGGACCCGGTTCCAGCGGTCGTCGGAATGGCAATCAGCGGCATGACCGGCCCGGGAACCTGAAGCTCGCCATAATAGTCCTGGGGCCGCCCGCAGTGGGTCAGCAGAAGTGCAAGACACTTGGCCATGTCGAGGCAGGAACCACCACCTACACCGATCACGAGATCGGCCGCGAAGCCACGTCGTGCCTCCGCGGCTGCGATTGCCGATTGGACGGGCACATCCGGCAGGGTGCCGGACTCCACTTCAACGACCAGTCCGGCGCCACGCATGTCGCGAAGCAGGTCCAGGAACGTGCTGTCCGCGGCAAGTCGTTCATCCGTCACAACCAGGGCACGCTGCCCCAGCCGCTTTGCGATGGCGGCAAGCGCATGACGCTGACCAGAACCAAACAGTATCTCGCGTGGGGCCCTGATCGTACCGAATAGCTGCATTCTTTCCTCGTCGTGCGTTCAGGCGGCCTGCATGGTCCGCATATCGAAATCAGCGACTGCGATGGTGGCCCGCAGCATCGGGCAGGGGCTGGGCCTGCCGACCCCTCGTCGGATCGTTGCGGATCCGGCGTTGCGGCGATACACATATCGGATCGTATACGATAAACGATTTGACATACGATAGCCTATCTGCGAGCGATTGTCGCGTGTCAAGCAAAGTTGGTAATGCGCATGGGAATGTCGGCCGAACGCGAAGGACGCACGGTGTCACTGCGCCCGGTCAGCGTCGTCGATGGAGTCTACGACAACATCTACGAACGGTTGATGTCGCTCGACATCGCGCCAGGGGCACGGATTGCCATAGATGCCTTGGCGCGCGAACTGGACGTGTCGCAGACCCCCGTGCGCGAGGCCCTGAGCCGTCTTGAGCGCGAGGGTCTGGTCCGCAAGGCACACCTGGTCGGCTACTCGGCCGCCCCTCAACTCACACGGAAGCAGTTCGACGACCTCTACCAGTTCCGCTTGCTGCTTGAACCGGAAGGCGCACGTCTTGCCGCGCTCAACATGACGCCAGAGGCGCTGGCGACCATAGAGGCGGCGGCTGCCGACATGCAGAACGGCGGCGCGCCGGTCGATCGCAACAGCCGCTACTCGCGATTCGCGCGGGCTGACGCGCATTTTCATGATGCGATCCTGAGGGTCGCGGGAAATACTGTGATGCGCCAATCGCTTTCCGGTCGGCATGTGCACCTGCACATATTCCGCCTGATGTTCCACGTCCGTGTCACGGCGGAAGCACTGGAAGAGCATGAGCGCATCGTTGCGGCGTTTCACGCCCGTGATGCTGCAGCCGCTGACCTGGCAATGCGAGACCACATAAGGCGGTCCTATGAACGTCTGCTTCCGGCATTCGAGTAAGGCCGGAATGGGCGGTCGGCCAATGGCCGGTCCCCGCAAGATTGCGTCCCGGCACGTTCCGGGCGTGTGTCCAGAAACCTGACGGGAGGAAGAGACATGGGCGGCAAGAAGATCCTGATGCTGACGGGCGAGTTCACCGAGGAATACGAGATATTCGTGTTCCAGCAGGGCATGGAGGCCGTGGGCCACACCGTCCATGTCATCTGCCCGGACAAGAAGGCCGGAGACAAGATCCAGACGTCGCTGCACGACTTTGAAGGACATCAGACCTACATCGAGCGGTTCGGACATCTGGCAGACATCAACAAGACGTTCGCCGAGGTGAAACCTGAAGACTATGACGCGGTCTATTGCGCGGGCGGTCGCGGGCCGGAGTACATTCGCACCGACAAGCGCGTGCAGGCCATGGTGCGACACTTTCACGATGCGAAGAAGCCGATCTTCACGATCTGTCACGGTGTTCAGATCCTTGTTGCGGTCGACGGCGTGATTCGCGGCAAGAAGGTCGCGGCCCTTGGCGCCTGCGAGCCAGAGGTCATTCTGGCCGGCGGCACCTATATCGACGTGAAGCCGACCGAGGCCTATGTCGATGGCACAATGGTTTCCGCAAAGGGCTGGACGGGACTCGCGGCCTTCATGCGCGAATGCCTGAACGTGCTGGGCACGAAGATCGTTCACAGCTGAAACGCGTTCTTTTTCGGCAGGTTGCAGCCCCGTCGCGCGCAGGTGCGGCGGGGCTTTCGCGTTTGGCGCAGACCTTGAAAACGGTATGGGCAGCAATGCTGTCCGCATCGCGCATTGCATTTTACATATAGTAATACTTTTGCTAGCGTTCGTGCAGGTCGACGGGAGGAGACGTCTGCCTCGAAATCCTAGGGAGGGATCATGTCCATCATCAAGAAACTCGCGCTGGCCGCGGGTATTGGCGCGCTGTTGTCCTCTGCTGCCTATGCGGACGGGCTTTCCGGCAAGGTCATCGGCTTCTCGCAGATCGGCTCGGAGTCTGGCTGGCGGGCGGCCGAGACCTCGGTGACGAAGGCCGAGGCCGAGAGGCTGGGGGTCGACCTGAAGTTCGCCGACGCCCAGCAGAAGCAGGAGAACCAGATCAAGGCGATCCGCGGCTTCATCGCTCAGGGGGTCGATGCCATTCTGGTCGCGCCGGTCGTCTCGACCGGCTGGGAAGAAGTGCTGACCGAAGCAAAGGAGGCGGGTATCCCCGTGGTCCTTCTGGACCGCGGCATCGACGCACCGCAGGATCTGTACCTCACCTCGGTCGCCTCTGATCAGGTCAAGGAAGGTCGCGTGGCCGGCGAGTGGCTGGTCGGCGCCGTCGGCGACAAGGAATGCAAGGTGGTCGAGCTTCAGGGTACCGTTGGCTCGTCCCCTGCCATCAACCGCAAGCAAGGCTTCGAGGAAGGCATCTCGGGTCACGCCAACCTGTCGATCATCCGCAGCCAGACCGGCGACTTCACCCGCTCGAAGGGCAAGGAGGTCATGGAGGGGTTCCTCAAGGCAGAGGGTGGCGGCAAGGGCATCTGTGCGGTCTATGCACACAACGACGACATGGCCGTCGGCGCCATCCAGGCGATCAAGGATGCGGGGCTGAAGCCCGGCAGCGACATCCTGGTCGTATCGATCGATGCCGTGCCCGACATCTTTGCCTCGATGGTGGCAGGCGAAGCGAATGCAACCGTGGAACTGACCCCGAACATGGCAGGTCCCGCCTTCGCGGCCCTGGATGCCTATCTGAACAATGGCACCGTGCCCGAGAAGTTCATCATCACGGAATCCAAGCTCTACACCCCCGCCGACGACCCGCAGGGCGAATATGACCGCCGGAAGGGTCTGGGATACTGAACTTCCCCGAGATGCGTCTGTCGGCGGTGCAAACCCGCCGACAGTATTGTCTTGTCCGGGCAAAAGCAGAAGTGTGGCAGGCAGGATCGGGGGGCAGACATGGCCGAAGGCGGAGTGCCGGTGCTCGAGGCGCGGGGTATCGTCAAGATTTTCGGCCAGCACCGGGCGCTTGACGGCGTGGACTTCGCTGTCAGGGCGGGCGAGGTACACGCGCTATTGGGCGAGAACGGCGCGGGCAAGTCCACGCTGATCAAGATACTCACAGGCGCCTATCAGCCTGATGGGGGCGAGGTTCTGCTGGACGGCGCCCCCGTCCGCTTCAGCGACCCGCTGCACGCACAGGGCCGTGGCATCGGGACGGTTTATCAGGAGGTCAATCTCCTGCCGAACAGGTCGGTCGCCGAGAACCTGTTTCTCGGTCGCCAACCCACCCGTTTCGGACTGGTGCAGCGCGGCGCGATCGTGGCGCAGGCCCGTGCCCTGCTTGCAACCTACGGTCTGGACATCGACGTGCGGGCCGAACTGGGGAGCTATTCCATCGCGGTGCAGCAGATCGTGGCCATTGCCCGGGCGGTCGAGCTGTCCGGCAAGGTGCTGGTTCTGGATGAACCCACCGCGAGCCTTGACCGTACCGAGGTCGCACGGCTTTTCGAGGTCGTTGCCGGGCTCAAGGCGCGCGGTCTGGCCATCGTGTTCATCACGCATTTCCTGGACCAGGTCTTCGCGGTGTCCGACAGGGTCACGATCCTGCGGAACGGGCAGCTGATCGGCACCCGCGACCTGTCGCAGCTTACCGCCACCGAGGTTGTGCGGATGATGCTGGGAAAGGATCTGGCCTATGAGCAGCGCGCCCTGCCCGTCTCCGAGGGGCCACAGGGACCCGTCCGGGTCACCTTTTCATCGCTGGGACGTGCGGGTCGCGTCGCCCCGTTCACCCTGTCACTGCACGAGGGCGAGGTCGTGGGGGTTGCAGGCCTGCTGGGCTCCGGCCGGACCGAGATGGCGCGGTTGATGTTCGGGGTGGACACCCCCGATGAGGGAGATGTCAACGTCGGCGGCAAGGCGGTCAGGGTCCGAAACCCCGTTCAGGCGGTGGCTGCGGGGTTCGGCTTCTGCCCCGAGGATCGCAAGCTGGATGGGATATTCGGCGAGCTTTCGGTGCGCGAGAACATCGTCATTGCCTTGCAGGCCAAACTCGGCTGGTTCCGCGCGCTGAATCGCGACGAGCAGGACGAGGTCGCGGGGCGCTTTGCCGAGGATCTGGACATCCGTGCGGCCAACCATGACATGCCGGTGAAGCTTCTGTCGGGGGGCAACCAGCAGAAGGTGATCCTGGCACGCTGGCTGGCCATCGACCCCTCGTTCCTGATCCTTGATGAACCGACCAGGGGAATTGATGTCGGTGCCCATGCCGAAATCGTGCGCACCATCAACCGCCTTCGCGAGGAGGGGTTGGCACTTCTGGTGATTTCCTCGGAACTGGACGAGGTGGTGGCCTACTCCAACCGGGTCGTGGTGATGCGCGACCGACAGATGGTCGCCGAACTGCGCGGCGAGGACATCACGCCATCGGTGATCGTCGCGGCGATCGCCGAACACAGCGTCGCCGCAGGGGAAACGGCATGAGAAGGCTGAACTGGAAGGGGGCCCTTCTGCGCCCGCAATTTGCGGCGCTGGCGGCGGTGCTGTTCATCAACTGGCTGCTTTTTCCGGGGTTCTTCACCGTGACGTGGCAGGATGGTCGCCTGTTCGGCAGCCTGATTGACGTGTTGAACCGGGGCGCGCCGGTCGCGATCCTTGCCATCGGCGTCACCGCCGTGATCGCGACAAAGGGCGTTGATCTGTCGGTCGGTGCCGTCATGGCGATCGCCGGTGCCGTGGCGGCGGTCATGGTGTCATCCGGAACCCCGGCACTGATGGCAATCGCCGTGGCCCTGTTGGCCGGCGCCGTCTGCGGATTGTGGAACGGCGTTCTGGTCACCTTTCTGGACATTCAACCGATCATAGCCACGCTGGTCCTGATGGTGGCCGGCCGGGGCCTCGCGCAACTGATCACCGAAGGCTCCATCGTGACCTTCTCGGACCCGGTGCTGAGCTTTGTCGGGACCGGTGCGTTCCTGGGGCTGCCCATGCCCGTGGTGATCGCGCTTGTGCTGATGGTGGTGACAACGCTCGCGGTGCGCCGCACGGCGCTTGGCCTGCTGATCGAGGCCGTGGGCGTCAACCGCTCGGCCGCACGTTTCGCCGGCATCTCCAGCCGTGTGCTGCTGCTGCTTGTCTACGGCTTTGCGGGGTTCTGCGCCGCCGTTTCGGGCCTGATCGTGGCTGGCGATATCCGGGGGGCCGATGCCAACAACGCCGGTCTCTGGCTGGAACTGGACGCCATTCTTGCGGTGGTCCTGGGCGGGACCTCGCTGATGGGCGGGCGCTTCTCCATTCCAATGTCAGTGGTGGGGGCGCTGATCATCCAGGCCATGAACACCGGCATCCTGATCTCGGGCTTCTCACCGCAGTTCAACCTGGTCGTCAAATCGGGCGTGATCATCCTGATCCTGATGCTGCAATCGCCCCTTGCGAGCCAGTGGATCGGGCGCCGGATCGGTCATCACGCACCCGCCGCCACGCAAAGGAAGACCGGATGAACCGCGCACTTCGCCCCTTGCTGGCCACCACCGTCATCTTCCTGCTCGCCTATGCTGCCGCGGCCATCCAGTTTCCGTCGATGCTGTCCACCCGCGTCATGGGCAATTTCCTGACCGACAACGCCTTCCTCGGGATCGCCGCCGTCGGGATGACCTTTGTAATCCTGTCCGGCGGGATCGATCTGTCGGTGGGTGCGGTGATCGGCTTCTCGACGGTGCTGATTGCAACACTGATCATGTGGGCAGGGCTGCATCCCGGGCTGGCGTTTGCCATCACCGTGACGGTCGCCGCCATCTTCGGTGCGGTGATGGGGGCCGCGATCCACTATCTGAAGGTTCCATCCTTCATCGTGACGCTGGCCGGCATGTTCCTCGCCCGGGGCGGCGCCTCGGTGCTGTCGCCTGACAGCATCGGGATCAAGCACGAGGTCTATTCCTCGATCTCGCGCAGCTACATCCTGCTGCCGGGCGGGGGGCGGCTGACGGTTATCGCGATGATCATGCTCGCCGTGTTCGCCATCGGCATCGTGCTGGCGCACCGGACGCGCTTCGGCTCGTATGTCTATGCACTGGGCGGGTCCGAGACCTCGGCCGCACTGATGGGTGTGCCTGTCGCGCGCACCACCATTCTGGTCTATACCCTGTCCTCCACCCTTGCAGGTATCGCGGGCATCGTGTTTTCGCTTTATACCTCAGCGGGCTATTCGCTGTCTGCCATGGGGGTGGAACTGGATGCGATCGCCGCCGTGGTCATCGGCGGCACGCTGCTGACAGGGGGTTATGGTTTTGTCGCGGGCACATTCATCGGCGTCATGTTGCAAGGGCTCGTGCAAACCTACATCGTGTTCGACGGAACCTTGTCCAGCTGGTGGACAAAGATCGTTATAGGCGGGCTGTTGTTCATGTTCATCCTGTTGCAACGGCTGGTCTTTTCGGCCTCGTCATCGCGCAGGAAGGCGCTTTGGAAATCCTGAAATGAGCGAACCGGGGAGCCTGGTGCGCGCGCTCTCCGGGCGGCAGACGGCGCGAAACTACCATTCCTACGTCATTGCCGAGGTCGGTCTGGGGATCGCGTCCGGGCGCTTTCCCGTGGGCTCGATCCTGCCCAACGATGCCGAGATGATGGATGCCTACGGCGTGTCGCGCACCGTCCTGCGTGAAGCCCTGAAGACGCTGGAGGCCAAGGGACTGGTCGAGGCGCGGGCGAAGGTCGGAACGCGGGTCCTCTTGCGAAGCCGCTGGAACCTGTTCGATCGCCAGGTCCTTGCCTGGATACAGGAGGCCGGACCCGATGCCGCGTTCCTGTCGAGCTTTGTCGAGATGCGCCAGTCCGTCGAGATGGACGCAGCCACCCTGGCCGCGACGCGGCGCAACGCGGAACAGGTCCGGATGCTGCACTACTGGCTAAATCAGCGCCGCGCGATGTCGACCATGGCGGAACCCTTTGCCCTTGCAGAGTTCGAGATCCACCGCACGCTTTGCGAAGCGTCGCAGAACCCGTTCCTGCGCGCGGCGTCAGGCTTGGTCGAGTTCGGCGTGGTGCAAGCCATTCTGCCGCGCCTCAGGGCAGGCATCGAGGACTTCGCCACCGAGAAGGCGTTGCACTACGAGGCCCTGGCAGATGGCATCGCGGAAGGCAGCGCCGCACAGGTCGGCGCCGCGATGACGGCCATACTGGACCAGGATCGCGCATGGATCCTGCACCAAAAGGGTGCCTGAGGGGCGCTATCGACCTTCCGTGGTCAGCAATGCCCCAAGTCCCTCGCGATAGGTCGGGTAGCGCAGGTTGACGCCCAGGATGCGCCGAATCCGATCATTCCGGACGCGCTTTGACTCCGCATAGAAACTGCGCGCCATCGGTGTCATTTCCGCCGTATCCCAGCTTTCCTCGGGCGGCAACGGCAGGCCGAGCAGAGCGGCCGCATGGCCGATGACGTCCTCGGGGGGGGCCGGGTCATCGTCACAGACGTTCCAGAAGCTGCCGGGCATTGGCTTGGCGATCGAGGCGGCAAGAACCTGTGCGATATCTTCAACATGGATACGGCTGAACACCTGTCCCGGCTTCACGATGCGTCGCGCCGTTCCGTCCAGCACCTTGGCGAACGGTCCGCGCCCCGGGCCATAGATGCCAGCCAGCCGGAACACATGCAGCGGCCATCCCAACGCCGCCCATTCCGTCTCGGCCCGCACGCGCCAGCGGCCACGTTCGGTTGCGGGGGTCAGGGGCGTATCCTCGTCCACCCAATCCCCGGCATGGTCGCCATAGACCGCAGTGGTCGAGAGATACCCGGCCCAGACCGGCCGCGCCGACAGCATCGCCGCGCGTTCGGCCCGGATGACCGGGTCACCCTCTGCATCGGGGGCGATGGACGACAGGACATGCGTGGTCTGCGCCAGCAGGGGTGCCAGCGGCGTGCCCGGCCAGACCACGCCGTCAACGCCCTGCGCCACAAGCTCTGCAAGACGCCCGGGCGACCGCGTCGTTCCGATCACCCGCCAACCCTGCGGCAGCAGGACACGCGCCAGTGCCGCCGCCGTATAGCCATGGCCCAGTGACAGCAACGTGCCCGGAGTTCCGTCATTCTGCGTGTTCATGCCTGCTTCCCGATACACCACTTGCCAAGATAATCGCGGCCGCCGCCGCCGGAAACCTGCCCAGCCGGTTGATCGTGCCGCCAAAGCGTCTAATTTTCCTGCAGTACAGGAGGATCACATGGCCACTTCACCCCCGGTCTGCGATTTCGGGTGGCGCCCGCCCGCGTTCCGGCTGCCCGCAACCGACGGGCGCAGCTATGCGCTGTCCGACGTGTCGGGGCCGAAGGGCACGCTGATCATGTTCATCTGCAATCACTGCCCCTATGTGCTTGCCGTGCTGCCCCGCATCCTGCGCGACGCGCGCGATCTTGCGGCAGCGGGTGTCGGGGTTGCCGCGATCTGTGCGAACGATGGCGATGCATACCCCGAGGACAGCCTGCCGAAGATGGTCGAGATGGCGCGCGAACAGCAGTTTCCGTTCCCTTATCTGCATGACGAAACGCAGCAGGTCGCGCAGGCATGGGGTGCGTCCTGCACGCCTGACTTCTTTGGTCTGAATGCTGCAGGCGAACTTCAGTATCGCGGTCGCCTGGACGCGTCGGGCCGCAATCCGGCGCCGCCCGATGCGCGGCGCGAACTCTACGAGGCGATGATGCAGATCGCAGCAACCGGACAGGGCCCGGTATCGCAGGTGCCGTCCATGGGCTGTTCCATCAAGTGGAAGGCCGCCTGATCGGTCAGCCCAGGGCGGTTTGCAGCGACCACAGGCTGCCCATTCCCACCACGATTGCCGCGCCGACACCAAACCGCGCAGCCGCCGCCAATGCCAGGATTGCGGCAACGGCGCGTGTCGGATCGAATGTGCCACCTGTGGCCGAGGGCCACAGGATCATCGGCGCGACCATGGCGGGAAACACCGCGACCCCCACAAATCGCAGATGCTCCAGCAGCCACTCGGGGAGTTGACGGCGGCCAAGGAAGCCGAGGAACGAGAACCTGATCAGGAAGGTTCCGGCCCCCAGCAAGATGGTCAGCACCCAGAATTCAGTCACCGACATCAGGATCGTCCCGGGGCTTCGGCCCGTCGGCGGTCCAGCACGCGCTGTGTCCTTGCGCCGGCCATCATGGCGCAGAGCGCGGCCATGATCAGGCCTAGGTTCCATGGCACGCCGGAGAATGCGATGGCGCCCGTCAGGCTTGTCCCCGCCGCCACGATGTTCGGCAGACCGCGCAGCATCGGCGCCAGAAGTGCCAGGAAGCAGACCGGCACCGCGAAATCCGGCGACAGCGAGGACGGAATTGCCCGCCCCACAAGCGCGCCGACGATGGTGCCCACATACCAGAGCGGGCAGATCGCCAGGATGTTGCCCGTGTAATATGCGACCTTCTCGGGCAGGGGCATTGCCGGTTCCCGTTCGTAGGCGCGCACCGAAACGGCATAGACCTGGTCAACCATCGCATAGGCCATCAGCAGCCGTTGCCACAGGGGCGCCTGGCCGAGGTGGGGAACAAGCGCGGCGGAATACATCGCCATCCGCAGGTTCACGGCAAGACCGGCGATCAGCGCCACGAAGACCGGCGCCCCATCGGTCATCAGGGACAGCGCGGTGAACTGCGCGGCACCAGCGATGACGACGGCGGACATCGCAAACACCTGCAACAGGTCAAGCCCCGCATCCCGGGCCACCACGCCGAACAGCACGGAAAAGGGCAGGACAACCACCACGAAGGGGCTACCGTCGCGCAGGCCGCGCCACAGCGCCCGGGTCGTACTGGATCGGTCGGTCATGTCTGGCCCGCAGCGGCACCACGATCGCGCGCGGCGCGGCACCATAGCCACGGGCCCGGGCGGCCACAAGCCGCTCGGATCAAAGGCAGAAGCGGCGCGCCCAGGCCACAACCGCATCCGCCTGCGGCACAAGCGGCAGCGCGAGATCGCCCGCAAACTCCTCAAAGGCAGCCCGATGTCCGGGCCGTACCGTCGTCAGAACGGCGACGCCTTCGGTCAGCGCGCGTCCGATGACGGGCCGGAACCCGCGCCCGTCGGCCTCCTGCTTGCCGAACTTGTTCACGATCAGCAGCCGCGGATGCCGGGACAGCGCCGCCTCGATCCAACCGACCGCCTCTTCCAGCGCCTGCGGGTCCAGCCGGCAACCGGTGGCGTGCGGCCCGCGATCCTCACTGATGCGGAAGCGGGCGGAACCATCCAGCAGCGTCAGATCCATGTGGCACATGCGCAGCGGATCGTGTTCGATGTTCTCCTGCAGGATGCCGGCGACGGGCAACCCTTCGGCAAGCAGACGGCGGGCGATCTCGGCCATCAGGCGATCGCCCGCGCCACGCCCTTCCGTATGCACCACGCCAAGCATTGCCGCCCCTTGTCAGCCTGGCCCCGGTGATACGGCCGATGCCACCGAAACGAAAGCCCGGGATGGGTGGTGGGGCATGCGCGGCAAGCCGATGAAGGGGGGCATTTGCCCCCCGTCCCGTTCAGTCGGCCCGGCCGCGTGCCATTGTCTTGGCGGTGACCAGCTTCTTCTGCAGCGCCCAGACCAGCACCCCGACCCCCAGCCCGATCGCGTCGGTGAACCAGCCCTGCATGATCATCGACAGGGCTGCTGCAATCAGTACCGCCCGCAGCGGCATCGACAGCGGCCCGAAGAACCACGCCTGCACCGCAGAGGCGAGCAGGAATATGCCAAGCGATGCCGATATGACGACGTGGACGATCTCGCCCCAGGTGCCCTGCATCAGCAGCGCGGGGGACGAGAAGAACATGAACGGAACAACGAACGCGGCCAGGCCGATCTTGAAGCTTTCGACGCTGGTCTTCATCGGATCTGACTGTGCGATTGCCGCCCCGGCATAGGACGCAAGGGCCACCGGCGGGGTGATCGCCGACATCACCGCGAAATAGAAGATGAAGAAGTGCGCGGTCAGCACCGGAATGCCCAACTGGATCAGCCCCGGCGCGATGACACTCGCAGCAACCGCATAGGCAGCCGTTGTTGGCATCCCCATGCCGAGGACGATCGATACCACCATGGCAAAGAACAGTGCGACCATCTGGTTCTGCTCGGCCAGACCCAGCAGCAGCGACGAGAACCGGGTGCCGATGCCGGTCAGCGCGATCACACCCACGATGATACCCGCAGCGGCGCAGACCGCGATCAGTTGCAGGCTCATCTTGGTCGAGATTTCCAGCGCGAACAGGATCTGCCGCACACCCATCCTGTACGGGGTGAGCCACGACACCACGGTTGCCGCGGCCATTGCCAGAGTGCCCGCCCGGATCACCGAATAGCCCATGAACAGGGCGCCGATCAGGATGAAGATCGGGACGAACAAGAAGGCCTGCCGGGCGAGTTTCGCGAATTGCGGCAGTTCCTCGCGGGGCAGACCCTTCATGCCGTATTTCTGGGCGGCGAGATCGACCATGAAGTAGATCGACAGGAAATAGAGAAGTGCGGGGATTATTGCCGCGACCACGATGTCGGCATAGGCGATGCCGGTGATTTCCGACATGATGAAGGCGCCCGCGCCCATGATCGGTGGCAGAATCTGCCCGCCCGACGAGGCCGCCGCCTCGACGCTGGCAGCAGTCTGTGGGGCGTATCCGACGCGCTTCATCAGCGGAATCGTCAGCGAACCGGTCGCCACCACATTGCCCGCCGAGGTGCCGTTGATCGTGCCCATGAGGCCGGAGGCGAACACCGCGACCTTGGCCGGACCGCCACGCTTGTCACCCGCTGCGGCGAAGGCGAAGTTCACGAAATACTCGCCCACGCGCGACGCCTGCAGGAAGGCCGCGAAGGCGACGAACAGGATGATGTACGTCGATGAGATCGCCGTTGTGGGCCCCAGGATGCCCTGGTCGGTGAAGATGTAGGTAAAGAAGCGCGACATCGTGTAGCCGCGGTGCTGCAGGATGCCCGGCAGCCACGGGCCGACGAAGCTGTAGATCACGAAGATGCCGGCGATGATGACCAGCGCAAGACCGGCAAGCCGCCGGGTCATCTCGAGAATGAGGATGACGCCCGCAAGTGCCGCGAACATGTCGGCATCCTTGGCAAGTCCGGTGCCCGCCCGCAGCCGCAGCAGCGGGGCGTGATAGATGATGTAGAGCGTCACGGCCACGGCCGCGAGCGCAAGGAACAGGTCGGCGATGTCCACCCGCCCGCGGTTCCGGTCGGGCATCAGCCAGCCGACGGCAACCAGCCAGACGATGCCCGCCACCAGTGGCCATCCGAATGTCCAGACCATGGCGCCCTTGGCAGCGGCCTGATCGACGCCCGCGCCAGTCGCCCAGACAAGGATGATCTGTCCAAGCGCCAGCAGGATCGCCGCGGCGCCCGGCGCGAGGATTGCAAGGCGTGCGGGATCGGGGCGACCGCCTGCAGGGACCTCGGCACCGAACAGCGTCGAAGAATACAGCAGGAACCCGATCCCCAGGCCGCCGCCCACATGGATCAGCCGGTAGGTCCAGGTTTCCAGGGGATACAGGTTCATGATTCCGATGTGAAAGGCCGTGAACAGGACGCACAGCGTCACGACCACCCATTTCGCGGTACCCAGAGGCACCCGCTGGTTTGACGAGATGATCTCGTCGTCGACGCCCTTGGCCAGAAGCGCCTCTTCGCTGGCTTGCGTGCCCATGTCCGGTTCCCTCCCTGTACCCCTTCACAGAACGCCCGCCCCGAACGGGACGGGCGCCGTTTCGTTGTCAGGCCGCCGTCACTTGAGGTTGTCAGGGATGGCGATCCCCTTTTCCTCGAAGTAGCGGACCGCGCCGGGGTGGTAGGGCATGAAGGTGTTCTTGTCCCAGTTCGCGATCAGCGTTTCACCTGCGGCCGCATGGATCTGCTTCATGCGATCCGGGTTCTCCATCGCCAGTTTCGTGATCTCGTAGGCAAGCGACTCGGGCATGTCGGCATGCGCGATGGCGAAGTTCCACAGCGCGACCGTCGGCTGGTCATAGTCATGTCCGGCATAGGTTCCCGACGCGATGGTCAGCGGTGCCATCGCGGGGAAAGCCTCGAGGATCTTCGGCAGTTCGTCATCGTTGAAGCCGAACATCACCACGTCCTGGCTGGCCGCAAGTTCCGCGAAGGCCGAAATCGGCACCCCGGCGGCGAAGGCGAAGGCATCGATCAGCCCGTCGGTCAGCTGCCCGGCAGCATCCGCCGCACCAGCGTTCGAGATGTTCGCGCTGACCCCGAGCGCCGAGATGAACTGCGGCCAGTAGGTGCCGGGCGTGCCCCCCGCCGGTCCGACCGAAACCCGCTTGCCGTTCAGGCCGGACACCGAGGTGATGCCCGAGCTTTTCAGCGTCACGACCTGGAACGGTGTCTGGTACATCGGGAACAGCGCGCGGATCGACTTGTGCTCCAGACCCGGGGCCAGTTCCGACTTGCCGATCCATGCATCATAGGCCGGGCCCATGGTGACCAGGCCCATCAGGTGATCGCCGGTTTCCACCAGGGTCACGTTCTGCACCGGGCCGCCGGTCACCTCGCCTGTCGCGTTCAGCCCAAGCGCCTCGGTGATGTAGCTGGCAAAGCCATTGCCATAGACGAAATAGGTGCCGCCCTGGCTGGCGGTGCCGATCGTGATCTCGTTCGGCCAGCCGGTCTTGTCCTGCGCGGTCGCGGCGCCGGCAAAAAGCGCAAGGGCCGCCGCAGCGGCGGCGATTGTGTGTTTCATTATGTGATCCTCCCGGTCAAACGCAGGCAGGGGTCTCCCCGCCCCTGGCCCATCTGACCGCCCGCAACGGTTTCAAGCAACCACCAAGGCGCGGTCGGTGTCGGAAATTCGCCCCTGCGGCCCCGGGATGGGTGGAAACCGTAACATCGGCCGCACAAGATGGGGGGATAGCGTGGCAAGCCGAGCTCAGCCGCCGTCGTCCTCGCCGAACTGGCTGCGGTCCAGCCCGTGTTTCTGCATCTTCTCCCACAGCGTCTTGCGGCTGAGACCGAGCGATTCATAGACCGGACGCAACCGCCCGCCGTGGGCAACCAGTGCGGCCTCGATCTCGCGACGCTCGAACTCGGCGACCCGATCGGCCAGCCGCGCGGGCGCGGTTCCGGTCTCGCCGGGATCGGCGAGACCCAGGGCGAAGCGGTCGGCCGCATTCCGCAACTCACGCACGTTGCCGGGCCAGTCGCGGCTCGTCATTTGCGCCAGGACGGCGGGGGCGACCTTGGGGGTCTCCTGCCGATGCCGCGTCGCAGCCTCGGACAGCAAACGCATGAACAGCAGCGCAATATCCTCGCGCCGCGCTGCCAGCGGCGGAATGCGCAAGGTCACGACATTCAGCCGGTACAGGAGGTCCGCGCGGAACCGACCCGCCGCCACCTGGTCCTCGAGCGGGACGCGGGATGTCGCCATGAACCGCAGGTCCAGCGAGACCGCCTCGTTCGACCCCAGCCGGGTGACCGCGCGATCCTCGATCGCGCGCAGCAGCTTGCCCTGCAGGTCCATCGGCATCGAAGCGACATCGTCCAGCAGCACCGTGCCGCCCCGAGCGTGTTCGAACTTTCCGGCGCGGGCGCGCATCGCCCCCGGGAATGCGCCCTGCTCGTGCCCGAACAGTTCGGATTCGATCAGGTGCCCGGGCAGGGCCGCGCAATCTATTGCGACGAAGGGACGGCGGGCACGGGTCGACAGGTCATGCAGCGCACGCGCCGCAACCTCCTTGCCCGATCCCGTCTCACCCACGATCAGCACGTCTGCCTCGGTCGGTCCCAGCGTGCGGATGCGGCGGCGCAGGTCGATCATCGCGTTCGACCTCCCGACCAGCCGCTGTTCCAGATCGTCGGCCTGTCCGGCCGCGGCGCGCAGCACGCGATTTTCCAGAACCAGTCGCCGAAAATCCACCGCGCGGGCAGCGATCTCGGCCAACTGTCCCGCAGCAAAGGGTTTCTCGATGAAGTCATAGGCGCCTTCGCGCATCGCCCGCACCGCAAGCTGCACGTCGCCGTGCCCGGTGATCAGGATGACCGGAATATCCCTGTCAATCTCATGGATTCGGTTCATCAGCGTCAGCCCGTCGATCCCGGGCATCCGGATGTCGGTCAGCACGATCCCGGGGAAACCGAAGCTCACGTAGTCCGGCACCCGGTCACCGGTGGCGAATTCGGCGACCTCGAACCCCGCCAGATCAAGCGCCTGCGCCGTCGAGGCGCGCAGATCGGGTTCGTCATCCACCACGAGGATGCGGAAACCGGTCGTCATGCAGCGACGTCCAGTCCGGTATCGGCGGCCCGCAGGTCGATGCGGAACTCCGCCCCGCCGCTCTCGGCGTTGGCCAGCGTCAGGTCGCCGCCGAAATCCTTGACGATGTTGTAGGAGATGGACAGCCCCAGCCCCAGGCCCTTGCCGACCCCCTTGGTCGAGAAGAACGGGTCGAAGATACGGGGCGCCACCGCCGGGGAAACGCCAGGCCCGTGGTCCTGGATGGCGATGCGCACTCCCTGCGGCCCCGGTCCGGCGGTCAGCAGGATACGGCGATCCTCTGCCCCCTCCACGGCATCCGCCGCGTTTGTGAGAATGTTCACCAGCACCTGCTGAAGCCGGACCGGACCGGCCACGACGGCGGGCAGGTCCGGCGCCAGTTCCACGGTCAGCTCTGCCCCCGCCGCACGCAGGCGGAGGTCGGCGATCTCACGCGCGGCCTCGATGACCTCGGGCAGCGATACGGCGGTCAGCTTCTGCCCGGGCTTGCGCGCGAAGCTGCGCAGGTGGCGGCTGATCGCGGTCATGCGGTCAATCAGATCAAGAATGCGCGCGATATTGCCCCGCGCGTCCGCAACCCGTCCACGATCCAGCAATACTCCGGCATTGTCGGCATAGGTGCGCGCGGCGGCCAGCGGCTGATTGAATTCATGGCTCAGCGCAGCCGACATCTGGCCAAGCGCGGCAAGCTTGCCTGCCTGCACCAGATCGGCCTGTGCCTGCCGCAAGTTCTGTTCCGCGGCCGTGCGCTCGGCGACCTCGGCTTCAAGCCGGGTGTTCACGGCGGCAAGCTCGCGCGTTCGCTCCTCGACCCTGCGCTCCAGACCCTCGCGCGCGGATTGCTGCAGCATCAGCCGCTCACGCAACTGGGCGCGACGCTGCAGTACCACGGCCGCTGCCAGGACCAGCGAGCCAAGGGCCAACGCCACCACACCGCCGACAGCCAGGGCCTGCCGCCGCGCGGGCGCGGTATCGATCAGCACGCGCAGCACCCAGTCTGCTTCGGGCATCGGCGCCTCGCGCGTCAGGTAGCGCCGCACGGTGCCGCCGCCGCCGACCGACACAACGGCATGGCCGCGCTCGTTCGACCGCGCCGCCACGGGAAAGGCACGGAGCAGCGTGTCCGCATAGCGTCGCGTCTCGGTCAGCGTCGTGCGGGCCGCGTCGGTCAACGGCAGAAACGTGGTGAAGCGCCATTCGGGACGTCCGGACAGAAAGACCACGCCTTCCGGATCGGTGACGATGATGGCCTCCTCGCTGCCGGCCCAGGCCCCTTCGATCGCGTCAAGGTCGATCTTGAAGACCAGAACCCCGGCAATGTCTCCGGCCGGCCCCTGCACCGGCGCGCCGAAATAGTAGCCGCGCTTTCGGCTGGTGGTGCCCAGAGCATAGAACCGCCCCTCGCCACCCGCCGCCGCGCCCAGGAAATATGGCCGGAAGGCAAAGTTGCCACCGACAAACGATGTTTCCAGATCGTGATTGGAGGCCGCCCGGGTCAGCCCGTTGCGATCCATCAGATAGACATCCGAAGCCCCCAGCCGGGTCTGGATGTCCTTCAGCCAATGGTTTGTCGCGACCGCCAGCGCCAGGTTGTCGGGATCCGCGGCAAGCGCCCGCACCTGCGGTTGATCGGCGATCAGCGCGGGCAGTCTTTCGAACCGTTCGAGCTGCCCGCGCAGCGACGCGACCGCCAGGTCCAGCGTGCCGTCACCGCGCCGCGCGGTGGCGTCAAGCGCCCGGCGCAGGGCCTCGTGATGCGCGGCCCATCCGGCGCCGAGCACGACGAACAGCAACACTGCCAGCCAGGCCAGCCCCCGAACGCTTGTCCCTGCGCGCATTCTTCCTCCTCCACGGCATCAGCTTAGCGCAGCCGCGCCAGACCGCTCAACCGGCTCAGCCCAGCCGGGCCAGCATCGACAGGAATACCCGACGCTCATCCTCGGTCAGGGGTTCCAGGGTGCGCGCACTGACCGCCAGCGCATCCGCCATGCGCGAGGCAAACAGCGCCTGACCCTCGGCGGTGGCGGCCACCGTCAGGCGGCGGCGGTCGCCGGGGTCGGCCTGCCGCGCGGCAAGCGCCTGCCTCCGCAACCGGTCCACCACACCCTTCACCGTCGCCGCATCCAGCGCCACGGCACGGCCAAGCTGGTTCTGTGACATCGGACCCTCGGTGCACAGCCGCGCTAGCACGGCGAACTGAGTTGTCGTCACCTCCGGGATCGCCTGGGCAAAGATTGCCAGATGGCGCTGCGTCACACGACGCAACACATAGCCGACCTGATCGTCGAGCACATAGGCGGGGGAAGGATCGGATGCTGCATCGGTCACCAGACCCCGATAGCGTTGCGCGCCACAGCACGCAACGCCGTTGACAGGCCGGGGCAGGGCACCCCACTCTGAAACGGGTGTTTGCGCGCAAACGAGTCGCCCCATGTCAAACCTGATCCGCCCCCGCGACCTGTCCCACGCCCTTGCGCTTATGGCGGAAGGCGACGCGCGCGCGCTGGCGGGCGGGACAGATCTGTATCCCGCGACCGACCGGCCCGAACTTTCCGGACCTTTGGTCGATCTTACGGTTCTAGATTGCCTGAAGGGCATCGCGCCCGAGGGGGACAGTCTGCGCATCGGCGCCTGCACGACCTGGGCCGAGATCGCGCGCGCGCCCCTGCCCCCCGCGCTGAGCGCCCTGCGCGAAGCCGCAGCGGAAATCGGCGGGCGACAAATCCAGAATGCGGGCACGATCGGCGGCAATCTGTGCAATGCGTCGCCCGCCGCCGATGGCGTGCCACCGCTTCTGGCCTGCGATGCCGAGGTCGAGGTCGGCGGTCGCTCCGGGGTTCGCCGCGTTCCGCTGGCCGATTTCCTGACCGGCCCGCGCCGCACCGCGCTGTTGCCGGGCGAGATTCTCAAGGCGGTGATCCTTCCCGCATCGGGACTGACCGGAGTGTCACGCTTCCTGAAACTTGGTGCGCGTGCGTATCTGGTGATCTCGATCGCGATGGTGGCGGTGCGCTTCCGCGTTGCCGACGGCCGGATCGCCGCGGCGGCGCTGTCGGTGGGGTCCTGTGGCCCAACGGCACGTCGGCTGCCCGAGGTCGAGGCAGAATTGACCGGCGCCAAGATCACCGGTGCACCCGACCGGGTCGACGCCGCCGCCGTCGCCGCTGCGCTTTCGCCGATCAGCGATCCGCGCGCGTCCGCCGGATATCGCGTTTCGGCGGCAACGGAACTGATCCGCCGTGCGGTGGCTGGCCTGACGGAGATGCCGGCATGACCGGCGATCTTCCGTATCCTGCTTCGGCTGGTGCGTCGGAGAGCCCGGCATCGCTGGCGGTGGAAGGCCGGCCGGGCACGATTGGCCTCACCCTGAACGGCGAGGCGCGATGTCTGTCCGGCCCGCCCGCCCGTCGTCTGTCCGAGGTGCTGCGCGAGAATGTCGGGCTGACCGGCACGAAGGTCGGCTGCGATGCGGGCGATTGCGGCGCCTGCACCGTCCTGCTGGACGGCGCGGCCGTCTGTGCCTGCCTTACCCCGGTTGCCCGCGTCGAGGGCCGGACGGTCGAGACGGTCGAGATGACCGACCCGGTGCTGGACCGCCTGCGCGCCGCCTTCCTGTCGCATGGCGCCGCGCAATGCGGCATCTGCACACCCGGCATGCTGATGGCGGCGCTTGCCCTGCTGCGCGAGGTGAAGGCCCCGGATGCCCGTCAGGTGCAGGATGCGCTTGGCGGTGTTCTGTGCCGCTGCACCGGATACCGAAAGATCATCGCGGCGGTGGTGGCGGCAGGCGCAGGCGGTGTCGAGCCCATCGAGGAACCGGCGGCCGAGCGTGGCGGTCCGGTCGGCCGCCGGATTCAGCGGCTTGATGGGGCGGCCAAGGTTGCGGGCGACCTGTTCGGGGCCGATGTCTGGCAGCCCGGCGGGCTGGTGGTGAAGGCCGTTCGCTCACCTCACCCGCATGCCGCGTTCACGTTCGGCGATCTTGCCGCCTGGGTCACAGCGACGGACGGTGCGGTGGCGGTCTGGACGGCCGCCGACATCCCGGGCGTCAACCGCTTCGGCGTGATCCCGCCCTTCGCCGATCAGCCTGCCCTGGCCGCCAGCCCGGCGCGGTTTCGGGGCGAGGCGGTGGCGCTGATCGCCTTCGAGGATGACGGCACCGTGGCAGACCTGTCGCGTTTTCCCGTGCTCTGGGAACCATTGCCCGCTCTGACCGATCCTGCGGATGCCGAGACCGACGGCGCGCCCCTGCTGCACCCGGGACGCCCCGGAAACCGGCTGGTCGAGGGGCGTGTGCGGCGGGGCGACCCGACGTCGGCCCTGGCAGGCGCGGCGCATCTGGTCGATCACACGATGGAAACCGGGTTTGTCGAACATGCCTATATCGAACCCGAGGCAGGCGCCGCCTGGATGGAGGGTGACACACTTGTCATCCGCGCCTGCACGCAGGCCCCGGTCATGGACCGCGACGATACCGCCGCAATCCTCGCCTTGCCGACGGACCGTGTGCGGATCATCCCGTCAGCCGTGGGCGGAGGCTTCGGCTCAAAGCTGGATGTCAGCCTGCAGCCCCTTGTTGGCCTTGCCGCGCTCAAGACCGGGCGACCGGTACGGATGACCTACAGCCGCGCCGAAAGCATGTCCTCGACCACCAAGCGCCACCCTGCGCGGATGGCCGGCCGGATCGGCTGCGATGCCCTGGGTCGGCTGGTCGGCATGGAGTTCGACGGGCTTTTCGATACCGGCGCCTACGCAAGCTGGGGCCCGACCGTGGCCAACCGGGTCCCCGTGCATGCCTCGGGGCCCTATCTGACCCCCAGCTACCTCGCCACCGCGCGGGCCGTGCATACGAACAATCCCGTGGCCGGGGCGTTCCGCGGTTTCGGTGTGCCGCAGGCCGCGATATGGCAGGAGACGGCATTCGACCTGCTGGCCGACCGTGCCGGGATCGACCGGCTGGAGTTCCGCATCCTGAACGCGCTGCGCGACGGCGACGCGACGGTGACCGGCCAGGTTCTCGCCTCGACCGGCATCGCCCAGTGTCTGACGGCGCTGCGCCCGCATTGGCAACGGGCATTGTCCGAGGCCAGGCCCGGGCGCGGGGTGGGCGTCGCGTCGTGCTGGTATGGCTGCGGCAATACCGCACTGCCGAATCCCTCGACCATCCGCATCGGCCTGTCGCCTGCCGGGCGTGTGGTGCTGCATCAGGGCGCGACCGACATCGGCCAGGGGTCCAACACGGTGATCCCGCAGATCGCGGCACAGGCGCTTGGCCTGTCTCTGCGGGATTTCGATCTGGTCGGTCCGGACACCGGTCTGACCCCCGATGCCGGCAAGACATCGGCCAGCCGACAGACCTTTGTGACCGGCCGCGCCGCACAGGCGGCCGCCGCGCAACTGCGGGCCGAGATCCTGCGGCGGCTCAATCTGGGCGAGGGCGCGCGTCTGTCCTTGTCGGATGGCGCGATCACGGGCACCGAGGGCAGCGTTGCCATCCGGCTCGATCTGGCTTCGGTGACGCCGGACGCGCATGGCCTGTCCCTGACGGCCGAGGCGACCTATGACCCCCCGACCAGCCCGCTTGATGCCGATGGGCAGGGATCGCCCTATGCCCTGTACGGTTTTGGGGCGCAGATGGTGGAACTGGTCGTGGACCCCGCGCTCGGCACCGTACGACTGCTCAAGATCACGGCGGCGCATGACGTCGGGCGGGCCATCAACCCGACCTTGGCAGAAGGCCAGATCGAAGGCGGCATCGCGCAGGGCATCGGGCTGGCGCTGATGGAGGAATATCTGCCAGGCCGAACCGAGAATCTGCACGACTACCTGATCCCGACCTTTGGCGACGTGCCTCCCATCGAGTCGATTCTCGTCGAAGTGCCAGACCCCGAGGGACCGTTCGGCGCGCGCGGCCTTGGCGAGCATGTCCTGATCCCCACAGCCCCCGCCATCCTGAACGCGATCCGGCACGCCACCGGCGCCCTGCCCCGCCGACTGCCGGCCCTGCCCCACCGCGTCCGCGAGGCCATCGCGGCGACCGGGGATACCCCGCATGGATGACGCCCCCCCGCCATCGCGCCTGGGCGACAAGATCCGCTGCGACGCCTGCCCGGTGATGTGCTACATCGCCCCCGGTCAGACCGGAGCCTGCGACCGCTATGCCAATGACGCGGGCCGGATCGTGCGCACCGATCCTGTGCTGCTGCTGTCCCGCACGGTCGAGACCGGGGGGCGCCTGGTGCCCTTCGCGACGCGCGACTGGGACGGAGAGCCGTTTCCCCCCGACACGCAGGTGACGGGCATAGGTTCCGGCACAACCTATCCCGACTACAAGCCTGCCCCCTTCATCGTGGCCTCGCAGGCCGAAGGGGTGGATACGGTCACTGTGGTGACCGAAGCGATATTTTCCTACTGCGGCGTGAAGGTGAAGATCGACACCGACCGGTTCCTCGGCCCGGAAACCGCTGCGGTGCGGGCGCAGGGCGAGGTGATCGGCCATGTCACCACGGCGGAATACGGGTCGCAGATGCTGTCGCTCGGCGGGGTTCATCACCTGACCGGGGGGTCCAAGGCCGAGGGACGCGCGACATGTGCGGCCCTGCTGGCGCTTTGCAACGGCGCGGCGGTGGACCTGACCATTGATGGCGGCTCTGCGGTGACGGTGCAGGCGGGTGCCGCACCCATCGTCGATGGCCGCCCCGAGAACCGGATGCGCGTGGGCTGCGGATCGGCGACCATCGGCATGTTCGCCAGCCAGTGGCGCGGACTGGTGGACGAGGTGGTGGTGGTGGACGACCACATCACCGGGGTGGTCAGCGAGCATCAGGCAGGCAAGGTTCTGGGCTGGGAATCCACCGGCATCCGGATCAAGGGCCATCGGTCCACCCCCGGGCGGTATTTCCGGGTATCGGAACCCGGGCTTGGCTGGGGCGGTACGCGCCTGACCGATCCGCTGGAAATCCTCGGGCCATGGGAGACGCGCAAGGGCGCGCGGCCGGGCCTGCGGCTGCTGATGGTGTCCACCACGGGCGAGGAGTTCGCCTGGTACGAACTCGACGACAGCCTTGTGCCACAGCCAAAGCCGCTGCCGGATCACCTGATCCCCACGGTGCGGCTGATTGACGAGAACTGCGAACCCTCGCGCTGCACGGTCCTGTTCATGGGCGGGGCGGGGGGCAGCCTGCGGGCAGGCGTCACCCGCAACCCGGTACGCCTGACGCAGTCGGTGCAGGCTGGCGAGACCCGGCTGACGTCCGGCGGGGCCGCCTGCTATGTCTGGCCCGGTGGCGGGATCACGTTCATGGTCGATGTCACGCGGCTGCCGCCAGGTGCCTTCGGCTATGTGCCAACCCCTGCACTGGTCGCGCCGCTGGAATTCACCATGCCGCGCGACGCCTATCTTGCCATGGGCGGACACGCCGAGGCGGTCCGCACCCTGTCGGCAATGATGGCCGAAGGGGGCGAATACCCCACCGCCGTCCGCTTGTCCCCCCATCCGGAGAAGGAACCGTGACCGCCGCACGACCACGCGCAGCCAAAGGCGCCGTTGGTGCCTGGCTTCCTGGCGGGCGACTGCATCTGCAGGAAGGGCCGATCGATCTGGTCATCGGCGCCGACGGTCCCGGCGGGGCGGCTGCCCTCGCCGCCGCCGCCGCCCGGTTCGATGGCCTGCTGGCAGAGCTATGCGCCGAACTTCCCGCATTGCGCAGCGCGGATCGCCTGCCCCTTCGCGGCGCCGTCGCGCAGGCCATGGCGGCGGCCGTCGCACCGCACCGGCCCGCCTACATCACCCCGATGGCTGCCGTCGCGGGGGCGGTGGCCGATGCGGTGCTGGCGGCGATGGTGGCGGGTGGCGGCGTGACCCGCGCCTGGGTCAACAACGGTGGCGACATTGCAGTGCATCTGGCGCAGGGGCAGACCTTTTCGGTTGCGATTGCAGCCCGGCCGGGCATGCCCGACCGTGTGACGCTGCGCGGCGGCGAGGGCGTGGGCGGCATCGCCACATCCGGCTGGCGGGGCCGCAGCCAGAGCCTTGGCATCGCCGATGCGGTGACGGTGCTGGCGCGCGGCGCGGCCGTCGCGGATGCCGCGGCCACGATGATCGCCAATGCGGTCGACTTGCCCGGCCATCCCGACATCCGCCGCCGTCCCGCCTGCGTGGTCAAGGTCGACAGCGATCTCGGTGACCTGCCGGTCACGGTCGATGTCGGCCGCCTTTCCGCGAGCGAGGTTGCACAGGCGCTCGACCGCGGCGCCGCGCATGCCGCGTCTCTTGCAGCGCGCGGACTGATTGCCGGGGCGGCACTTTTCCTGCACGCTGAAATGCGCCTCGTCGGCGCCATGATACCGGAGCCCGCCCTTGCCTGATGTGCCCGCATTCCCCGTCCGCAAGATCGTCCTTCTGGTCGAGGAGATCCTTCACGAAGGCGGGGCGCCGCCCGCCGTTCCGCGGTGGCGCGGTGCGATCGCCGCGATCTGCGCCAACCCTTTCGCCGGCGATTACCATTTCGACCTGCAACCGGGCATGGAGGCGCTCAAGCCGCTGGGCCTGATGCTGACCGACCGCCTGATTGCCGCGCTTGGCGGCCGCGACGGCATTGACAGCTATGGCAAGGGCGCCATCGTGGGCGAGGCGGGCGAGGCCGAGCATGGTGCGCTGTGGCATGTGCCCGGCGGCTATGCGATGCGCGAAAGGCTGGGTGAAAGCCGGGCCATCGTGCCCAGTGCGATGAAGGTGGCCGGGATGGGCGCGGCGATCGACGTGCCGCTTGGCCATATCAACGCGGCCTATGTGCGCAGCCATTTCGACGCGATCACCATCGCCGTGCCCGACGCCCCCCGCGCGCGCGAGATCGTGTTTGCCCTCGCCATGGCAAAGGGTCCGCGGGTGCATTCACGCATGGGCGGGCTCGAGACCTGGCAGGTGAAGGGGGAGGACGGCCTTCGGTGAGACTGGCGACCGCTCTCTGCGTTCTGCCCGGGGCGGCCCTCGCCTGTGCGCTGCCGCCCTCGGTGGTTCTCACGCTGCCGACCGGGCATTACATGGCGGGCGCCGCGGCAACGGTTGCGGTCACGGGTCTTGTCCTTGCGGCGGCGCATCGCCTGCCTGCGCTGCGCGCGATTGCCCTGTGGGACCGCCGGGTCCTGCTGCCCGTTGCGCTGACCTCGACCCTGTCGTTCCTTGCGCTTGCCGCGTTGATCGCCATCGGTTTCGTCGGCTCGACCGATCCGATGCACAACCTGCTGACGCTGACCGTCTGGACCGTGGTCTGGGTGGCGCTGCCGCTGGCCTCGCTGGTGTTCGGCAACCTCTGGCGGGCGATCAACCCCTGGACCGGCCCGGCGCGCCTGGTGCGCCGCGCCTTCGGCATCCGCGGCGGCATCGGCCTGTCGCGCCTTGGCCACTGGCCCGCCGTCGCGGGGATGTTCGCCTTCACCTGGTTCACGCTCGTCTCGCTGTCACCGGAAGATCCGCGCGTGCTGGCGACGGTCGCGCTTGGCTATTCGGCGCTGATCCTGGCCTGCGCCGTGGCGGAAGGCGAGGATTGGCTGGAACAGGGTGAATTCCTGACGGTCTACCTGACGATGCTGGCCCGCATCGCTCCCTTGTGGCTGGTGATCGAGGACGGGCGCGGCCGCGTCTGCGCGGGCTGGCCGGGAACCCAGGTGCTGAGCCTGTCCCCCCTTCCTGCCTCGGGCGTTGCCTTTGTCACGCTGGTGCTCGCCGGTCTTACCTTCGATGGCCTGCACGAGACTTTCTGGTGGCTGGCCCTGATCGGCGAGAACCCGCTGGAGTTCACCGGAAGGTCGGCGGTGCAGGCAGTCAACACGGTCGGCCTCGTGTCGGTATGGGCCGCGACGGCGGCCACGATCCTGTCGGCGCTGTGGCTGGGCGGCCGGCTGGCACGGCGACCGCTTCCGACGGGACCGGTCATGCTGTCGTTCCTGGCGATCGCCGCAGGGTATCACGGCGCGCATTACCTGGTCACGCTGATGACGACCGGGCAGTACACGCTGGCGGCCATCAACGATCCGCTGTTTCGCGGTGATGCCTTCCTTGGCCTGCCGCCGTTCTATGTGGGGTTCGGCTTTCTGGCCGATCCGGCCGCGATGACGGCGGTGTGGAATGCGCAGTTCCTGGCCATCCTGCTGGCGCATGTGCTGGCCGTGATCCTTGCCCTGCATCTTGCGGGTCGCGAGACGCGGGCAGTGGCGCATCTGCCGCTGACCGCCCTGATGACAGGTTACACGGTTCTCGGGCTCTGGCTGCTCTCCTCGCCGACGGGGGCGTGAGAATCGTGGACAACTCGTTTGCATACGCACATTCTTTTTCGAAACGGCGCAGCGAAAACAGGCCCGGGCGCGCCCCTGAACCCCCGGCCACCCCATCAGCGGAGTGACAGCCATGACGACCCTTGCCCTTCCCCGCCGCACCCTTCTGAAAGGATTGGCCGCCGGTGCCTCGGCCCTGGCCTTTCCCGGGTTCATCCAAGCGCAATCATCTGCCCCGATCAAGCTGGGGTTCCAGTTGCACCGAACCGGCATCGGCGCCGCCTATGGCCGCTGGTACGAACGCACGGCGCAGGCCGCGCTCAAGGTGCTGAACGAAGGCGGCGGCATCAACGGCCGCCCGGTCGAGATCGTGTTCGAGGATGACGGCACCGATCCCAAGCGCGGCGCCGAGGTGGTCGAGAAGCTGACCTCGCAGGCCGGCTGCGACCTGATCTTCGGGCCGCTCTTCAGCCATGTCGTGATCGGCTCCGCGCCCCGGGCTGGCGAGCTGAAGGTGCCCTATCTGGTCTGTTCGGAAGGCTTCCATGTGGCCAGCGGGATGCTGAACCGCTGGACGCTGCAACCGGGCATCACCGATGTGCGCGCGCAGGTGTCGTCCATGGCGCCCTGGGTGATGGCGAACCTCGGCAAGAAGGTGACGATGGTGTTCCCCGACTATGCCTTCGGACACGATCACCGCGACAACTTCACCGCCGCGGTGACCGCCGCGGGCGGCGAGGTGATCAAGCACATCGCCATTCCGCCCACCGAAACCAGCTTCACCCGCTACCTGCCCCAGATCCCGCGCGAGACCGAGGTGCTGTATCATGTGATGGTCGGTCCGGCCGTGCTGACCTTCGTCAAGGAACTGGGCGAATTCTACGGGTCCGGCGCGCGTCCGCAGATCTTCGGCTTCATCGACAGCCTCGAGGCCGTGGATACCGCCACGCCCGGCCTGGAATTCCTGGAGGGCACGCATTTCTGGGAAGGTCACTGCCGCGTCAAGCAGGCGGACGCCAGCGAACACGAAACCTTCTACCGCGCGGCCGTGGGGGTTGACGACAACGGCGCCTCGGTCAGCGACAGCAAGGACGTATCGACCTACGCCCACATGTTCAGCTGCTGGGAAACGCTGTTCATCATCAAGGCGGGGATGGAGGCTGCGGGCTATCAGGGCACGGCCGACCGGCAGAAGTTCGTCGAGGCCGTCGAGGCGATGACGGCGATGCCCGCCAGCCGTGAACACCCGCAGGGCGACAAGCTGTTCAACGGCAAGACGCATCAGGTGTTCGGGCACCAGTTCATCTCGAAGGTCGAGGGCGGAAAGCTGATGCGCGTCCATGCCACGTCGATCGACGAGTCGGTCTATCCCGACGCCGTGGACTACACCACGATGTCGTTCTGAGGGCGGCATGAAGCGCCGACCCTTCGCCGACGGGCGCGACGCCGCCGGGCCGGAAAGCCGGAACCGGTGCGGCTGCCTGGCCTCGCCCTCCCCCACTGCGGGGGAGGGTGCCTGAGCCGTGGATTTCGGCCCCTTCCTGCTGCTTGCCCTCATGGAGGGCACCGTGATGGCCGCGGTGCTGGCGCTGACGGCCGTCGGGCTTTCGCTGGTGTTCGGCGTCATGCGGGTCGTCAACGTCGCGCATGGCGAATTCTTCATGCTGGGCGCGGTGTCGGCGTGGTTCGTGACAACATGGATGCCGGGGCCGCCCTGGCTGGCGTTCATGGCCGCGCTGATCCTCTGCCCGCTGCTGGTGGGTGCGGTCGCGGCCACCGCCGACCGGCTGGTGCTGAAACGCCTGCACTATGACCCCGAGGCGATCATCGTCGCCACGATCGGATTGTCCTACATCCTGCAGCAGGCGGCGCTTTCGTTCTACGGGCCCGATGCCCGCCCGGTTGCCGCGCCCTTCACCTGGCGGCTGCAACTGCCCTGGTTCGGCTATTCGGGCTACAAGGTCGCGGTGGTGGTGGCGGCCGCCGTTCTGCTGGTCGGCGTGTGGCTGTTCATGACACGATCTCGCGCCGGGCTGATCATGCGCGCCACGCAGATGGATGGCGAAACCGCCCGTGCCTTCGGCATCGACACCGGCCGCGTCTATGCGCTTGTCTTTGCCCTTGGCGCCGGGCTGGCGGCGGTGGCCGCCGTCCTGATCGTGCCGATCCAGCAGGCCCATTACCTGATGGGTCACGACCCGCTGCTTCTGTCCTTCATCGTGGTCATCATCGGCGGGCTGGGCAGCTTGCGCGGCACGCTGGTGGCGGCCGTGCTGATCGGCCTTTCGGACGGCGTGATCTCGGTGTTCTTCTCGCCCACGCTTGCCAAGATACTCGCCACGCTTCTGGTGGCGCTTGTCCTGGTGTTCCGCCCGCAGGGCCTGTTCGGGGCGCGGGCATGAACCGCGCGCTTGTCCTGCACCTGGGCGTGATCGTGGCGCTGTTCGCCATGCAGTTCGTCCTGCCACCCTATCACCACACCAACCTCGCGCGGATCATGGTGCTGGCGACATTCGCGATGGGCTACAACATCGCCTTCGGCACCACCGGCCTGCTCAGCCTGGGACATGCGCTGTTCTTCGGGGCGGGGATGTATGCGACGGGCCTGCTGATCGGACAGGTAGGGTTGCCCACCGGACCCGCGCTGATCGCGGGGATCATGGCGGGCGGGGCGGTGGCGGTGGCGGTCGGGGTCCTGGCGCTGCGCACGGGGGGCGTGTCGTTCATGATCGTCACGCTGATGTTCGCGCAGGCGGGATACCTGACGGTCCTGTACTTCGGTGCCTGGACGCGCGGCGACGAGGGTTTCGTGATCGACCGTGCCGCCCGCGCCATCGGTCCGTTCGACCTGTCGTCCGATACCACGCGGTATCTTGCGGCCCTTGTGCTGTTCTCGGCGGGGCTGATGATCCACCTTGCGCTGACGCGCTCGGCGCTTGGCCGCAGCATGGTGGCGATGCGCGAGAACGAGGAACGGTCGCGGATGCTGGGCTATGACCCGTTCAGGGTAAAGCTGACGGCGCTTGCCCTGTCGGGTCTCTATGCCGGGGCGGCAGGGGCCGCCTATGCGGTGCTTTTCGGCTATGTCGGCGCCACCTTTGCCTCGATCCAGTATTCGATCCTGCCGCTGCTCTATGTCCTGCTCGGCGGCGCGGGCACCGTGCTGGGTCCGTTCCTCGGTGCGCTTCTGATGTTCTACCTGATCGACCTGTCGTCCTCGGTCACCACGGCGCATCTGGTGGTGGTGGGGGCGGCGCTGCTGATCCTGGTGCTTTTCGCGCCCAGGGGCATCCTGGGCACGATCCGCGAAAGGTGGCTGCCATGGCTGCCCTGATCGAGGCGCGCGGACTGACGCGGCATTTCGGTGGCCTCAGGGCCGTGGACGGTGTGGATTTCGACCTGCAGGCGGGTGAGATTCACGCGCTCATCGGGCCGAACGGCGCGGGCAAGACCACCTTTGTCTCGCTGCTGTGCGGGCGGGTGCCGGTGCAGGCGGGCACCATCCGGCTGGCTGGCGAGGATATCACCCGCCTGCCCGCCCACGCCCGCGTGGCCCGAGGCATCGCGTATACGTTCCAGATCACCTCGATCTACCCGCGCCTGTCGGTGTTCGACAACGTGGCGCTTGCCGTGCAGCGCCGCGCCCCCCGCACGATCCGCCCCGAAACGCTGGCCGCCCTGTCCCGCGTGAGCCTTGCCGAGCGAGAGGCGCAGGTGGCGGGAACGCTCAGCTATGGACACCAGAGGTTGCTTGAGATCGCCATGGGGCTGGCCCTCGCGCCCCGCGTCCTGATCCTTGACGAGCCGACGCAGGGCCTGGCGGCGGGCGAGATCGACGGGTTCAAGGCGCTTGTCCGCAGCCTCGTGCCCGACACCACCGTTCTCCTGATCGAGCACAACATGGATGTGGTGATGGACCTCGCCCACCGCATCACGGTGCTGAACTTCGGCCAGCGGCTTGCAACCGGCACGCCTGCCGCGATCCGCGCCGATGCAGCGGTGCAGGCGGCCTATCTGGGGGATGCCCATGCTGAGGCTTGAGGGGGTGGCATCGGGCTACGGCCCGGTGCGCGTGCTGCACGACGTGGGCCTGACGGCGCTGCCGGGCCAGGTGACCTGCCTGATGGGTCGCAACGGCGCGGGCAAGACCACGCTTCTGCGCACGATCATGGGCCTGACGCCCGCCACCGCGGGCACGATCATGCTGGGCGACGCCGCGATCCACGCCCTGCCCGCCCATGAGGTGCCGCGCCATGGCATCGGCTATGTCCCGCAGGGCCGCCGCCTGTTTCCTGCCCTGACCGTGGCCGAGAACATCGAGGTCGGCCTGCTGACCCGAAATCGCGGCGCCGCGACGCGGGAACATGTGCTGACACTGTTTCCCCGGCTGCGCGAAAGGCTGCACCAGCAGGCGCGCACGCTGTCGGGCGGCGAACAGCAGATGCTGGCGATCGCCCGCGCGCTGTGTCTTGAACCTGCCGTGCTATTGCTGGACGAGCCGACCGAGGGCCTGCAACCCTCGATGATCGCCCTGATCCGCGACACCGTGCAGGCCCTGCGATCGACCGGCGTCGCCACCCTGCTGGTCGAGCAGCGGGTCGATGCCGCGCTTTCGCTCTCGGACAAGGTGGCCTTCATGTCGCACGGCACCATCGCGGAAACCCACGCCGCCGCCGACCTTGCCCCCGCCCACCCGGCCTTTGCCGCGCATGTGGGCGTCTGACATGGCTGGGCTTGTCGCTGGCGCCGATGTGGGCGGCACCTTCACCGATCTGGTGATCCTCGATCCGGCCAGCGGCGCGGTGCGCCTGGCCAAGGTGCCCACCACGCTCGACCCCGCGCAGGGCGGGCAGGCGGCCGGCGTGATATCCGCCTTCGAGACCGCCGGGACCGACCTGGCCGACCTGGCGCTGATCGTCCATGGCACCACGACCACCACCAACGCCGTGCTGGAGCGCAAGCTGTCGCGCACCGGCCTGGTCACCACCGAGGGGTTCCGCGATGTGCTGGAACTCGGGCGGCGGACCCGGCCGCACGCCTATGGCATGACGGGGCGCTTCATCCCCGTCATCCCGCGCGACCTGCGGCTGGAAGTGCCCGAGCGGATGGACGCCCGGGGCCAGGTGGTGACCCCGCTGGACGAGGACGCCTTGCGCCATGCGATCGGGCAGCTGATCGCCGCCGGTTGCGAAAGCCTGGTGATCCACTTCCTGCACAGCTACGCCAACCCCACCCACGAACGCCGCGCCGAAGAGATCGCGCGCGACCTCTGGCCCACCCCCTATGTCACCGCAGGCCATCGCCTGCTGTCGGAAAGCCGGGAATACGAACGGGGGGTGACGGCGGCGGTCAACGCTGCCGTCCAGCCGCTTCTGGAACGCTATGTCACCCGGCTGGCCGACACGCTGGCCGCCGGGGGCTATGCGCGCGACCTTCTGGTGATGAACGGCAACGGCGGGATGGTGGCCGCGCGGAGCGTCGCCGCCGAAGCCGTCAAGACGGTCATGTCGGGCCCTGCCTCGGGCGTCATGGCGGCCATCGCCACCGGTCGGCGCGCGGGAATGCCCGACCTGATCACCTACGACATGGGCGGCACCAGCACCGACGTCGCCCTGATCCGCAATGCCACCGCCCCGGTCAGCCACGAGATCGAGGTGGAATATGCCATGCCGGTGCATGTGCCCATGGTCGACGTGCGCACCGTGGGGGCGGGGGGCGGGTCGATCGCGCGGATCGACGGCGGCGGCCTCTTGCGTGTGGGGCCCGAAAGCGCGGGGTCCACGCCCGGCCCGATCTGCTATGGCCGGGGCGGCATCGAGCCCACGATCTCGGATGCGAACCTGTTCCTCGGGCGGCTGCCCGCCGCGCGTTTCGGCATCGGCGCCGAAGGCTTGCGCGGGGTCTTTGCCGATCGTCTGGGCAACCGGCTCGGCCTGTCGCCGGAACAGGCGGCGGCGGCCGTCATCCGGCTTGGCAACATCCACATGGCGGGGGCGATCCGCATGGTTTCGGTGTCGATGGGCGCTGACCCGCGCGATTTCGCGCTGTTCGCCTTTGGCGGCGCAGGGCCGCTGCATGCCTGTGCCCTCGCCCGCGAACTGGCGATCCCCCGCGTGCTGATCCCGGCCCGTCCCGGCCTGACAAATGCGCTCGGCTGCGTCTGTGCGGACCTTCGGCAGGATTTCGTGCGCACGCTGAACCGCCCGCTGGACGATGCCGACATGGCCGAAGTCGCCGCGATTCTGGCCGCGCAGGAGGCCGAGGGCCGCGCGCGGATCGCCGCTGCGGGCATCGGCCTGACCGGCGTGACGGTGCAGCGCCACGCCGAGATGCAGTTCATCGGGCAGACCCACCTGCTGCGCGTGGCACTGCCCGATGGCCCGCCCGACCGCGCCGCGATGCAGGCCCGGTTCGAGGCGGCCTATCACGCGCGTTTCCGCGTCACCCTACCCGAGATCCGCGCGGCGCTTGTCAACCTCGTGACCGCCGTGGTGGGCCATCGCCCCGCCGTGGACCTGTCGCGGCTGATCGACCCGTCCGGCCGGGCCACCACCCTGTCCGGGGCCCGCACCGGCACCCGCCCCGTCTGGTGGGAGGGCTGGCGCGATACGGCGATCTACTGGCGCGATCACCTGCCCCTGTCGGCGGTCATCGAAGGCCCCGCAATCATTGAGCAAATGGACACGACGATCCTGATCCCGCCCGGCGATTCCGCGCGGCAGGACGGCGACGGAAACCTGATCGTCGAGGTGGGCACATGATCGACCCCGTGACCCTTGCGGTTATCCAGGCGGGCCTGCAGCAGGTCTGCGACGAGATGGACCTGACCTTCTCGCGTGCGGCCTTCAGCCCCGTCATCGCCGAGGCGGATGACCGGTCGGACGGCATCTACGACGCGGCGGATGGCAGCCTGATCGCGCAGGGATCGAAGGGTCTGCCGGTCTTCGTGGGCACGATGCAGTTCTCCACCCGGCACATCATCCAGCGCATCGCCACCGGCGAGACGCTGCCCCCCGACCCCGGCGACATCTACATCGTCAACGATCCCTACCTGGGCGGCACGCATCTGATGGATGTGCGCTTTGCCATGCCGGTGTGGCGGGACGGGCGGGTCTTCTGCTGGCTGTCGAACACCGGGCACTGGCCCGATACCGGCGGCATGGTGCCCGGCGGGTTCTCGGCATCCGCCATCAGCGCCGAGCAGGAAGGGCTGCGCCTGCCGCCGGTGAAGCTGTTCAAGCGGGGGGTCCTGGACCCGGAACTCTGGGCGGTGATCCGGTCGAACATCCGGGTGTCCGACCAGCGCATCGGCGATGTCGAGGCGCAGCGGGCGGCGTTGCTGGTGGGGGCGGAACGGCTGGGCGCGCTGCTGGACCGCTATGGCGACGCGACGGTGCAGGGCGCCATCGCGGCGATGCGCGGGCTGGCCGAGGCGCAGATGCGGGCCGAGCTTTCCGCAATTCCGCCCGGCACTTACCGGGCAACGGCGATGATCGACAGCGACGGGGTGGTGAACGCGCCCCTGACCATCGCGCTGGCGGTCACGGCGACGGGCGACGGGTCGATCACCTGTGATTTCGCGGGTTCGTCGGACCCCTGCGCGGGACCGATGAACTCGGTCCGGGCAACCACATTGTCCTCGGTCTACCTGGCAGTGCGCCATGTGTTTCCCGATGTGCCGCTGTCGGCCGGGGCGTTCGCGCCGATCCATGTGACGGGAATCGCTGGAACATTCCTTGATGCCCATTACCCGCGCCCGGTGTCCGGCTGCGCCGCCGAGGTCAGCCAGAGGATTGCCGAGGCGGTGTTCGCGGCCCTGGTGCAGGCGCTGCCCGACCGGGTGACGGCGGCGCCGGCGGGCACCAGCGGGAACTTCGGGCTGGGGGGGCACGATCCGGCGACGGGGCGGGAGTATGTGATGTACCAGATTTCGGGGGGGGGATACGGGGGGAATGCGGACCATGACGGGCTGTCGAACGGCTGTTCGACGATCGGCATTTCCAAGGCCCCCCCGGTCGAGATCATGGAGCAGAAATATCCCGTGATCTACAGGCGTTACGCGTTGCATGAGGGGTCGGGCGGGGCCGGGCGGATGCGCGGGGGGTTCGGGCTGGACTATGAGATCGAGCTGTTGCGCGGCCGGGCGCGCGCGTCCTTCGTGATGGACCACGGCAGGGTCGGGCCGCAGGGCGTGCTGGGCGGCCAAGACGGCGCGGTCAACCGGGTCGAGGTGATCCGCGGGACACAAGTGATGGTGCCCGAACATCTGTCGAAAGCACAGGATATTGCGCTGGAACCCGGTGACCGGGTGCGGGTGCGCACGCCGGGCGGTGGCGGCTATGGCCCCCCGCAGGACCGCGACCCTGCCGCGGTGGCCGAGGATCTGCGGCTGGGACGCTACACCGCCGATGCGGCGGCGCGGCTGTTCGGACACAGGGGTTAACGACAGACGTTGCGCGGCGGGCCGCGTTGCGCGCCGCGCGGCATCCGGGCCACAGGTGGCGCGCGGCGGATCAACCCGATGGATTCGCGGGGTTTTCACCGTATGGCGGGCGTCGGTTATCCGTCGGTTCCGCGTATGGCATCCGTCCCGACACAGGTGCGTGACGGGGTGTTAACGATCGGGGGCGCGGGTGGTTCGGTGCAGCGGCGGAGCAGGGGCAGAACGGCGTCCGGCTGGATCAGGCCCAGATCGGCGGCCAGATCGATCAGTCGCCGCCCGTCGGCGGCGGCGGACCGGACCAGGCGGGCGGTCTCGGCATGGCCGATCATCGGGACAAGCACGGTCGCCAGCGCGGGGGAATCCAGCAGATTGGCCAGCGACCTGTCGCGGTCGGCGTCCAGCCCGGCAAGGCATCGGCCCGTGAACAGCCGGATACCACGCGAAAGGATGACGATGGAGTCGATCAGGCGCGTGGCGATGATCGGCTCGAAATGGTTGATCTCAAGCTGTCCGTGCGCCGCCGCCATCGACACCGCAAGGTCGTTCCCCGCCACCGCAAATGCGATCTGCTGCATCATCATGGGAAGCACCGGGTTCACCTTGCCCGGCATGATCGACGATCCCGGTTGAACGGGTGGAAGCCGGACCTCGCCCAGCCCGCCCCCCGGCCCCGATGACAGGATGATCAGATCGCCGGCAAGCCGGGCGAGGGTCTCGGCGGTGATCCGCACTTCTGCCGAACAGCGGGCAAGGCCATCGGCGTGCTGCATCGCATCGAAGGGATTCCCGGCGGGTCTGACCGGGTGTCCGGCAATCGCGGACAGATGGTGATGGACCCGGCTGCGAAAGTCCGGTGCGGCCCCGAGCCCGGTGCCGATGGCCGTGCCACCCAGGGGCAGGACCGCCAGTTCCGCGCAGCGGTCCGACAGGTGTGCGGTCAGGCGCGTGACGGCCGCCGCATGACCCCCGAGCATCTGCCCCAGACGCATGGGCTGGGCGTCCTGCAGGCAGGTTCGACCGAGGCGCAGCACGTCGTCCAGTTCGGATGCGCGCTGTGCCAGCACCTGCCCGAGACGATCAAGCCCCGACAGCAGGGCCTGCATCGTCTCGATGGCAGCCAGCTTGATGGCCGCCGGCAGGACATCATTCGTCGACTGACCCAGGTTGACATGATCGTTCGGGTGAATGAGCCGGTAGCTGCCGGGATCGTGGCCAAGGATCTGGAGCGCGCGATTGGCAAGCACCTCGTTCATGTTCATGTTGATCGACGTGCCGCCCGATCCCTCGAACATGTCGATGACGAACTGCGCGCGGTGGCGCCCGTCCACCACCTCGCGGCAGGCGGCGATCAGCGCATCGGCGATGTCGGCAGAGAGTAGCCCGAGATCGCGATTGGTTGCGGCGGCGGCCTGCTTGATCCGGGCAAGGGCGCGCAGCAACGCCTGTTCATCGCCAAGCTTTCGACCCGAGACGTCAAAGTTCCAGACCCCGCGGAGTGTGCCCAGACCGTAGAGCGCGCTTCGCGGCAACCGCGCCGCGCCAAGACTGTCCCGTTCCGTCCGCATGTTTTCCATCGTGCCCGCCATCCTGATGTGACGGCGGGCACGGTGGCCGGTCGGCGGGCAAAGTGAAGCGACAACGCCCTGTCCAAGGGGAAATGATCGCGAGGATAAGAACGGCTTAAGCCGCCGGATCGGTTTCGCAGGGCGCGGCATCGGTGTCGGGCCAGTCGGGCAGCATCCGGGCCAGATCGGGTGCAAGCCAGGGAACCTCGGCCACCAGCTGGGGCATGGTGCAGCGCGCGATGATGCCGCGCGCCGCCTCGGCAATGCGCCGGCTGATCCCCTGACCGTCGCACCGCCGGGTCATCAGGGTCAGCGTGCGGGAAAAGCCCGGGCCCGGCATCGGCAGGATGGCTATGTGCGGCAGATGCACGGCCGCCTGCCGCAGGCAGAGCGGCGTCGTGATCGCAACGCCCACGCCGCCCGCCACCATCGCCACCAGCGCGTCCGAGGTGTCGAACGCCAGATGCCGGGGATGGGCGATGCCGAGCCGGCGCAGGTGTTCCTCGATCTGGCGGCCCATGTGCGATGGTGAACCGTATCGGATCAGGGGGTTGACCCGCAGGATGTCACGCAGGGCAAGGCCGCGCAGACGGTCTGCCTGCGCCCTGGGCGCCACCATGAGGAAGGGTTCGCGATACAGCGCGATGCCCGACAGGTCGTCGTTGCGATCCGGGGCATCCGACGTGACGGCCGCGTCGATGCGGTGCTGGCGCAAGGCGTCAAGCTGGGCCTGCGACAGGCCGGAATGCGCCGTCACGCGCCCGGCCAGCGCGGCCGCCATGAGGGCACGGATCAGCGTTGGCCCGACAGTGGAGGCGAAACTGTCGACCATGCCGAGGCGCAGGTCGTGCCGTTCCGGCCGGCCGGCAACGGTGCGCATGTCCTCGATCGCGCGCGCGACCTTCTGGCGGATCTCGGCCATGTGTGCGGCCAGGCGGCGACCGGCCTCGGTCGGGGTGATCGGGCGCTGGTCGCGATGCAGGAGGGCGGCCCCGATCTGCGCCTCGGCGCGCTTGACCGCCTGCGAGACGGCGGACTGGGTCACGCCGAGCCGGGCGGCGGCCGCGCTCATCCCGCCCATCTCCATGACCACCGCCGCCACATGCAGCGCGTGCAGATCCGGCAGGCCGGCGGCGTCCCGGGCGGCAGGTTTCATCGCGGCACTCCGGCAGGGAAGGGGTGGCAGGGGCGGGGCGGTCCCTGACCGCCCGGTGGTTCAGTCGCGCTAATGGTCGGGCGCAACGCTGCTAATGCTGTGCCTGCGGCCTTGCCCCGGTGCCACGGCCCGCCGATCATCGCGGCTGCATCCACCGGCCGCCGAAAGGACCCCCCATGGCAGAGCTTGATGCCGTCCTTGACCTGATCGACAGCCGCCTCGACGCCTCGGTCGCCGATCTGCTGGAGCTGATTGCCATTCCCTCGGTATCGAGCGAGCCGAAGGGCGCGGCGGGCATCGCGGCGGCGGCAGAATGGCTGTGCGCCCGGCTTGCGGGGAACGGGTTCTCGGCGCGGGTCGTGCAGACCGAAGGCCATCCCGTGGTTCTTGGCACGTCGGCGCCCTGCGATGGCCCGGTGCTGCTGTTCTATGGCCATTATGACGTTCAGCCGGTCGGCGATCCGGCCGACTGGACGCATGCGCCCTTTGCGCCCCGGCTGATCCGCGAGGACGGTGTCACGCGGTTCTACGGACGCGGCGCCTCGGACAGCAAGAGCCAGCACTGGGCCTTTGTCGAGGCGTTGCGGGCCTGGCATCAGGTTCACGGCGGCTTTCCGGGCCGGATCGTGATTCTGCTGGAGGGCGAGGAGGAATCGGGCTCGCTGAGCCTGCCGGCCTTTCTGGAGACGCACCGCGCCGAGCTTGCCTGCGATGTCGCCTTCATCTGCGATGCCGAGATGTGGTCGCGCGAGCAACCCGCGCTGACGACGCAGATCAAGGGCCTGATCCATGAGCGCGTCACCATTCGCGGGCCGAACCCCGACCTGCATTCGGGCCACTGGGGTGCCGTGGCCGTGAACCCGATCCGGGTGCTGGCCGGGCTGCTGGCCGGTCTGCATGACGCGCAGGGGCGCGTCACGATCCCCGGATTCTACGACGGCGTTCCGGACATTCCGCCCCGCCTGCGCGCCGAATGGGCGGGGCTGGCACAGGACCCGTCGATGTTCGAGGCGATCGACCTGACCGGCGGCATCATCGAGGAGGGATATACCCCGATCGAGGCCATGTGGGGCCGCCCCGCGATCGACTTCAACGGCATCACCGGCGGCAACCAGGGGCCGGAGCGATCCGTCCTGCCGGCATCGGCGACGGTGCGGATGTCGTTCCGGCTGGTGCAGGGGCAGCACCCCGACCGTATCCGCGCGATGTTTCGCGATCACGTCCGCGCGGCCCTGCCCGAAGGATGCACGGTCGAGTTCCACGGGGTCGGGGGCAGTTCGGCCAGTGTCACCAGCCTTGCCGGACCCCATGTTGCCGCCGTGCTTGACGGGCTTGAGGCGGAATGGGGCCGCCCGGCAGTGCTGAAGGCATCGGGGGGCGCCATTCCCCTGGTGGATGCGATGACCCGGCTGCTTGGCGTGGATTGCGTGCAGGTCGGGTTCATCCTCGGCCGCGACGCGATCCACGCGCCGGACGAAAGCTATGATGTCGAGCGGCTGCACAAGAGCATCCGTGCCTGGGCGCGAATCCTTGCCCGGTTGCAGGAGGGGCGGCCGTAGGGGTGGGGGACGCCGCATCAGGGCGGCGGCGCAGGCGGCGTCGCGATCATCGCGCCGGCCAGGATCAGGGGCGTTGCGGCTGCCAGGCTCCAGCCCGGAACTTCGGCGAAGATCAGCAGACCGGCGGCCGTTGTCCAGAAGATGCCGAGGTATTCGAACGGGGCCAGGGCCGCGGCCTCGGCGTGGCGAAACGACAGCGTCATGAGGATCTGCGCGACCCCGCCCGTCAGGCCCGCGCCCAGCAGCAGGGCAAGCTGTGCCGGATCGGGCCAGTGCCAGCCCAGGGGCAGGGTTGCCAGCCCGCCCAGAGACGAGACCACGGCAAACCAGAAGGCAATCGCGCCCGGCGGTTCGCCCCCCAGCAGCAGCCGCCTGACCTGCAACAGCGCCCCGGCCGCCAGCAGGGCCGTCACAAGGCCCAGGACCACGCCCAGCAGGGCGCCGCCATCGTGCTGCCGCGCAAAGGCGGGCAGACAGTAGGCCCCGACGCCGCCAAACCCGAGCGCGACCCCGGCAAGACGCCGGGCGCCCAGACGTTCGCCCAGAAAGGCCCAACCCATCAGGGCCAGCATCACCGGCGACACGTAGGACAGCATCGTCGCCTCGGCCAGGGGCAGAAGGCGGATCGTCGCGAAGGAGGTGAACATCGACGCCGCGCCCATCAGGCAGCGCGCGACGTGGCCGAGCGGATTGCGCGTGGCCAGACCGACGGGAAAGGCGCCGTTCCACCAGAGCATGGCCACAAGCGGCAGAAGCGCGAAGAAGGACCGCAAAAAGACGATCTGGCCGAGGGGGACGGTCATCTCCAGCCCCTTGATGCAGGCGACCATCGCCGTGAACATCAGCGTCGCGCCGATCCGCAGCGCAATGCCCAACCGTTCGTCGGTCATGACCGCGCGGCGGCCGGCGGGCGCGGGATCATGCCGCCAGATCCTCGCGCCCCAGGGCAGCAAGGAAGCTTTCGAGATCCTGCCAGAGCTCGGCCTCGTCCTCGAGCCCGATCGACAGGCGCAGGACGAGATCGGGGCCCGCCCATGGCACGGCCGTGCGATGGGCCCGAACCGGCATGGGCGCGGCAAGGCTGCGTGTGCCGCCCCAGGAGGCGCCGATGGCGAACAGGTCCAGGGCATCGAGCGCCGCGGCGACGCGCAGCGTGGCCGCCGCCGTGAAGACCAGCGAGAACACACCGCTACCGCCCGTGAAGTCGCGGGAGAACAGCGCATGCCCGGGGTCGTCCGGAAGTGCCGGGTGCAAGACGGCGGCCACATGCGGATGGCCGACAAGCCGGCGGGCAAAGCGCAGCGCCACCGCCTCCTGGTGGCGCAGGCGCAGGGCCATGGTCTCGATGCCGCGCAGAACCAGCGTCGCATCGTCGGACGACACGCCGATTCCCATGCGGCCGATCGACGCCTTGATCGCCGTGGCGTGCGCCGCGCTGCGCACCGAGATCGAGCCCATGATCACGTCGGAATGGCCTGACGCGTATTTCGTCAGCGCCTCGGTCACGATGTCGGCCCCCAGGGCCAGCGGCTTCAGGTTCAGGGGGGTCGCCCAGGTGTTGTCCACCCCCAGCAGCGCGCCGCGGGCGTGGGCAATCTCGGCCACGCGCGCGATGTCCATGATCTCCATCGTGGTCGAACCGGGGGATTCGCACCAGACGATCCGGGTGCGGGCGGTCATGCGCCGCTCGACCGCGGCGGCATCCGTGGGATCGAAGAATTCGACGGCCACGCCCAGCCGGCAAAGATCGGTCTGCGCGAAGTCGCGCATCGGCGGATAGACGGTGTCGGCCAGCAGCACATGGTCGCCCGCCGAGAGGAAGGGAAGGATCGCCAGCGCATTGGCCGCCTGTCCCGAGGGCGCAAGGAAGGTGCGCGTCGCCAGTTCCAGCCGCGAGAGCTTTTCTTCAAGCGTGCGGGTCGTCGGGGTGCCGTACAGGCCGTAGGAATAGCCCTTGTCACCGCGGTCGCCGCGCGCGGCATAGGCCGCCGCATCCGCGAAGGTGATGGTCGAGGCGCGATAGGTGGCGACGCCGAGGCTGTCGAACCCGTCGGAGGGGACGCGCGGCGTGACCACGCAATCGGTGGTGTCAGACATTGGGCTCTCCCTCCCTGCCCGCATGCGGGCCATTCTCAATTCCAGTCGCGCCACATTTGTGCCAATGCAATATCCAGGGGTTATGAGGATTGGGCATGAACCTGCGGCAGGTCGAAGTCTTCCGGGCCGTCATGACGACGGGCACCACGGCACGGGCGGCAGATGTTCTACGCATCTCGCAACCCGCCGTGTCCAAGGCGATTGCCGAGCTTGAGCGCAACATCGGCTTTGCCCTGTTCCATCGGACGAAGGGCCGTCTGCATGCCACGGCCGAGGGTCAGCTTCTGTTCCGCGAGGTGGAACAGACGTTTACCGGGCTGACCCATCTGCGCAGCGCCGCCGCGCGGATCCGCGACTACGGGTCGGGCGAGTTGCGCGTGGGCAGCCTGTCGGCCCTGTCGACCAACGTGATCCCGCGGGCGCTGAAGTCCTTCATGGATCGCTTTCCCCAGGTCGCAGTCACGTTTCAGGCCCGGATGTCCTCGGTCGTGCGGGATCTGGTGGCCTCGGGGCAGTTCGATCTTGGCATCGTCGCGGACGAGATCGACCGGACCGGCGTGGTGGTGCGGAACTTTGCCCGCTACGCCGCCGCGATTGCCCTGCCCGAGGGGCACCGGCTGTGCGCGCAGACCGAGGTTTCGCCGGCCGATCTGGATGGCGAACGGTTCATCGCCCTGTCGCCCGAGGATACGACGCGCCGTGCCGCCGACGGGTTGTTCGCCGCTGCCGGATCGCGGCCCCGGACGGTTCTGGAAACCCCCTATTCCACGACGGTCTGTGCCATGGTGGCCGCGGGGATCGGTGTCGGTCTGGTCGATGTGGTGACGGCCGGGCCGTTTCTGGGCCGGGGGCTGGTGCTGAGGCCGTTCCGGCCGGAGCTTTACTTCCAGACCCTGCTGATCCTGCCGCCGCACCGCCCGCCTTCGCAACTGGTCGAAACCTTCATCGACGCGCTGTGGGCCGCCGCAGACTGAGGTGCGGCCCGCATCCCGCGGCAGGTCGGCACGGTCCGGACCCATCACAGCACCTTTGACAGGAAGGCGCGGGTTCGCGGGTTCTGCGGCCGCTCCAGCAGATCGCGCGGCGCCCCTTCCTCGACGATGGCGCCCTGATCCATGAAGACCAGGTGGTCCGCCACCTCGCGCGCAAAGCCGATCTCATGCGTCACCAGCATCATCGTCATGCCGGCGCGGGCCAGATCCTTGATGACATCCAGCACCTCACCCACCAGTTCGGGGTCAAGGGCGCTGGTCGGTTCGTCGAACAGCATCACCTCGGGTTCCATCGCCAGGGCGCGGGCGATGGCCACCCGTTGCTGCTGGCCGCCCGACAGCTGGTTGGGATAGCGGGCGTCCATGCCCCTCATCCCGACGCGGTCCAGCAGGGCCAGGCCCCGGTCGCGCGCGGCAGCCTTCGGCTCGCGCTTGACCTGAACCGGCCCCTCCATGATGTTTTCCAGCGCGGTCATGTGCGGAAACAGGTTGAACCGCTGGAACACCATGCCCGTCCGCCGCCGCTGCGCCGCGATCTCGCGGGGATGCAGTTCGTGGAACGCGCCGTTCTTCTCGCGGTAGCCCTGCAGTTCGCCGTTGATGAACACCCGGCCGGCCGAGATGGTCTCAAGCTGGTTGATGCAGCGCAGCAAGGTCGTCTTGCCGGAGCCCGACGGCCCGATGGCGACCAGAACCCCGCCGCGGGGGATCGTCACCGACACGCCGCGCAGGGCATGGACGGTGCCATAGAGCTTGTGGATGCCGCGCAGTTCGACGGCGCAGGACGCTTGCATCTCAGGCCCCCTTTCCGAAGTGTCGTTCCAGGTAATGCTGGCCCACCATCAGCACCGAGGTGATCGACAGGTACCAGAACCCGGCCACCATCAGGAGCGGCACCGGAAAATAGGTGCGGTTGGCGATGGCATTGGTCGCGAACATCAGATCCAGCGTGAAGGGAATGGCCAGCACCAGCGAGGTGGCCTTGAGCATGCCGATGGTTTCGTTGCCCGTGGGCGGAATGATCGTTCGCATGGCTTGCGGTGCAAGGATGCGGCGCCAGATCCGTGACTGCGGCATGCCGATTGCCAGGGCGGCCTCGGTCTGGCCCCTGTCGATGGCCTTGAACCCGGCCCGGAAGATTTCGGCCAGATAGGCGCTTTCGTTGAAGCCCAGGCCCAGGATCGCCGCCATTCCGGCGGTCAGCACCAGATTGGTGCTGACGCCCACAATCTCGGGCCCGAAGGGCACCGAAAGCGACAGGCGGGGGAACAGGACCGCGAACAGGCCCCAGAACAGAAGCTGCGTGTAAAGCGGGGTGCCGCGGAAGAACCAGACCCAGATCTTGGCGATCCAGCGAAGGATCGGGTTTTCGCTGTCGCGCATCACCACGATGGCCACCGCCACGACCACGGCCACGGTCATCGCCGCGACCGTCAGGATCAGCGTCCACATGACCCCCCGCAGCACCTGTGCATCGAACAGGTATTCGGCAAAGACCGGCCAGTGGAAGTTGGGATTGGCCGCCAGTCCGCGGGCCGCCTCGATACCCAGCATCGCCAGAAGCAATACCGCGATCCAGCGCCCGGGGTGCGGGCGCGGCACCACCCGGTTCAGTTCGACACGGGGTGATCCTTCCGCAGGAGGAGCATCGGCCCGATGCTCCTCCTTCGCGCTGGTGGCTATCCCTTCCATCGGCAACTATTGCACCACTGTCGGGTTGACTTCAGCCGGACCGAAGTCGGTGGGCTGACCCCAGGCCTCCATGATCTTGCCATAGGTGCCATCGGCGATCAGTTCGTTCACCGTGTCCGCCACAAGCTGCGTCAGCTCCATGTCGGATTTCGCGACGGCGATGCCATTCTGGCCCGGCGGATAGTCCGGGTGTTCGAAGCCGATGGATTCGAGCGCGCCATTCGCCTGCTTGGCGGCCCAGTTGACCTGTGCCCCGCCGGCAATCGTGGCATCGGCGCCGCCCGCCGCGACGCGGGTCTGGGCTTCGGGCTGGGACTTGAACGGCAGCATCTGGATGGCGGCCTTGCCGGCAGCGACGCATTCGTCGCTCAGCTTGATGACGACCTTCTCCTGCGAGGTGCCGGAATGGATGGCGACGACCGCGCCGCAGGCATTGAACGGATCGAAGCCGGTCGGATTGCCGGCCCGCACCAGCCAGCGCCGCTGGCCGCGGTAGTAGCTGACGAAGTTGACCGCCTTCATCCGCTCGTTCGTGATGGTGAAGGCGTTGAGCCCGATGTCATACTTTGCCCCAAGGGCAGGCAGGATCGTCTCGAAGACGGCGGTGCGGCTTTCGTATTTCAGGCCCCATTTCGCGGCAATGGCATTGCCCAGGTCGATGTCGATGCCTTCGGGGGTCTGGCCGTCGGCGCCCGCCAGATATTCCCAGGGGGCATAGGCGTTGTCGGCTGCGCCGACCAGGACACCCGCCTGCCTGATCCGGTCGGGCACGCGCGCCGCCAGATCGGGATCGGCGGGGATGCCCGTGGTATCATGGCCCGCCGCCAGCGCGGGCCCTGCCAGCAGTGCCAGCGATACGCAGAAGGCGAAATGTCGCCACGTCTTGTGGGTGGTCATGCAAAGCTCCCTGTCAGGAATGGATGCGCCGGCGTTCCGGTCGTGGTCAAAGGTTATGAGGGGCATGCATTGCCGTCCAATATCAAGAAACGCCCGCTCTATTCCACAGGGTTATACACTTGATGCCTGATTCCGGGGGCCTGAACGGATGCGGCAGCCGGTGGATGCCCCCGGCTGCCGCATGTCATCAGGATCGGAACGGCTCCGCCGCCGGGACGTGACATCCGCTCAGGCACTGGCCTCCCACAGCACGGGAAACCAGTCCTCGCGCAGGCGGTCACCGGTCTGCATGCCATGGCCGGGAAAGGGTGGCGAGGTGCGGCCGGGTCGTTCGACATAGCGCGCATCGTCGCCCACCAGCCGCAGCGAGAAGGCCCGGCGCCGGGTGCCGCTTTCGTTGCCGCGCGCGCCGTGCAGCACATAGTAGTTGAACGCCACCGCGTCGCCCGGTTCCATCTGCCATTCGCGGATCGTCATGCCCTCGGCATCCGGGTCGGGAACCGGCATGTACCGGCTGTCGTCGGGATAGAAGTTTTCCTCGGACAGCCAGCGTGTCGGAAGAACCGGCTTTTCCCACAGATGCGAACCGGCGACGCAGCGCAGGCTTGCCTCGCGCACCGGATCAAGGGGCGACCAGAAGCTGACGGTCTGCCGACCCTCGACAAAGTAGTAAGGCCCGTCCTGGTGCCACGGGGTCGGCTTCGATGTGCCCGGCTCCTTGACCAGGACGTGTTCGTGGAACAGCTGAACCCTGTCTGACCCCATGAGGTCCCCCGCCACCCGGGCCGCAGGCGACGTGTGGATGACGTCGCGGAAGGGGTCGATCCGCTGCCAGTTGCAGTAGTCGTCGAAGAAGCGGCCCGCGGCGCCGGGCTTCAGGTTCTCGGCCGCATAGGGGCCGGGCTCCGCCATGTTGATCTCGACGCCGCGGCGCAGGTCTTCGACGTGGTCACGGAACAGACCGCGGATCAGCACGACGCCCTCGTTCTGAAAGGTTTCGACATCGGCCGGGGTGATGAGAGGGTGCAGCATGCGGTCTCCTTTTCGCGCAGGCTTGCAGGGTGCGGGGAACAAGATATGCTTTCAAATAATGAATAGTTGGGGTGGTCATAACCTGATGCTGCATGTCACGCTGCGCCAGCTGGAATACATTGTCGCGGTCGCCCGCGCGGGCAGCGTCTCGGCGGCTGCCGCGCAGTTGAATGTGTCGCAGCCCGCGCTGTCGGTCGCCATCGGCCAGGTCGAACGGCGTGTGGGCGAGCGCCTGTTCCTTCGCCGCAAGGGTGCGGCGACCGTGCTCACCGGATCGGGGCGGCTGTTCGTTCAGGATGCGGAACTCCTGCTGGCCGATGCCGCGCGCCTGGACCGGCCGCTGCACCTTTCGCAGCGTCCCCCGCAGCGCATCACGCTGGGAATACTGGAAGAACTGGCGCCGCGCTGGATGGCCCCCTTCCTTGTCTGCCTGCGGACGGCATTCCCGGGCACCGTCGCCCGGATCGTTCCGGTATCGTTTGACCGGCAGGCGGAAGACCTTCTGTCAGGGGCTATCGACCTGGGTCTGACCTATGAGCTGGGCCTGGATGCCACCTTCCGGCGCGATCTGTTCGCGCGCGTCTCCCCGGCGATCTGGGTGGCGCCCGACGATCCGATCGCCGGGCAGGCCAGCGCGGGTCTGGCCGAGATCGCCGGGCGTGCATTGATCCTGTCCGATCAGGACCTGTCGATTCAGCACATGCTTGGCATGTTCCGTGGCATCGGCGTCACCCCGAAGGTCCGGCACCGCGTGCCTTCGGTCGAGGTGATGCGCAGCCTTGCGGCGAATGGCGAGGGAACGGGGATCAGCTACACCGATCCGCCGGGAACACTGACCTATGACGGCAAGTCCGTGGCCAGGGTCCGGGTGCGTGATCCGGCGGCGGAGGAGTCTGTCGTCCTTGCCTATCTCGACGGTCTTCCCGCGCCGGTGGCCGACATCCGCCGCGCGCTGATCGCGTCGCTGGCGGGCGTGCCCGGCGCCGAACGCTCCGGCGGTGCCGGGGCCGGGGGCATCGTGGGCGGGCGAAACGCCTAGCCCAGTCCGGTGACGGATTGCAGCACGACGCGTTGCAGGGCCAGCCGCCCGGCGATGCCGAGGCGCCGGTAGATCTCGATCGTGTGCTGCCGGACGGTCTGCATCCCGACATCGAGGATCGCCGCGATATCGGTGTTGCTCTTGCCCTTGAGCATCCAGAAGGCAACCTCGGTCTGGCGCGGGCTCAGCCCCATCCGCATCATGGCACGGGCCAGTTCGGGCGACAGGGCGGCGGCATCCATCAGGGCCTGCCGATGCTGCGACCGCCGAAGCCGCAGCACCGGCATGGCAAGCTGCTGCAACAGCGAAAGGGACTGCACTTCGCGCGCCGAAAAGTCGCGGCCACTGCGGTTCAGGGGAACGCCCAGCGTGGTGGGCAGCGCACCGTCGGGCAGGCGGGTGCGGGGATCGACGCCCAGGTGCATCGTCACCTGGTGTTCAGTGCTGACCTCGCGGAACAGTTCCCGGTACAGTCCGGTATGGCGGAAATCGGAGGTCGGGATCAGGTCGGACAGACGCACCACGCGGATGTCCGGGTTTTCCAGCCGGAACCTGTGCACCGGATGCGTCGGAAAGAAATGGTTCCATGTCTCGGCACGCCGGACGGCCCATTCCGACACCTGCGATTCGCTCGACATGAAGTCGAACCGGCCGAAATGCACGTCGATCTCGGTATAGCCGCCGTGGTCGCAGGGGGCGACCGCCATGGCCGTCCGCACCAGCGCCCGCTTCATCTCGGCAAGGGTTTCGGCACGCTGCATGTCGACAAGACCGTGACAGATGACCCGGTGGTCGGCGGCCGTGACTTCCCTGAAATGCATGTCGAATCCGGAATGGCAGATACGCGGCCCTACACCGGCCCCATGCGTCGAAGTCTAGGGTGAGCGGTGCCATTGGTCCACAGCGGCGTGCCCTTCACCCCACCGATCGGTGTATGGATTCCCGCGCGCAGGGCAACAACACTGTGGCAAGGCAGAGGTTCGGTGATTTCGACGACCGCGACAGCGTTCGCTCGGCAAGGCTGGATTTGACGGTAGCCCCGCAGGTGCCCGATGCGTTCCGGCACGGCGCCTGCGTTCGTAACGATTGCCCTTGCGTCGCCAGCCTCTGCCGCCTGCACCGTCGCCGCGTCGCCGGTGACGGGGTCTCGCGGATGACCGTCTCCGGATCGAGAAGGATGGTGCCGGTGAAGGGACTCGAACCCCCGACCCCATCATTACGAATGACGTGCTCTACCAGCTGAGCTACACCGGCATCCTTCTCGTCGCAGGCCCGGGCGGGCCGCGCGTCACACAGGCCGGCGGCCGTTGCGACGGCTTGCGTCAACGCGGGGTCATTAGCACCGGGGCCATGCGGTGTGTAGCCCTAATTTTTGGCCTCGGCCGCGGTCTCGGGGCCGATGTCGGCCACCGTGTCGGGGGGCGGGGCGGGGCGGCCCACGATCAGCGGCAGCAGTTCGGTGCCGGTGGCGCTGGGGCCGGTGCCCTCGGGCGGCTCCCGCCAACTGAGCGTATCGAAGCCGCCGCAGTTCTCGCAGATCGGGGCCCATTGCGCGTGGATCGCCTGGCACTTGTCGCAGCACCACTGCGGGCCGCGCGGCGCGGTCAGCGCCCGTGCCAGCCAGCCGCGCACCACCGCGTCGTCCGCGCCCTCGCCGCGTTCCACCGCCGCCATGATGGCCAGCGCGCGCTGTGTCGGATGGCGCCCGGCGATATCGCCCAGCGCGCGCCGCGCGGCCGGAAAATCCTCGGCGGCGATGTTCAGCTCGGCCAGCAGCAGGCGCGTCTCGTCGTCATCGGGCTTGATCGCGGTCAGCACGCGGAAACGCTTCAGCCGCGCCTGCGGGGTTTCCCCGGGTTCGATCTCGGCAAAGGCGGCGGCCAGGTCGGGGTGCGGCTGCGCCTCCCAGGCCTTCTTCAGGATGCGCGTCGCGCCCTTGCGGTCGCCCTTTGCGATCAGTCCGCGGGCCGCCATGGCAGCCGCGGGGATCAGGTCCGGCGACAGCCGGTTCGCCTCGATCGCCGCCTCGCGGGCCTCGATGCTGGAGGCGTCGTCGATCACCACCCTGGCCTCCTGCAGGGCCAGCACCGCGTCGCGGCGCCGGAACACCTCGCGCGGCAGGGCGCCCGACTTCAGCTTGGCCCCCAGCGTCATCCGCGCGCCCTTCCAGTCGGACTGCTCGGCCTGCAGCTTCAGCAGGATGTCCTGCATCTCGGCATTGCGCGGCTTCAGCGCAAAGGCCTTTTCGGCCAGCTTCAGCGCCGTCGGCAGATCGCCCTCGGCCAGCGTCTGCTTCAGCAGGCCGCGGATGCCCACGAACCGCGTCCGGTCATCGGCCAGCAGTGCCTTGTAGGCCTCGGTCGCGCGGGCGGTATCGCCCGCCAGGTCGGCGGCCTGCGCCGTCAGCAGGGTGGTCAGTTCGGGCCGCGCCAGATAGCGCTCGGCCCGCGAGGCGCGCGACAGGGCCAGCCGCGGCTCGCCCGCGGCCAGCGCCAGCATGCCCTCGGACAGCGCCTGATAGCCCTTGCGCTCGCGATTCCGGTCGAAATAGCGCGACAGCGCCGTCTCGTCCCCGGTCAGGAACCGCAGCGTCGCCACCATCAGCCCGGTCAGCCGCAGCACCAGCCACAGCACGACCAGCAGCAGCACCGCCAGAACCACCGCCTGCAACGGCCCCAGCGTGAATTCCCAGCCCGCCGCCGCGATGCGGATCGCGCCACCGGTATCCAGCAGGTGCCCCGCCCCCAGCGTCAGCCCGGCGACCGCGACGACGAACAGCAGAACCTTCAGAAGCGACCAGAGCATCGGCTATTCCCCCACCCGCGCGGCCAGTTCGGCGGCAGCGGTCTGAACATTCAGCCGCGTCTGCGCCCGCGCCACCCAACCGGCCAGGGCGGGCTGCGCCACCTCGGGCAGGGTGGCGAGTTCCGCCAGCGTCTCGGACAGGCGGCCCTCACGCAGGTGCCCTTCGGCCCGCGACAGGATGGCGTCCGGGTCGGTTCCGTCGCGCGGCGTCAGCGACCGCGCGCCGGTCGCGCTGCGCAGGAAGGTGGCAAGCCGGTCCACCGCGCCCTCGCCCGGATCGGCGCGCAGCGCGGATTCCAGCGCGGCACGGGCGGGGTCGGCGAAATCCTCCTGCAACGTCGCCAGGGTCGGCACGCCGGTCGCGGCGGCGCGCAGGGCGTCGGGCACCTCGACGCCGTTCCCGGCCAGGTCATCCAGCGGCTGGGCAAAGGCCGCCCCCGATTCGATGGCCGCCAGCACCCGGCCCAGCGCCGCGCGGCTCAGCGCGGCGCGGGCGGTTTCCTCGGCAGCGGCCTTGAGCTGCGCCGCCTCGGCCTCGGCCTCGCGCAGGGCCGCCTGTACAGCCTCGGCCGCAGCGGCGGTATCGGCGCTGGCCTGCGCCTGTCGCTCGGCCACCGACGCCAGTTCCGCCCGCAGGGTGGCAAGGTCGCGCTGCAGGGCGGCCATGGCAGCAGGGTCGCCCGGTTCACCCGTCGGCGGCGGCAGGGTTTCCAGCACGGCGATCCGCCCCTCGATCATCTCCAGCCGGGCGGTCGGATCGGGCGGAACCGTCAGGGTGCCCAGGCGCGATTCGATCGCGTCCAGCCGGGCCGTCAGCGGCGCCAGGTCGGGCCCGGCCGCCGGTGGGGGCAGCGCGGCAAGCGCCGCGCGGGTTTCCGCCTCGGCCGCCGCCAGACGCTCAAGTTCCGACTGCTGCGCCGCCACACGCGCCTCCAGCGCCTGGGTTCCGGCCAGCGGCCAGCCCTGCGGCACAACCTGCGCCACGGCAAAGCCCAGGCCCGCGGCCAGCACGCCACCAAGGAACGGCAGCACCGGCGATGCCCGACGCGGCGCAACCGGCTCGGCCCGGGGCGGCGCTGGCGCGGGGTCGGCCTTCGCCGTCGCGGGTTCGGGCTCTGCGGGCGGCGGGTCGGCCGTCAATACCAGGAGCGTCGGCTCGGGTTCCGGATCGCGCGGCGGCAGATCGGGTGACGGCGGATCGGGCGGCGCGGCCGGCCCATCAGAGGGTGCGGGCGATTCTTCGGGGGTCTGCGGGTCATGTGCCGGTTCGGGCAGCGGTGCATCCGGGGCGGCGTCGGCCTCCGTGCGCGGTGTTTTTCGGCTTGCCATGGTCTGCCTCCCTGCCGGACACGGGGTCGCGCGATGCCTGACTCGGCCGCGTCCACCGCGCAAACCCTAGCGGCAGGTGCCGCACCCCTCAAGGCGGGCCGGTTGCCGCAGGCAAGAATGACAGGATCAATTGACAGTCAGACTGTCAATCAAATCTGACATTGCTGCCGCATCGGGCCGCGCCGCCACCGAAACGCGCGCCGCAGGCGGCGCCGCCGCCGCCACAGCGTCGCTGAGCGCGGCGATGTGAAGCGGCGCCCGCGCGCGTGATGCCTCGGCGGCGAAAAGCTGCGCCGTCCGCGGCGAGAACAACGGCACGATCACCTTGCGCGTCTGGTCCAGCCAGGCCCGCGCGGCGGGCAGCAACGGTTGCGCCCGCTGTTCATAGATGATCGCCTCATCTGTGGGAATGCCCGCTGCCGCCAGGGTCGCCGCCACCTCGCCCCGGCTGTCGGCGCCGCGCAGGTGCAGCAGTCGCCCGCTGCGGGGGCCTGCCAGCAGCAGCCCGACCAGCGCGGCGGCATCGCCCCCCGCCGACCGCGCCCGGAACCCGGCGGCGGTGGCCACCGCCGCCGTCCGGTCGCCCACGCACCAGGCCCGGTCGGGCAGCGGCCAGCCCAGCCGCCGCGCCGCCTCGACCCCGGTTTCCGACGTGAAGATCACCGCATCCGGCATGGCGGCGGGCTGCGGTGGCGACAGGAACGCGGGCGCCAACAGCGGGCTGTGCAGGATCTCGGCACCCGGCAGCCGCGCCAGCAGGTCACGGGCAAAGCGCATGCCCTGCGCGGCGGGCCGGGTCAGCAGGATGCGCGGCGCATGACCTTCGGGCGGGCGGGGTTGAGCGGGCATGGGCGGGGTGTTACCCCGGGCGTGATCACCTGGCAACGCGCATGACCCCTCTCACCGTCCTTGGCATCGAATCAAGCTGCGACGACAGCGCCGCCGCCGTCGTGCGCGACGGGCCGTCCGGCCCGGCGATCCTGTCGTCGGTGGTCGAGGGGCAGACCGGCCTGCATGCCGCCTTCGGCGGTGTCGTGCCCGAGATCGCCGCCCGCGCCCATGCCGAACGGCTGGACCACTGCGTAGAGGCCGCGCTGGCGCAGGCGGGGATCGGCCTTGCCGACCTTGATGCCGTGGCGGTGACGGCGGGGCCGGGGCTGATCGGCGGGGTGCTGTCGGGGGTGATGCTGGCCAAGGGCATCGCCGCCGCGACCGGCCTTCCGCTGGTGGGGGTCAACCACCTCGCCGGGCACGCGCTGACCCCCCGCCTGACCGATGGGCTGGCCTATCCCTATCTGATGCTGCTGGTCTCGGGCGGGCACTGCCAGTTCCTGCGCGTCGCCGGGCCGACCGCCTTCGCCCGCCTCGGCGGCTCGATCGACGACGCCCCGGGCGAGGCCTTCGACAAGGTCGCCAAGGTGCTTGGCCTGCCGCAGCCCGGCGGCCCCGCAGTCGAGGCCGAGGCCCGCACCGGCGATCCCGGCCGGTTCCGCCTGCCCCGCCCGCTGCTCGACCGGCCGGACTGCGATCTCAGCTTTTCCGGGCTCAAGACGGCCGTACTGCGCCTGCGCGACACGATGGTGCAGGCCGACGGCGGGCTGCGGCGGCAGGCCCGCGCCGACATCTGCGCCGCCTTCCAGGCGGCGGTGGCCGATGTCCTGGCCGAAAAGACGCGCCGCGCCCTGCGGCGCGCCGATGTCGGGGCCTTCGCCGTGGCCGGGGGCGTCGCCGCGAACGGCGCGATCCGGGCCGCGCTGCAGGCGGTCTGCACCGCCTCGGGCGTCGCGTTCCATGCCCCCCCGCTGGCGCTCTGCACCGACAATGCCGCGATGATCGCCTGGGCCGGGATCGAGCGGTACCGCGCGGGCGGACGGGATGGCATGACCCTGTCGGCCCGGCCCCGCTGGCCGCTCGACGCCACCGCCGCCCCGATGCTGGGCAGCGGCAAGAAGGGCGCAAAGGCATGATCGGCGTGCTGGGGGCGGGCGCGTTCGGCACGGCGCTGGCCGTGGTGCAGGCGGTCTACGGCCGCCCGGTCCGGCTTTGGGCCCGGCGCGACGCCGCCGCGCTGCAGACCGGCCGCCGCACCCCCCGCCTGGAGGGCGTCGATGTTCCGCCCGCCGTCGCCGTCACCGGCGACCTTTCCGCGCTGGACGACTGCGGAACGCTGTTGCTGGCGCTGCCCATGCAGGCGCTGCGCGGGTTTCTTGCCGACCATGCGGCGCAACTGGACGGGCGGGTTCTGGTCGCCTGCTGCAAGGGCATCGACCTGACCACGCTGACCGGGCCCACCGCCCTGATCGCCGCCGCCTGCCCGCGCGCCACGCCGATGATCCTGACCGGCCCGTCCTTCGCCGCCGACATCGCGCGGCAACTGTCCACGGCGCTGACGCTGGCCGGGCGGGATGCCGCGGCGGTGCGGGCGGCGCAGGCCGCCATCGCCGTGCCCTCGCTGCGGATCTATGCCAATTCCGACGTGACCGGCGCCGAGATGGGCGGCGCGCTCAAGAACGTCATCGCCATCGCCTGCGGTGCGGCCATGGGCGAGGGCATGGGCGAAAGCGCCCGCGCGGCCCTGATGACGCGCGGCTTTGCCGAGATCACCCGCCTGTCGCTGGCCTGCGGCGCACGGCGCGAGACGCTGATGGGCCTTTCGGGCTTTGGCGATCTGGTGCTGACCTGCACCTCCGGCCAGTCGCGCAACTACCGCTACGGGCTGGCGCTGGGCCGGGGCGAACCGTTCGACCCCGGCGTCACCGTGGAGGGCGTCGCCACCGCCCGCGCCACGCTGGCCCTCGCCGCCCGCCTGGGGGTCGAGATGCCGATCACTGCGGCATTGGTGGAACTTGTCGACAACGATATCAGCGTGGCCGAGGCGATCCAGTCGCTTCTGTCGCGCCCGCTCAGGGAGGAATGACCATGCCTTACGCCTTGATCTGCACCGACAGGCCCGGGGCCCTTCAGACCCGCCAGGACAACCGCGCCGCCCATCTGGCACATATCCGGTCCACCGGCGTGGTGACCATGGCCGGTCCGTTCCTGGACGCGGCGGGCGAGATGTGCGGCAGCCTGATCGTGCTGGACGTGGCCACGATGGACGAGGCCCGCGCCTGGGCCGAGGCCGACCCCTACGCCAGGGCCGGGCTGTTCGACCGGGTCGAGATCCGCGCGTGGAAGAAGGTGGTGGGATGAACTACTGGCTGTTCAAGTCCGAACCCGATGTCTGGGGCTGGGACCATCAGGTCGCCAGGGGCGACGCGGGCGAGGAATGGCATGGCGTGCGCAACTATCAGGCGCGCAACAACATGCGGGCGATGAAGATCGGCGATCTCGGGTTCTTCTATCATTCCAACATCGGCAAGGCCGTCGTCGGCATCGTGCAGGTCACCCGCGAAAGCACCCCCGACAGCACCACCGAAGACCCGCGCTGGGATTGCGTGTGGATCAAGGCCGTGCGCCCCTTCGCGCGGGCGGTCACGCTGGACGAATGCAAGGTGCAGCCGGGTCTGGAAAAGATGGTGCTGGTCAACAACACCCGCCTGTCGGTGCAGCCTGTCTCGCCCGAGGAATGGCGCATCGTCTGCGGCATGGGCGGCGTCGAACCCTGACTTGATCGCCGCCCGCAGGGGCGTAGCATGGGCGCGCGATCCAATCATGGGGGATGCGATGGGAATCCTTTCGGTTCTGCTGGCCGCCGCCGCGGCCTGGATACTGGGTGCGGTCTGGTACATGGCATTGTCGAAACAGTGGATCGCCGCCTCGGGCGTCCCGGTCGATGCGCAGGGCAAGCCCGCCGGGGGGATGAACCCCCTGCCCTTCATCCTTTCGGCGCTCTGCATGCTGCTGGTGGCCGGAATGATGCGCCACGTCTTCGCGGCGGGTGGCGTCGCAACCCCCGGTGCGGGGCTGGTGTCGGGCCTTGGCATCGGTGCCTTCTTCATTGCGCCCTGGGTCATGATCAACAACGCCTATGCCATGCGGCCCTTCAGCCTGACGCTGATCGACGGCGGCTATGCCGTCTGCGGCTGCGGGCTGATCGGTCTGGTGCTGACCCTGGTCTAGCGCCGCGTCGGCGGTATCCGCCCGCTTCGCCCGAAGCCCGGTTGCGGGCATGATGCACGGCGCGCCGCATGCCGCCTGCAACCGGCCCCGCGATCCCCGATCCGGCGCCGATGTGTCCCTGCGATTGCGCCGCGATGCCAACCCCTGTGGCGGTTCCGCGCGCTGCGGCGACCGTCGGCCGTGACGCCGGCAGGGTGGGGTCTGGACGGACCGTTCGTTAAGAATCCCTTACCGGCGGACAGTCAACCTGTTGAAATATCTGTGCTTCGAAAATGTCCCATCGTGGGACGCTTGGCCGCGTCGCCGGTACACAGCCGCCTTGGACGGAACGAAATGAAGGGCCCCGCACCCCTACGGGACCCTTCATCCACCCCACGTGCTCCCCTTGCACCGCACGTGTTCTGAAAAGGTCCCGGGCTTGCTGCCCCGCGCTGCCGTGATACCGGGAATCACGCCCCGGCCGCAATTTCGAAGCGCGCAGGTTTTTCGACGAATGCGCCGGATCAGCCGCGCGGGTCGGGCAGCAGCAGCGCGACCAGCCCCAGCGCCGGCAGCACCGAACAGATCCGGTAGACCGCCTCGATCCCCCAGGCGTCGGCCATCACGCCCAGCACGGCCGCACCCACCGCCGCCAGCCCGAAGGCCAGCCCGAACAGCAGCCCCGCCACCATCCCCGTGCGCTGCGGCATCAGGTCCTGGGCGTAGACCACCATCGCCGGAAAGGCCGAGGCCATGATCATCCCGGCAAGCGCGCTGACCGCCATCGTCGCAGGCAGCGGCAGCCAGGGCAACGACAGCGACAGCGGCAGCACCCCCAGGATCGACCACAGGATGACCCGCCGCCGCCCGATCCGGTCGCCGATCGGTCCGCCCACATAGGTGCCCAGCGCGACGAAGGCCAGGAACACGAACAGCCCGATCTGGGACTGCCCGACCGACAGGCCGAAACGCTCGATCAGGTAGAAGGTGTAGTAGCTCGAGAACGACACCGTGTAGACGAACTTCGAGAACATCAGCACGATCAGCAGCGTCATCGCCAGCCGGACCACGGCGGGCGGATGCGCCGGGCTGCGCTGCGCGCGGGCCTTGCGGGCGACGGCGCGCCCCGCACCGACCGCGATGTACCACCGCCCCACCAGCCACAGCAGCGCCATGCCCGCCAGGGCCACGACCGCGAACCATTCGATCGACGCCTGCCCCCGGTCCAGCACGATGAAGGCCGCCGCCAGCGGGCCGATGGCCGACCCGGCATTGCCGCCGACCTGGAACACCGACTGCGCAAAGCCGGGCCGCATCCCCGCGGCCAGCCGCGCGATACGCGAGGATTCGGGGTGGAAGATCGACGATCCCAGCCCGATCAGCGCCACCGCCAGCAGGACCGTCCCGAAGCTGTCCGCATGGGCCAGCAGGACCAGCCCCACGCCGGTCGAGGCCATGCCGGCCGACAGCGCCCAGGGCAACGGCCGACGGTCGGTGTAAAGCCCGACCAGCGGCTGCAGGATCGAGGCCGTTCCCTGGAACACCAGCGTGACGATGCCGATCTGGGTGAAGGTCAGCGCCAGATTGTCCTTGAGCAGCGGATAGACCGCCGGGATCAGGGACTGCATCAGATCGTTCAGAAGATGCCCCAGCGAAACCGCAAGGATGATCGGAACGACGGTGGTTTCCGCCGTGGCGGGGGCGTGGGGATCGGCGGTCATCGGTGCCTTCCGGATGGACGGCGCACAGTTGCGCAGCCCGACGGGAATGACAAGACGCGCCGACCCCCGGCAGGGGCGTCAGCCGTAGACGGCTTCCTTGCCGAAATGCTTGGTCAGCATGTAGTAGACGACGGCGCGATGCTTGTTGCGTTCCGACTTGCCATAAGTCTCGACCACGGCAGCGATGGCGGCATCAAGCGCGGGGCCTTCGGGAAGGCCAAGCTTCTTGATCAGGAAGTTGTTGCGGACACGGGCCAGTTCTTCGGGGTCGCTGGCCGCGACCGTCTCGCTGTCGGCGTTGTAGATCGACGGGCCGCAGCCGATGGTGACCTTGGTCAGCAGCGCCATGTCGGGCTCCATCCCGCACTTCTTGCGCAGGTCGTCGGCGTATTTCGCGATCTTCTCGTCACGCTTGCTCATGGTCGGATCGACCCCCCCTGGTGTTGTTGCATACGCGAGGCCCCGTCGGGGCACGGGCGAAGGCTAGGACACCGAGGGGCGCCGACAAAGCGAAATGTCGGCGCCGCGATCAGGCAGCGACACCGTGACTGGCCAAATTGCCACGGACTTCGATGCTGCGGCGCAGGCGGATCACATACTGGTTGGCCATCAGTTGCAGCGTCGCGCAATCGCCAAGTTGCGCCATCACCGCCTCGACCGAGCGGCGCACCGGCGCGCCCAGTGTGTCGGACTGCCAGTTGAAATCGTCGCCCGCGATGATCCCGTCCGGCTTGACCTTGGCAAGGCAGAGTTCGAGATCCCGGCTGATGAACGGCTCGTTGTGGTTGCCGTCGATATAGACCCAGTCGAGCGACGCGTCGGGCAGCGCGGACAGCGCCTGCTCCGAAGTCATGCGGTGGATGCGCACACGCGGATCGTTGCCGAACGCGGCGACGACATCGTGATACTTGCTGTCCATGAGATCGGCGTTCTTGGGTCGTCCGAACCCTGTGTTCCTGAATTCCGGCAGATACTGCCAGGGGTCGATCAGGTGCAGACACACCGGATCGCAGAGTTCGAGGATGCGGCGGCTGAAGCCGCCCTCCCACACACCGATCTCGGCGGCGACCGCCCCTCTTGGCATCATGCCCAGCAGCCGGCCGCGCACCGCATCACGCTTCGACGTTTCCATTTCGCCGTTGTCCCGCCCGAATCACGTCATTGTTGACGCAATGGAACCAATCGGGCCGGATTGCGGCGGATTTTGGGCAGTATCGCCGGGTTCGGATCAATAGCGATAGTGATCGCTCTTGAACGGACCCTCGGGTTTCACGCCGATGTAGGCCGCCTGTTCGGGCTTCAGCTCGGTCAGCTTCACGCCGATCTTCTTGAGGTGCAGGCGGGCGACCTTTTCATCCAGGGCCTTCGGCAGGATGTAGACACCTGGGGCGTAGTCCTGCCCCTTGGTCCACAGCTCGATCTGGGCAAGAACCTGGTTGGTGAAGCTGGCCGACATCACGAAGGAGGGGTGGCCGGTGGCGTTGCCGAGGTTCAAAAGGCGCCCTTCGGACAGCAGGATGATCCGGTTGCCCGAGGGCATCTCGATCAGGTCAACCTGGTCTTTCACGTTGGTCCACTTGTGGTTCTTGAGCGCGGCAACCTGGATTTCGTTGTCGAAGTGGCCGATGTTTCCGACGATCGCCATGTCCTTCATCGCGCGCATGTGCTCGATGCGGATCACGTCCTTGTTGCCGGTGGTGGTGATGAAGATGTCGGCCGAGGCGACCTCATCCTCCAGCAGCGTGACCTCATAGCCATCCATCGCCGCCTGAAGGGCGCAGATCGGATCGACCTCGGTCACCTTCACGCGGGCGCCCGCACCGCGCAGGCTGGCCGCCGAGCCCTTGCCCACGTCGCCATAGCCGCAGACGACCGCGACCTTGCCGGCCATCATCGTGTCGGTGGCGCGGCGGATGCCGTCGACCAGCGATTCCTTGCAGCCGTACTTGTTGTCGAACTTCGACTTCGTGACGCTATCGTTGACGTTGATCGCCGGGAAGGGCAGCAGGCCCTTCTTGTGCAGTTCGTACAGGCGGTGGACGCCGGTGGTGGTTTCCTCCGAGACACCCTTGATCGCATCGCGCTGCCGGGTGAACCAGCCGGGCGAGGCCGCAAGACGCTTCTTGATCTGGTTGAACAGGCAGACCTCTTCGTCGCTGGTCGGCACCTCGATCAGGTCGGTTTCGCCTGCCTCGACCCGCGCGCCCAGAAGGATGTACAGCGTTGCATCGCCGCCATCGTCCAGGATCATGTTGCAGGTGCCGCCTTCGCCGCCGAACTGGAAGATCCGGTCAGTGAAGGTCCAGTAATCCTCAAGCGTCTCGCCCTTGTGGGCAAAGACGGGAACGCCTGCGGCCGCGATGGCCGCCGCCGCGTGATCCTGGGTGGAGAAGATGTTGCACGACGCCCAGCGGACCTCGGCGCCAAGCGCCGCCAGTGTCTCGATCAGCACACCGGTCTGGATGGTCATGTGCAGCGAACCCGCGATGCGCGCACCCTTGAGGGGCTTTGCCGCGCCGAACTCCTCACGGCAGGCCATCAGCCCAGGCATCTCGGTCTCGGCAATCATCAGCTCCTTGCGGCCGAAATCGGCGAGCGCGATGTCTTTGACGGCGTAATCGGTGGCCATGGCTTGTCCCTGCAAAGTTATCGGGGGGCACTTAGCACGGGGACCCCGTCTCGACAATGCGGCAGCGCAGCGGATAACGTCCCGGCCTGGAGGATGCGATGAAACAACCCCGCGCGTGGCAACGGATGCTGTCGGGCCGCAGGCTGGATCTGCTGGACCCGACACCGGTCGATATCGAGGTCGAGGACATCGCGCATGGCCTGGCCTTCGTCGCGCGCTGGAACGGGCAGACGCGGGGCGACTGGCCCTATTCGGTGGCGGAACATTCGTTGCTGGTCGAACAGATCTTTGCGCGCCGCAACCCTGCGGAAGGGCCGCGCTGGCGGCTGGCCGCGCTGCTGCATGATGCCCCGGAGTATGTGATCGGGGACATGATCAGCCCGGTAAAGGCAGCGGTTGGCCCGGGCTATGGCGCGCTGGATGAGCGGCTGTCGGCGGCGGTTCATCTGCGGTTCGGCCTGCCCGCGGTGCTGCCGCTGGCGGTGAAGCGGGCCATCAAGTCGGCAGACCGGGTTTCGGCCTGGCTCGAGGCGGTGCAGATCGCGGGGTTTTCGCGGGATGAGGCTGACCGGCTGTTCGGACGACAGGACAGTGCCCTGGTGGCCGGGCTGGAGATACGGTTGCGCCCGCCCGCAGAGGTGCGGGCGGACTACGTTGCGCGGCACACCGCCTTGCTGGATGCCTGCACGATCAGAACCTGATCCCGCCGAGCATCGACCACGCCTTGCGGCGATTCTCGTCATCGCGGATGGACCGGTCCTGCCCATGCAGGGCAGGGGGCGGCAGCTGGCGGGTGGCGATCATCATCACCTGGGCGAGTATATGCAACATTTCCTGTTCCTCCATTGATCGGATGGGGACAGTATTGCCCTTAAACACGACGATATCCGAATCAGGAATTTTTCCGATCTGTAAGACTGGCTAACACATGCCCATCGACTGGCGACACCTGCCACCGCTGACCGCGTTGCGCGCCTTTCAGGCTGTCGCGCAATCCGGCGGCTTTTCCGCCGCCGCACGCATCCTGAACGTCACGCATGCGGCGGTGGCGCAGCAGGTTCGCGCGCTGGAGGATCATCTGGCGGTGCCGCTGGTGCTGCGCGAGGGGCGGCGCATGGCGCTGACCGCGGACGGCGCGCGTCTGGCGCAGGCGCTGGAGGAGGGCTTTGGTGCGATCCAGTCCGCTGTCGAGGGGTTGCGGGCAGGCGGCGCCGACCGCCCGGTGCGCATCACGCTGACCACGGCCTTCGCCGCGCAGTGGCTGATGCCGCGCCTGCGGGATTTCTGGGCGCTGCACCCCGATATCGGCCTGTCGCTGCATCCCGACAACCGTGTGGTCGACCTGCGCCGCGACGGCATGGACCTGGGTATCCGCTATGGGCAGGGCAACTGGCCCGGCGTGACGGCCCGTTATCTTGCCGCCGCCCGGCTGGTGGTTGCCGCGGCCCCTGCAGTTGTCGGCGAGGTTCCGATCGGGCAGGATCGGCTGGCGGACATGGACTGGATCCTGTCGCGCGGCTGGCTGGAACAGGACGACTATCTGCGCAGCCTGGGGCTCGAGCCCGCGCTGTTGTCGGCCACCGAGATATCCGACGAGTCGCTTGCCCTCGCCGCGGCGCGGCAAGGGCTTGGTCTGGTCGTCGAAAGCGCAGCGCTGGTCGAGGACGACGTACGCGAAGGCCGACTGGTACTGGTTCACGAAAGCCGCGACCGCCTGCCGGCCTATTTCGTCGTCACGCCGCCAGGCCCACCCCGCGCCCCTGCGCGGGCCTTCCTGGCGTGGCTTTCCCGCCAGGCCTGACCGGGCTCAGATCGCCATGTCGCCCGGCTGCTTGCCTGCGGCGAGCGCCTCGCTGAACCAGCGGGGCTTGCGGCCACGTCCTGTCCAGGTATCGGCAGGGTTTGCCGGGTTCGCGAATTTGGGAGCAGAAACAGTCTTGCCCCGGGCCGTCGTCAGCGTGGCGAGTTCTGCCAGATTGAACCCCAGTTCCCGCGCCTTTTCCTCAAGCTCGACAAGCGCGGCTTTCTTGCGCCGGTCCTCAAAGCTCGAAATCGCGCGCGCCACCTGGGACTGAAGGTCCTTGAGCTCCTTCAGTGACAGGTCGTTGAGGTTGATTTCCATAGTCCCGTCCTTCTTTCATTGAATTGCATACACGGTATACGTTCGTATAGTGGCATTCAAGACGTCGAAAAGGACTGGTCAATTCAACGGGGGCTGCGTTTGGCCAGAATCCGCTGAAGCGTACGGCGATGCATGTTCAGTCGGCGCGCGGTTTCCGAAACGTTGCGGTCGCACATTTCATAGACCCGCTGGATGTGCTCCCATCGGACCCGGTCTGCAGACATCGGATTGTCCGGCGGCGCCGGAAGCGCGTCGCCCCGCGACAGGAGCGCGTTGGTGACCTCGTTCGCATCCGCAGGTTTCGAAAGGTAGTCGATGGCGCCGATCTTGACGGCGGCGACCGCCGTCGCAATCGCCCCGTATCCCGTCAGCACCACAATCCGGCAATCCGGCCGTCGCTCGCGCAGCATCTCCACCACGTCGAGCCCGTTGCCATCCTCCAGTCGCAGGTCGACCACCGCATAGGCGGGGGGACGGGCCTGGGCAATTGCCCGGCCGGCCGCGACGCTGTCGGCCGTCTCGGGAAGGAAGCCGCGCTTTTCCATCGCCCTCGCAAGGCGTTTCAGGAAGGGTTCGTCATCGTCCACAAGCAGAAGGCTGCGATCCGGACCCAGTTCTGCGGCGGCATCCTCTGCCATGCTTCTCTCCTGCTGCGCGATACGTGCAAATGAACCTAGGCACCTGCCACGCCGCAGTCAAACGGGGCGGTCAGGCGGGCGGCTTTGGCCTAGCCGGCATTCAGGAAGCAGGCGACGCGCTCTGCCATCTGGTCCGGCGTGACCTCGCGCTTGAAGAAGTCGACGAAACCGCGATCCGGCGTCATCAGGTAGGTGAAGGTGGAATGGTCGATCAGATAGAATTCCTCGGCCGGGTCCTGCACCTTGAAATAGGTCTTGTATGCCTGCGACGCGGCCCGAACCTGATCGTCGGTGCCGGTCAGGGCGATCATCCGGGGGTGCATGTTGGCGGCATAGTCCGCCAATACCTCGGGCGTATCGCGCTTGGGGTCGATCGAGATGAAGACCGGGATTGCCTCGATTCCCATCTCTTCCAGGATGTCCACCGCCTCGGCATTGCGCTGGTTGTCCAGCGGGCAGACATCGGGGCAGAACGTGTAGCCGAAATAGACCAGCGACGGCCTGGTGATCACCTCGGCCTCGGTCACCTGACGACCAGCCTGATCGGTCAGGGCGAAGGGTCCGCCAATGGCGCCGCCCGCGACCTGTCCGCCGCGACATGCCGCGAAAGGATCGGCCATGCGATCGGAGTATATCTTCCAGGCGGTCGCCCCGAGACCCCCCGCCACCGCCACCACCGCCGCCATTGCCCAGACACGCGCCATTCCAGTTCTCCACCTTCCAGGCGCCATTGAACCGGCCGACCGGGCGCCATAGCATGCATTGCGGTTACGTGATCCCGCAGCCGGGGGCAATGCGATGCTTTCACCCAGCCGGGGCTTCCGAACCTTCGACACCGGACAGGGCAGCGTCCGCCTGCGCACGCTCATCCTGCTGCGCTGGCTGGCGATCTGCGGCCAGCTGATGGCGATCACCGTGGCGCATCGCTACTACGGGCTGCAACTGCCGCTGGGCATGTGCTTTCTTGTGGTCGGCGCGGCGATCGTTGCCAATCTCATCTCGATCTTCGTGTTTCCCGAGAACAAGCGCCTGACCGAGGTCGAGGCCATGCTTGTGCTGCTGTTCGACCTCGCGCAATTGTCATTCCTTCTATACCTGACCGGCGGGCTGACCAATCCGTTCGCCCTGCTGATCCTTGCGCCCGTGGTCATCTCGGCTTCGGCGCTGCAGTTGCGCACGACGATCCTGCTGGGGCTGACGGCGATCTGCCTGGTCACGCTGACGGCCTTTGCCAACATCCCGCTTCGCTTTGCCGATGGCAGCGTGCTGGTCGTGCCGCCGCTGTTCGAGTTCGGTTTCTGGCTGTCGATCCTGATCGGGATCCTGTTTCTCGGGCTTTATTCGCATCGCGTCGCCGACGAGATCCGCGTGATGTCGGAGGCCTTGCTGGCAACCCAGATGGCGCTGGCGCGGGAACAGAAGCTGACCGACCTGGGCGGCGTCGTCGCAGCCGCCGCACATGAACTCGGCACGCCGCTGGCCACGATAAAGCTTGTCAGCGCCGAACTGATCGAGGAACTGGCGGACCGCCCGACGCTGCGCGAGGATGCCCAGCTGATCCGGGACCAGGCCGACCGTTGCCGCGACATCCTGCGATCAATGGGGCGGGCGGGCAAGGACGACCTGCACCTGCGCCGCGCGCCCCTCGGAGCGGTGCTGCGCGAGGCGGCAGAGCCGCATCTGGAACGCGGCCGCACCGTGCATTTCGATCTTGCCCCCGAGGGTGGTGCGCCGGACCGCCAGCCGGTGATCCTGCGGCGCCCCGAGCTTATCCACGGGCTGCGCAACCTGATCCAGAACGCGGTCGATTTCGCACGGTCCTCCGTATGGGTCGATGCGACATGGACGCCGCAGAAGGTGTCCGTGACGATCGTGGACGATGGCGAGGGGTACCCGCCGCATCTGATCGGCCGGATCGGCGATCCGTTCCTCCGGCAGCGTCGCGGGCCGCAGGATGGCGCACAGCGTCCGGAGTACGAGGGCATGGGCCTGGGCCTGTTCATCGCAAAGACGCTGCTGGAACGCACCGGCGCCGAGGTATCCTTCGCCAATGCCTCCGACCCGTTCCTGACCCCCGCCGAGCGCCCCGAGCGCGGCGGCGCCATCGTCCAGGTCGCCTGGCGCGCACGCGACATCGTGCTCCAGGATGAGGGATCGCTGGGCGAGAACCGTCCGAACGCAATCTGAGGCGACGTTTCGTCAGCTTCTGGCTTAATGCGCCGTTAACCTGTTCGCGACAAGGTTGCAGTCAGGTGGACAGCCCGGGTGTGCGATGACGTTCGATCCCTTTCTTGCCGCAGGCCTTGTCGTGACGGCGATCATGGCCGCTGCCCTCGGCGTCCTGGCGCTCGCCGCAATGCAGGCACGGATGCGCCCGCCCGTCCTCGCGGGCATCTTTGCCGAACCCGCCGGGGCCGTCACCTTCCTGTTCGATGGCGAGGCGCTGGTCGATGCAACGCCGGTGGCACGGGGTCTGGTGCAGCGCAGCCCGCTTCGCACGGGCAGCGCCTGGACAAGGCTGGGCGCATGGCTGCACCCGCGCTTTCCCGGCTTTGCCGAAACCATCGCGCGCCTGCCGTCAGAGGGGCGGATCGTGTTGACCGGAACGGGCGGGGATGCGTCACTTACCCTGACCGCAGAACTGCGTGGCGGGTTGACCCGCATCTCGCTGGTTCAAGGGGATGAGACGGCCGGTTCGCTGGCCGAAAGCGGCATGCAGGAGGAGCTTGATCTTCTGCGTCGCGCGACATCGACGCTGCCGGTGCCGATCTGGCGCGAGGATGCCGATGGCGCCGTGGTCTGGGGAAACGCCAACTATCTTGACCTTGCGCTGCAGCGCCTGCCACCCGGGGCCGAGCTTGAGTGGCCGCTGCCCCGGCTGTTCGACCGTCTCGCCGCGCTGCAGGGCGCGCGGGACCAGCGACAGAGGCTCTCCGATTCCGACGGCAAGTCGGGGCACTGGTACGAACTCGTCGTCGTGCCGGACGGTGACGGCCGGATCGTGCACGCACTTCCCGCCGATGGCGCGGTTCAGGCGGAAATGTCGCTGCGATCCTTCATGCAGACGCTGACAAAGACCTTCGCGCATCTGCGCACCGGACTGGCGATCTTTGACGAGGCGCGAAACCTTGCCCTGTTCAATCCTGCGCTGCTGGACCTGACGGGTCTGCCGCCCGACTTCCTGACTGCCCGGCCATCGCTCGCCGCATTCTTCGATGCGTTGCGCGACCGTTCGATGATCCCCGAACCCCGGGATTATCGGAACTGGCGCCGCCAGATGACCGAAATGGAAGATGCCGCCGCAACCGGCCTGTACGAGGAGATCTGGAACCTGCCCTCGGGCCAGTCCTACCGTGTCACCGGGCGCCCGCATCCGAACGGGGCACTGGCCCTGATGTTCGAAGACATCTCGACCGAGATGACACGCACCCGCCGCTATCGTGCCGATCTGGAACTGGGCCAGGCGGTCATCGACACGATGGACGAGGGGATCGCGGTGTTCTCGCAGGCCGGTGCGCTCGTCATGTCGAATGCGGCCTACAGTCGGCTATGGGGTCACGATCCCGGCGCCACTCTGGAAGGCACGGCCGCGGCCGCAGCGCTTTGCGAACACTGGCGCAACCGCTCGGCACCCACCACCGTCTGGGATCGCGCAGAGGATTTCATTGCCGCCATGGGTCCGCTTTCGGCCTGGGCCGACGACGTGCGGCTGACCGACGGGCGCCGCATCGCGTGCCGCTTTGCGCGGCTTGCAGGGGGTGCCACGCTGATCGTGTTCCGCGACGATGCGGCCGCCCCGCACCATGCCGCGACCCTGCCAGACGAACCCGCGCCGCAGTTCGCCAGCGGGCGCCGCAGCGCCTGAAGGGGCGAAGCAAGGACGGAAGGCAGCAATCGGGGACCCCCGACCGGCGCCGACAGGGATTGCCGCCTTTCGGCTTGTCGCGGCGGGCGAGCCCGGTAATGTCCGGGGATGCCCCTATCCGCAGCCCGGCCGTTCCCAGCCATGCCCAGTGCGCTCGACCTGACGCTCTATCTGCCCGACGATGCCGCCACGGATCGGCTTGGGCGCGCGATGGCGCATGTCCTGTGTGCGGGCGACACCGTGGCACTGGAAGGGCCGATCGGTGCAGGCAAGACGCATCTTGCCCGCGCGCTGATCCGCGCACGTTTGGCTGGCCAAGAGGATGTCCCTTCGCCGAGTTTCACGCTGGTCCAAACCTACGGACCACTGGATGATCCCGATGCGATCTGGCACGCCGATCTTTATCGCCTTGGCCACCCGGACGACACTGCGGAACTTGGCCTCGATGACGCACTGGGGCGGCGGCTCTGCCTGATCGAGTGGCCAGACCGGATGGGCAGCCGCCTGCCGGCCGACACGCTGCACCTGCGGCTGACCCCTAAAGGCGAGGGGCGGTCGGTGCTGCTTCGCGGGGGGGTGCCCGGCCGGATCGCGGCGCTGAGCGCCATGGTGTCCGCCCTTGACGGCACACGCGATGCCTGCTGATCCGCCGCACCCACGCGATGCCGCCGCCCGGCGGTTTCTGGATGCCGCCGGGTGGGGTGATGCCAGATGGCAGCCACTGGCAGGCGACGCCTCCGCACGCAGCTACAGGCGGCTGACGCGCGGCATGGAGACGGCGGTGCTGATGGATTCACCGCCCGGGCAGGCCGACGACCCTGCGGCCTTCGTCGCCATCGGCGCGCATCTGTCCGCCATCGGCCTGTCGCCGCCGCGCGTGCTGGCCGCCGATCTGGAAGATGGTTTCCTGCTGCTCGAAGACCTGGGGGACAGTCTGTTCGCACGGCTGGCCGCCACCGAGCCAGAGCGGGAACCGGCACTCTACGCCGCGGCGACAGATGTGCTGATCCACCTGCAGGCCAACCCCGCCCCTCCGGGCCTGCCGGATCTCCCGGCGCAGGACTGGGCCGAGGCCGCGATGCTCGCCGTCGATGTCTATGCGGCGGCGGCCACCGGATCGGCGCCGCCACGCCAGAACCTCGCCGCGCTTCTGGGCGAGGCTCTGGCGACCCATGCGGATGGCCCGCGCGTCCTGATCCTGCGCGACTATCATGCCGAGAACCTGCTGTGGCTGAAGGACCGCCCGGGTGTGGCGGCCGTGGGGCTTCTGGATTTCCAGCTGGGGCAGATGGGCCAGCCTGCCTATGACCTGGTGTCGCTGCTGCAGGACGCGCGGCGTGACCCGGCGCCCGGGATCGAAGCGGCGATGGTCGCCCGATTCCGCGCGGCACATGGCGGTGGCGCCGGTTTCGAAGCCGCCTACGCGGCGCTGGGCGTGCAGCGGGCCTTGCGGATCATCGGGGTCTTTGCGCGTCTGGCGGTGACGGCGGGCAAGTCGGGATACCTGCCGCTGATGCCGCGCGTCTGGGGGCATCTGATGCAGAATCTCGCGCATCCCGCGCTTGCCCGGCTGAACGCCGAATGCGCGCGGCTGTTGCCGCCACCCACCCCAACCATCCTGGCCCGGATCGCCCAGTCATGCCCCGCGCGCTGATGCTGTTCGCCGCCGGGTTCGGCACCCGGATGGGGCGGCTGACCGCCGATCGACCGAAACCGCTGATCCCGGTGGCGGGTCGGCCGCTGATCGACCATGCGCTCGGCCTTGCCGATGCGGCGGGCGCAGACCCCATCGTGGTGAACCTGCACTACCGGGGCGATCAGATCGCCGCGCATCTGGAAGGCCGGCCAGTTTCGCTGTCATGGGAGCGCGAGGCGATCCTCGACACCGGCGGCGGGCTGCGCGCGGCGCTGCCACTGCTGGGGCCGGGGCCGGTCTTCACGCTCAACTCAGATGGCATATTCACCGGCGAGAACCCTTTGTCCGCACTTCAAAGGGGATGGGACGGCGGGCGGATGGGGGCGCTGCTGTCGTTGCTGCCCGCCGACCCGGGCGATTTCCTGATGTCGGCCGATGGCCGTCTGGCGCGGGCAAGGGGTGCACCGGGCTATCGCTATCTGGGTGCGCAGATCATCGATCCCGCCGGACTGTCATCGATTCCCGATGCCGCGTTCTCGCTGAACCGGATATGGGACAGGATGATCGGCGAAGGCCGCGCGTTCGGCCGGGTCCATCGCGGCGCGTGGTGCGACGTCGGTCGCCCCGAGGGCATAGCCGAGGCGGAATCGCTGTTGCGGGGCACCGATGTTCGCTGAACCCGGGCCACGGCTGTTCGCGCTGCCACCCGGGGCGGATTTTCCGGCACTGGTGGCACGGGGTCTGCGCGAAAGGCTGTCGGGCATGGCCCCGGAAGGCTGGGCCCGCGTGCGCATTCTGGTGAACACGGACCGCATGCGCGACGCCATCATCGGCCATCTCGCTTCGCAGGGCGACATCCTTCTGCCGCAGGTCGGGCTTGTCACTGACCTCGGGCGCGATGCGGCCGAACCCGGGCTGCCGCCGTCCATCCCGCCGCTGCGCCGACGTCTGGAACTGTCGGTACTGATCGGGCGTCTGCTTGACCGTGCGCCCGATCTGGCGCCCCGCTCGGCGCTCTACGACCTGGCCGACAGTCTGGGCGACCTGCTGGACGAGATGCAGGGCGAAGGCGTGGCACCCGAGACCATCGCGGCGCTTGATGTGTCGGACCATTCCGACCACTGGCAGCGGACACGCGATTTCATGGCGATCGTGGCGCCCTTCTTCGGACCGGGCGCGGCACCGGATGCCGAGGCGCGTCAGCGGCTGGTGGTAGAGCGGCTGGCATGGAGATGGCGCACCGAACCGCCTGAAACGCCGGTCATCGTCGCGGGTTCGACCGGGTCGCGCGGCACGACCCTGCGGTTGATGGAGGCGGTGGCCGCATTGCCGCAGGGGGCATTGATCCTGCCGGGGTTCGACCCCGACATGCCGCCCGACGTCTGGACCGGGCTGACCGATGCCCTGGCTGCCGAGGATCACCCCCAGTTCCGCTATCGTCGGCTGTTCGATCGGCTTGGTATCGGTCCTGGTGCAGTGCGCCGCTGGCTGGCGGCTGACCCGCCCGCGCCGGACAGGAACCGCCTGATCTCACTGGCGCTGCGCCCTGCGCCGGTGACCGACCGCTGGCGGGCCGAGGGCGAAAAGCTGCCCGACCTTGTCGCCGCGACCGCCGGTGTCACCCTGATCGAGGCGCCCGATCCCCGCGCCGAGGCGATGGCGATCGCGCTGATGCTGCGCGAGGTCGCGGAACATCCGACGCGCAGCGCCGCACTGATCACTGCCGATCGGGCGCTGGCCCGCCGCGTCACCGCCGCACTGGACCGCTGGGGAATCCGTCCGGACGACAGTGCGGGGCGGCCCCTTTCCCTGTCCGCTCCGGGGCGGTTCCTGCGGATGATCGCCGCCCTGCCCGCCGCGCCCATCACCGTCGAGTCGCTGCTGGCTCTGCTGAAGCATCCGCTTGCGGCGGCGGGCGGGGATGGGGACGGGCGAGCGGCACATCTGCGCAACACCCGCGCTCTGGAACGGGTTCTGCGTCGCCACGGCCCGGCCTACCCGGGTCCCGCCGATGCCATCCGGATCGCGGCTGACATCGACGGCGCGGCCGAGTGGGGCGTGTGGCTGGCGGCCTGCCTGTCCGCCGTCGATCCGGCGCCGCGCGACCTGCCGCAGGCGGTGGCCGACCTGCTGGTTCAGGCGGGCGCGTGGGCAACGGGGCCGGGGCTTGCGCCGTCTGCCGCCGCTGTCTGGATGGCCGGTGGCGGAGCCGAGACCCGTGCCGCCATGGCCGCACTGACCGACGCGGCGGATGCCGGGGGAACGGTCGCACCTGCCGATCTGGCTCGCCTGCTCGACCGGGTGCTGCTTGGCCGCATCGAACGCGACCGTGCGGAGGCCCATCCGCGCATCCGGATATGGGGCCCACGCGAGGCGCGGGTTCAGGGCGTCGAACTGATGATCCTCGGCGGGCTGAACGAGGGCGGCTGGCCACAGGCGGCGGCACCCGATCCATGGATGAACCGCACGATGCGGTTGGCGGCGGGGCTGTTGCTGCCGGAACGGCAGATCGGGCTGGCGGCGCATGACTGGCAGCAGGCGATGGGTGCGCCGCAGGTCATCATGACGCGGGCGCGGCGCGACGACCAGGCAGAAACCGTGCCGTCGCGCTGGCTGAACAGGCTGACCAACCTGATGCAGGGCCTTTCGGGCGAAGGGCAGCGCGGGCCGCAGGCGCTTGCCGCGATGCGCGCGCGCGGTGACACTTGGCTTTCGCTGGTGCGCGGTGTCGAAGACCCGGGCGAGGTCGTGCCGCCTGCCCCGCGTCCGGCACCGATACCCCCGCTTTCAGCCCGGCCCCGCGAACTTCCCGTCACGGCGATCCGAACGCTGATCCGCGATCCTTATGCCGTCTATGCGGCGCATGTGTTGAAGCTGCGCCCGCTGGATCCGCTGCGGGCCGAGGCCGACGCCCGGCTGCGCGGCTCGATCCTGCACAAGGCGCTGGAACAGTTCACGATCGGAGCGCCGGATGGCGGCGAAGACCGCGACACCGCGATTGCCCGGCTGATCGCCACCGCCGATGCGGTGCTGCGGGACGGGGTGCCCTGGCCTTCGGCGCGGCTGTTGTGGCTGGCGCGGATCGCAGGGGCGGCACCCGTGGCCGTGGACGTTCTTGCGGCAAGCGGTGGAACGCCCGTCGTGGTGGAAACCCGGGGCGCCACGCATTTGCCGGGACATGCCTTCCGGCTGACGGCGCGGCCCGACCGGATCGACATCCTGCCGGATGGCACGGTGCATATCTTCGACTACAAGACGGGCGCGCCGCCGACGGCCGACCAGCAGAAGCACTTTGACAAGCAACTGCTGCTGACGGCGATGATTGCCGAGGATGGCGGGTTCGCGGCACTTTCCGGCCCGCGGTCGGTCGCGGGGGTGACCTATCTGGGGCTTGGCACCACACCAAAGGTCGAAACCGTCGCGATCACGGCCGATCTGATGGATGACACACGCGCCGGGCTGGATCGGCAGATCGGGGCCTACCTGGCGGAGGGCAAGGGTTTTGCATCGCGGCGCGCGGTCCTGCGGCGCGACCACCCGGGCGACTATGACCATCTGGCGCGCTTCGGCGAGTGGCAGATGACGGAATGGGCGCAAGCCCTGCCGGTGGGAGATCCGGAATGATCGCCGCCGACAACCCGTCGCTGCGACAGGCCCTGGCCTCGGACCCCGCGGCCTCGACCTGGGTTTCGGCGAATGCCGGTTCGGGCAAGACAAAGGTGCTTATCGACCGTGTCGCGCGCCTGCTGCTGGCAGGTGTGTCGCCCCAGGGCATTCTGTGCCTGACCTATACCAAGGCGGCGGCGGCCGAGATGCAGGTGCGGCTGTTTGCGCGGCTGGGAGGCTGGGCCATGCTGCCCGACGATGACCTGCGCGCGGCGCTCGGAAGTCTTGGGGGTGGGGCAGCGGCCGATCTGGCGCAGGCCCGCCGCCTGTTCGCACAGGCGATCGAGACGCCGGGCGGCCTTCGAATCCAGACGATCCACAGTTTCTGCGCCGGCTTGCTGCGCCGCTTTCCGCTCGAGGCCGGGGTATCCCCGGGTTTCCGCGAGCTTGAGGATCGCGCCGCCGCCCTGATGGTCGATGCGGTCCTGGACGATCTGGCCGAACGCGACCCCGGAGGCGCGATGTCACGGCTCGCCGCCACCTTCCCGGGCGCCGACCTGGCAAAGCTCGCCACCGCTGTCACTGGCCAGCGCGCGGGTTTCGCCGCCGTCCCCGATGATGCGGCACTGTCTGTCCGCCTTGGCGTTTCCCCGGGTGACAGCGACGACCGCCTGCGCCGCGATGCCCTGCGGCACGGGGATGCCGAACTCGTCGCGGCGGTGGCCGAGGTCATGGCAGGCGGATCGCCCAATGACACAAAGGCGGCGTGGAAACTGCGCACGCTGGATCTGTCTGCACCCGGTCTTGCCCCGCTTGAGGCGCTTGAGGGCGTGATGCTTTTCGGTGCCAAGGCCAAGGCCCCCTTTGGCCCCAAGGGTCGGGACATCGCAACCAAGTCAACGAAGGAGCAACTGGGCGATCTGGCCGAGGGTCTTGACGATCTGGCGCAGCGCATTGCCGATGCGCGCCCCCGCCGCCTGGCTTTGCAGGCGTTCCGCAAGTCGCAGGCGATCCACCATTTCGCCCGCGCCTTCCTGCCTGCCTATGCGCAGGCCAAGGCGGCCCGGGGCGCGCTGGATTTCGATGATCTGATCCTGTCGGCCCGGCGCTTGCTGTCCGACCCATCGGTCGCGCCCTGGGTGCTCTGGCGGCTGGATGGCGCGATCGATCATATCCTGGTGGACGAGGCGCAGGATACCAGCCCCGCGCAATGGGATATTATCCAGTCCCTTGCCGCGGAGTTCACCGCCGGAAGGGGCACACGGGCCGATGCGCCGCGCACGCTGTTCGTGGTGGGTGACCGAAAGCAGTCGATCTATTCCTTTCAGGGTGCCGATCTGCGGGCGTTCTCGGAAAAGCAGGCGCATTTCCGACAGGGCTTTGCCGACAGCGGGCGCGGTTTGCAGGAACTCGACCTGCCGCACTCCTTCCGGTCTTCCCCGGCGGTGCTGCGCCTGGTCGATGCCACCTTCGCGGCACCGGGGCACATACTGGACCCCGGTCTTCGCCACATCGCCTTTCGTGACACGATGCCGGGCCGATGCGATCTGTGGGACCCGGTCGAGGAAACCCCGGCCGACAGGCCCCCCGCCTGGGATGATCCGGTCGACACGCGCGGCGCCGACCACCACGACCGCGTTCTGGCCCGGCGCATCGCCTGGGCCCTGCGCGACCTTTTCGACCGCGGCAGCCAGGTTCCCGTTGCCGACCGTCCCGACACCTCGCGCAGACTGACCCCCGGCGATGTGATGATCCTGGTGCGCCGCCGTTCCGCACTGTTTGCCGAGATCATCGCCGCACTGAAGGCCGAGGCGTTGCCCGTCGCCGGTGCCGACAGGCTGAAGCTGGGGGGCGAACTGGCGGTGCGAGATCTGCTGGCGCTGCTGTCGGTGATCGACCTGCCGGATGATGACCTGTCGCTTGCGGCCTTGCTGCGCTCGCCGCTGATGGGGTGGTCCGAGGATGATCTATTCCGCCTCGCACACGGCCGGCCCGCTTCCCTGTGGGAGGCATTGCGCGCACGGGGTCCCTCGCCCGCGCTGGCGATGTTGCAGGATCTGATGGCGCAGGCCGACTATCTGCGCCCGCATGACCTGATCGACCGCGCACTGACGCGGCATGACGGGCGGCGGCGGTTGGTCGCGCGGCTGGGGGCCGAGGCAATAGACGGCATCGACGCCCTGCTCGCACAGTCGCTGGCCTATGAAACCGAAGGCGTGCCCAGCCTGACCGGCTTTCTTGTCTGGTCGCGCGCCGAAGATGCCGAGGTCAAGCGGCGGCTGGATTCGGGTGGCGGCACGATCCGCGTGATGACGATCCATGGCGCCAAGGGGCTTGAGGCGCCGCTGGTCATCCTGCCGGATACCGCCGCCCGCAGGGGGCACAGCCTGTCCGGTCCCTCTGCCCTTCCGGATGGCACCCCGGTCTGGCAGGTCGCCGCGGCCGATCGCCCACCCGCGCTGGCCGAGGCCGCCGAAGCGGCCCGTCAGGCGGATGCGGACGAGGACATGCGCCTGCTCTATGTCGCGATGACGCGGGCGCAAAGCTGGCTGATCGTGGCGGCTGCGGGCAACCTGGGCAAGGACCCGGGCGAGACCGGGAACGAGGACGCGGCACCCGTATGGTATCGCACCGTCGAGGCCGGAATGATCGCCGCCGGCGCCCGCGCCAGGGCCGACGACACGTTTCGGCTGTCGCACGGCGATTGGCCGCCCGACCTGGGCGCCGCAGCACCCGATGCCATCGCGCCGGCCGATGCCTTGCCGGGTTGGGCCGTCACGCCCGCGCCAGATGCGCTTCACAGGCCTCGATCCTTGGCGCCCACCGCATTGGGCGGGGCGAAGGTTCTGCATGGTGAGGCGACGGACCATGACCACCCCGATGACGAGGCGGGCAAGGCGCGAGGGACCGCACTGCACCGCCTGCTGGAGCATCTGCCGCTCTGGCCGCGCGCCGACTGGCCCCGCGTCGCCGCTGCCCTGATGCCTGAGGCCGACGCGGACGATCTGCTGCCCGAGGCGGTGGCCGTTCTGAACGCACCCGATCTGGCCCGGCTTTTCGCGCCCGGCACGCTGGCCGAGGTGCCGTTTGCCGCAGACTGGGAGGGGCGACGCCTGTCGGGCACCATCGACCGGCTGGTTGTCGGGCGCGATCACGTGCTTGCGGTGGATTACAAGTCGAACCGCCTGATCCCCGACTCGGCCGCCGGGGTTCCGGATGGAATTCTGCGGCAGATGGGGGCCTATGCCCATGCGCTCGGCCGGATCTATCCCGGGCGGCGCGTCGAGGTGGCAATTCTCTGGACGCGCGCGGCGCGCCTGATGCCGCTTGATGCCGCCGCCGTGAATGCGGCCTTGATGCGCGCCAGCACACCTTGACCTTTGCCGGAGCGGTGCCTAGCTTTTTGAGCCAACACATTCCGATCAGGAGATATGACATGGGTGCCGCGACCGTCGCCGTGACCGACGCCACCTTCGACAAGGAAGTCCGCCAGTCGGATATTCCGGTCGTTGTGGACTTCTGGGCCGAGTGGTGCGGCCCCTGCCGCCAGATCGGCCCCGCGCTTGAGGAACTTGCCACCGAGTATGCCGGCCGTGTGAAGATCGTGAAGGTCAACGTGGACGAGAACCCCGACAGCCCGGCCGAACTGGGCGTGCGCGGCATTCCGGCGCTGTTCCTGTTCAAGAACGGTCAGGTGGTGTCGAACAAGGTGGGCGCGGCGCCCAAGGCCGCGCTGGCCAACTGGATCGGCACGGCGATCTGACGTCGTCCGACCATCATCCGACAGATGACAGAGGCGGCCCGGCAGGGCCGCCTTTTTTCATGCCGGCCAGCCGTGGCGGCGCAGGCGCGCGGTGATCTGGGCTTCGGCCTCTGGCGCGCCCCCGTTGATGGTGTTCTGCTTGAAGAACCACCAAAGGTAAGCGGCAAAGTCCGGATCCGGGGCTGCCATGCGGGCGAACGCCGCCGAAAGACCATCTCGTGGCACCGAACCTGCGATGTGGTGAAAGTCGATCCCGGCAAACAGGACAGCCTGCTTTCCGGCGAAGAATCCGGTCAGGGCCACGCCGGAGTTCTGCGTGACCACATGGTCACAACCGCGCAAGAGGTCGCGGGCGTCGGCCTTGACCAACTGGAACCGCGGAAACCGCCGTTCCAGCAGGTTCAGCGCCGTCATGTCTGCCGCATCATACACCTCTTTCGGGTGCAGGGTGGCCCGGATCGGCAAGGCGCTGGCACCAAGCGTCGCCTCGATCATGGCCAGGGGGCTCATCGTCTGGAAGCTGCGGTGTTCGCGCAGTCGCCCTTGCAGCGGCATGAAGATGAAACCCTCGCGCGTCACAGGCCCATCACCGAACACCTTCGGCCGCCAACGCCGCAGGAACCCGCGCGCCTCGGACTGCGGCACGGAGCGGGGATCATGGTCGGCCAGTGCGACATCGAAATTCCAGCGTTCGTTCGTCGCCTCGATCCGCCAGAACGGATAGTGGTAGGCTCGGCGCAGGCAGAGGATGCGGCGGCCAAGCGGTTCCTGCATGTGAAACAGCCCATAGCCGCGCGTCAGTGCCAGCAGGCGCTCGGCCTCGGTATCGGGGTGGAATCTAAGTCGCCAACCGGGCAGCGCCGCCCCGATCCTGTTGAAGATGTTGATCTGCCCGGCCTCGGCATTCTCGCGCAGGGGCGAATGCAGATAGATGTGCAAGGTTTCGGCCAAGGTCCGCCCGCTTGTGTCACAGCACTCCACCCGCCATATACCAAGGCAGCACGGAGGACGACATGGCGGATGACAGGTTTCCCGGTTGGCATGGCACGACAATTCTGGCCGTGCGGCGGGGCGGCAAGGTCGTCATGGCGGGCGACGGGCAGGTCAGCCTCGGCAATACCGTGATCAAGGGTACGGCGCGCAAGGTGCGCCGCCTCTCGCCGGGCGGGCGGGATGTGGTGGCGGGTTTTGCCGGGTCCACCGCCGATGCCTTCACCCTGCTGGAACGACTGGAGAAGAAGCTGGAGGCGCTGCCGGGGCAACTTGCGCGCGCATCGGTGGAACTGGCCAAGGACTGGCGCACCGACAAATACCTGCGAAACCTGGAAGCCATGCTGATCGTCACCGACGGGCGCGACCTGTTCGTGATCACCGGCGCGGGCGACGTGCTGGAACCGGAACATGATGTGGCAGCCATCGGGTCAGGCGGAAACTTCGCGCTGGCCGCAGCGCGCGGCCTGATGGCGACCGAACAGGATGCCGAAACGATCGCCCGCCGTGCCATGGCCATAGCTGCGGAAATCTGCGTCTACACCAACGGCAACCTGACCGTCGAAACCATAGGGGCCTGACGCATGGACACCTTCCAGCGCGAGGACCTGCGCGCCGCCGTGGCCGCCGGTATCCTGACCGAGGCGCAGGCGGCATCCGTCGCCACGCTGGCCGAAGGGCGCGCGGGGCAGCGGGCGGCGATGCCCGCCGAGGATGAGCCCTTTGAATTCTTCCGCGGCTTTTCCGAGATCTTCGTCTCGATCGGCCTCGTGATCCTGCTTTCCGGCGTGGCCGCGATGCTGGCCTGGTTCGGCGGCGAGGGCCTGCTGCTCTTTGTTCCGCTGGCCTGTGCGGGGGTTGCCTGGTGGTGGGCAGGGTATTTCACGCTGCGGCGGCGAATGAATCTGCCGTCGATGGTGCTGGCCATGGCGTTCGGTAGCGGGCTTTACCTTTCGGCGGTCACCCTCGCCGCGATGGCGGACCTGCCCTATCGCATCGCGGTGGTAGGGTCGTTCGTGGTCGGGGCGGCGGGCATGGCCCTGTGGTATCGGCGGTTCCGGCTGCCGTTTGCGATGTTCCTGCTGGGGCTCAGCGTTCTGGGCGCGATCTATGCGCTGACCGCGTCGGTCGATTCTCTGGGCGGGTTCGTCGAGGGGCGCAGGGGGGCGGGGCTCACCTCGCTGTTCGACCTGCGCGAAAGCCCCTATTTCGCGATGGCGACGCTGGGCTTCGGCGTGGCGGCCTTTCTGGTGGGCATGTGGTTCGACACGCGCGACCCTTACCGCCTGGGTCGGCATGCGGCGACCGCCTTCTGGTGCCATATGCTGGCTGCGCCCGCCCTCGTGAACACAGTCGCGCTGACGCTCTACAACACCGGCGGGCAATCGGGCATCTTGCTGCTGGTGATCGCGCTGGCGGCCATCACGGCGCTTGCGCTGGTCATCGACCGGCGGTCGTTTCTGACGGCGGCGATTGCCTACATCGCACTGGTCATCGCGTGGATCGTGCAGGGCGATGGTGAAAGCGATTTCGGCAGCTGGACATTCATCCTGATCGCGCTGGGCGGGATCATCACCGCCATCGGCACCTGGTGGGTGCCGCTTCGCGCAGGCCTGATGCGCGCCTTGCCGGATTTTCCGGGCAAATCCCGGCTGCCCCCCTATGGAAGCACCGAATGACAGACCTGACCCCGCGCGAGATCGTATCCGAACTTGACCGCTTCATCGTCGGCCAGGCGGCGGCCAAGCGCGCCGTGGCGGTCGCGCTGCGCAACCGGTGGCGGCGGCGGCACCTGCCAGACGGGCTGCGCGATGAGGTCTACCCGAAGAATATCCTGATGATCGGACCGACAGGGGTGGGCAAGACGGAGATATCACGGCGACTTGCGAAGCTTGCCCGGGCGCCTTTCCTGAAGGTCGAGGCAACCAAGTTCACCGAGGTCGGCTATGTCGGTCGCGATGTCGATTCGATCATTCGCGATCTGGTCGATGCCGCGATGATCGAGACGCGGGAACGGATGCGCGAGGATGTGAAGGCCCGTGCCGCAAAGGCAGCCGAAGACCGGGTGATCGAGGCGATTGCGGGCAAGGATGCGCGCGAAGGCACGCGCGAGGCGTTCCGGGGCAAGCTGCGGCGCGGCGAACTGGACGAGACCGTGATCGAGGTCACCATCGCCGACACGTCAAACCCGCTGGCGATGTTCGATCCGACCGGCGGTCAGGGTCAGATGGGCGCCGTGAACCTGGGCGACCTGTTCGCGAAACTCGGCGGACGACAGTCGCGGCGACGGATGACCGTGGCCGAGAGCCATGACATCCTGATCGGGGAAGAGGCGGACAAGCTGCTCGATGACGAGGCCGTGAAGGCCGCGGCGCTGCGCGCGGTGCAGGAAGACGGCATCGTCTTCATCGACGAGATCGACAAGGTGGCGGCGCGATCCGACCTTCGGGGCGCGGACGTGAGCCGCGAGGGTGTGCAGCGCGACCTGCTTCCGCTGATCGAAGGCACAACCGTCAGCACGAAGCATGGCGCGGTGAAGACCGACCACATCCTGTTCATCGCGTCGGGCGCCTTCCATATTGCCAAGCCATCCGACCTCTTGCCCGAACTGCAGGGCCGCCTGCCGATAAGGGTAGAGCTTTCGGCACTGACCGAGGCCGATTTCGTTCGCATCCTGACGGATACGGACAATGCGCTGACCCGCCAGTATGCCGCGCTGATGGCAACGGAGGGGGTAGCAGTGACCTTCACCGAGGACGGGATTGCCAGCCTCGCCCGGATCGCGGCTGAGGTGAATGCAAGCGTCGAGAACATCGGGGCGCGGCGGCTCTACACCGTGATGGAGCGCGTATTCGAGGAGTTGTCCTTCGCTGCACCCGACCGTGACGGCGAGAGCGTGACGATCGACGCGGCCTATGTAGAGGCGCAGGTCGGGGCACTGGCACGGGCGGCAGACATCAGCCGATACGTTCTGTAACGAAGCCGGGCAGGCGCTGTTTGACATGCGCCGTCATCGGGGGAATGACTGGACCATCTTTGGTGGAGTTCCCGCGATGCGCTGGCATCTTGCAGTCATGTTCCTCGCGGTCGCCGCCTGCACGCCGCGCGGTGAAATCACGCTTCTGGCGGACGCCGGCCGCGTGGCACAGGTGGAACCCATCTTCATCGGCACGACACGCGAGATGGATGCGGCCACCGGCCAGTTCGGGCGCGAGCGTCGGCTGAAGGGCGTGACCTTTGCACGCTATGATGTGGCGATCCCTCCGGATCGCGAGGTCGGCACCATCGACTTTCCCCGGCGGGGCAGCACACCCGACCCGCGCACCGATTTCGTGACGACGGCAGAGCGGATCTATCGCGACGACCGCGCCTTCCGGACCGATCTGGCGGCCGCGATGCGTGCCCTTCCCCGCGGGACACGCGAGGTGACCGTGTTTACCCACGGCTTCAACAATACATTCGCCGAGGGCCTGTATCGCATCGCGCAGATGAGCCACGATCTGGAGCTTCCGGGCGTGGCCGTTCACTACTCCTGGCCCTCGCTGGGGCAACCTCTGGGCTACGTGCGTGATCGCGACAGCGCGCTGTTCGCACGGGATGGGCTGGAGCTGCTGCTGAATGAGGTCACGGCAGCCGGGGCCGAGCGGGTCATGATCGTCGGCCATTCCATGGGTGCCGCCCTGACCATGGAAACCCTGCGCCAGATGGCGATCCGGGGAAACACGAACGTGCTGCGCCGGGTGTCGGGCGTGGTTCTTCTGTCGCCCGATATCGAGGTCGATGTGTTCCACGCGCAGGCTTCGGCGATCAAGCCCCTGCCGCAGCCGTTCTTCGTGTTCACCTCGACCCGGGATCGGGCGCTGGCGCTGTCGGCGCGGTTGACCGGCCAGCGCCAGGAACGGCTGGGCAATATCCGCAATGTCGGACGAATCTCGGATCTGCCGATCACCATCGTGGACGTGGCTGCGTTCTCGAAGGGCGACGGCCATTTCAATGTCGGCAACTCACCCGCTCTGATCCGGTTGCTGAACCGGATCGCGGATGTCGACGCCGCCTACGGTCTTGATCAGACGGGGCGCACCGGACTTCTGCCGGGGGTCGTGCTGACGGTGCAGAGCGCCACGAAGATCATCCTTTCACCCGTGACGGAACTCGCCCGCACCGGCGGTCCGCGCTGAGGCGTCTGGCCATTTCGCCTTTCGCGTGGGATGTGACGGATCGCGGAGTGACCCGATGCCCTTCCTTGCCTTCCTGCGCGCCAATGCGCCCTTCCTGACGGCGGGGTTTCTGCTGTCGTTCCTGTCAACCTTCGGACAGACCAGCTTCATCGCGATCTTCGCCGGAGAGATACGCACGAAGTTCGGACTGTCTCACGGCGACTGGGGAACGATCTATGCCGCCGGCACGCTGGCTTCGGCCTTCGTGATGCTTTGGGCCGGGGTTCTGACCGACCGGTTCCGGGTGCGTGCGATCGGGGCGGTGGTTGTGATCGCGCTGGCCGTCGCGTGCCTGGCGATGGCGGCAAATCCCTGGGTGGCGGCGCTGCCCGTCGTGATCTTCGCATTGCGCTTCCTCGGGCAGGGGATGGCCTCTCATATCTCGGGCGTGGCAATGGCGCGGTGGTTCGTGGCATCGCGCGGCCGCGCCCTGGCGATTGCGGGCCTGGGCTTTGCCGCGGGCGAGGTGGTGCTGCCGCTGTCCTTTGTCGCGCTGAAGACGGTCGTGGACTGGCGCTGGCTCTGGGTCACGGGCGCCGCAGTCCTTTGCCTGATGCTGCCGGTTCTTGTGCGGCTCCTGCGTCTGGAGCGGACGCCACAGTCCATGGCCGAAGAGTCACAGGCACACGGGCTGGGCGGTCGCATGTGGACCCGACGGCAGGCGTTGCGCACCCCGCTGTTCTGGATGGTCTGTCCGGTCATCCTTTGCGGTCCGACCTTCGGCACGGCATTCTTTTTCCAGCAGGTCCACATGGCCGAAGTGAAGGGTTGGTCGCATCTGGCACTGGTTGCGATCTTTCCGGTCTACACGATGGCCACGGTGGCCGCGATGCTGGGATCGGGCTGGGCGGTGGACCGGTTCGGGGCGCTGCGCCTGATGGCTTTCTATCCCCTGCCGCTGTGCCTGTTCTTCCTGGTGATGCCGCTGGTCGACAATCTGGGGGCTGCCGCAGCCGTGCTGGTGCTGTTCGGCATGTCGAGCGGTTCGCAGGCAACCATTCCCGTGGCGTTCTGGGCCGAGGCCTACGGAACCCGGCACCTTGGCGCAGTCCGGGCGACGTCTGGCGCGGTCATGGTGGTGGGATCGGCAGTCGGACCGATCCTGACCGGACGCCTGATCGACCAGGGTATCTCGTTTCCCGACCAGATGCCCGGCATCGCGGCCTGGACAGCGGGGGCGATCCTGCTGGCCGCGATCGGAATTGCACGGGCGCGATCAGCCGCGGCGGCGCAGATAGACGTAATACGCCCCTGATCCGCCATGGCGCAGGTGCGCCTCTGCCACCTGCTGCACCGCGGGGCCCAGCGGCGGCAGACGCAGCCACTGCGGGACCTGGTGGCGCAGGACGCCGGGGCGTCGCGGGATCGGCCCGTCATCGGCGCCCGGCTTGCCCTTGCCGGTGATCACAAGAACCAGGCGCAATCCTTCGGCGTGGGCGTTCAGCACGAACCGGATCAGTTCCGGATGCGCCTCGGCAAGGGTCATGCCATGCAGGTCGATCCGTGCTTCCGGTGCGATCCGCCCGCGCGTCATCCTGGCATAGGCCTTGGCATCCATCCGCAGCGGTGCGACCGCCAGCCGTTCGGACAGCGAAGGCAGGATGTCATGCCCCCGGCTACCGGCAGCACGTTCGCCAAGGTTGAAAGCCGGCAGGGGCGCCGGCCGTTCCGGGGACGAAGGGGATGGCGGCGTCGGCAGGGCCGGTGCCATCTCGGTCGGCAGATCGCGCGACTTCAGCGGACGTGCCGTGCGGGCGACCGCCTGCCAGACCTCATGCTCGTCCGGGCGCAGGGTGCGGCGTCGTGCCACGACATCAACCCTCGGGCAACAGCGCGTAGGCGCGGTCGATGGGCAGCAGCACGACCATGCGGCCACCATCCTTGACCGTTCCGGCGGCATCGCCGGCGGCATCGCCCGTACCATAGAAGATGTCGGCACGCTGGGCACCCTTGATGGCACCGCCGGTGTCCTGGGCGACCATCAGGCGCCGAAGCGGGGCACCGCCGTGCTTTTCGATCCAGACCGGTGCGCCAAGGGGCACATGCGCCGGATCCACCGCAAGACTGCGCAGCGCCGTGATCGACCGGCCCATGGCCCCGATCGGTCCGCGTTCCGGTGGCAGGTCGGCAAGGCGCCGGAAGAAGATGTAGGACGGGTTGGTGTTCAGCAATTCGGCCCCCGCAACCGGGTTCCGCCGCACCCAGGCGCGGATCGCCTGTGCCGACACTTCGGAAAAGCTGTGGGTGCCACGCCGCACCATTTCCTGACCGATCGAGCGGTAGGGATGGCCGTTGCGCCCCGCATAGCCCAGACGCAGTACCCGGCCGTCAGGCAGGCGGATGCGCCCCGAACCCTGAACCTGCAGGAAATAGGCCTCGACCGGGTCCTCTACCCAGGCAATCTCAAGCCCCCGACCACGCAGCGCACCCGCCTCGATCTGCGCGCGTGACAGGTACTGGATACCTTCGGCCAGTTCCGGGGGGCGCGCATAGAGCGGCACGGCGTAGCGAGGCGTCCGCGTCAGCGAGCCGGGCAGTTCGGGTTCGTAATAGCCGGTGAACAAGGCAGGCGGGTTCCCGATCAGCACGGGACGAAACAGCAGTTCGAAGAAGCTGCGGGCGTCGGGGGCATTCGTGCCGGCATCGGCGGCCAGACGGCAGATCGGCCCCCAGTCGGGATCGGTCAACAGACCGCAGGTTTCGCGGAAGGTGCGCAATGCGGCGCCGTGGTCATCGTCATCCCAACCATCAAGGGCCTGGAAATCCAGAATCTGCGCAGGGGTCGGGGTTGCCGCCGTCATCAGGACGATCGCAAGAACGGCGAGCGCGGCACGCATCACTCGCCGGTCGCGACCAGTATCCAGTTGGGATCGTCGACACCCATCTTGCGGGCAAATGTCCAGACGTCCCGCTGGCGCTTGATCTCGGTCGGGCTGCCCTCGATCACTTCGCCCATGCGGTTGCGGATCACCGAGGTAAGTTCGCCGGTGAACCGCACAGTCACCTGTCCTTCGCGGGTGCCACGGTCGAATGACGCATCCTGAAGCGAAAGCTCTCGCAGGCCCACGAAATTGGCCTCGACCGTCAGGCCCTGTTCCTCACGGGCGTCGACGGCCGCCTGGAAGGTTTCATAGACCTCGGGCGACAGGAACGGAACCACCGGGGACAGATCGCCCTTTTCATAGGCCATCAGGATCATCTCATAGGCCCCGCGCGCCCCGGACAGGAAGGTGCTGACCGAGAATCCGGGCTCGGCCATCTTCATCCCGGCGAGTGCCTTGGCGGCCGGACTGCCGTCGGGAACGTGATCGGTGATGTCCCGATCGGGACCGCCGTCGACCACCTCGAGATCGCGCTTGGTGAGGCGCGGACGCGCCTCATCGGCGGGAAGCGGCGGCTTTTCAAAACCTTCGCGGGTGCCCAGGACGCTCTTGAGCTTGAGGATCAGGAAGACCGCAATTCCCGCAAGGACGAGAAGCTGGATCAGGCTGGAACTCATGGTGTCCTCTGGGATGGGCTAGCCGGGAATGGCTTGGGGTCCTGGTGTTCAGTCCCTATGTAGGAGAGGGGCCCGCGCAAGTCCACCGCCGGGCGGAAGGAAAGGTTTGGCCATGTGGCTGCTTCTGGCCTTTGTCACCGTGCCGCTGATCGAGATCGCGCTGTTCATCCAGGTGGGAGGCTGGCTTTCGCTGTGGCCGACCCTCGGCCTCATCCTGCTGACCGGGGTGATCGGCACGGTTCTGGTGCGCAGGCAGGGTCTTTCCGTGCTGCGGGAGGTGCAGGGCGGGCTTGCCACGATGCGCGACCCGCTTTCACCTCTGGCCCATGGGGCGCTGATCCTTCTCGCAGGCGTGCTTCTGCTGACACCGGGGTTCCTTACCGACGGCGTGGGCTTCCTGCTGCTGATTCCTGCCCTGCGCCGCGCACTGATTTCCGCCATAGCCGCACGGCTGACCGTGGTGACCTCGCACCCGGGCCCGGCCGACGTCGTCGACGGCGAATGGACCGATGTGACCGAGGTCAGACAGCGCCATGTCACACCGCCAGACTGGACACGTCGCTAGCCCGTCATCGCCCGGGAAGGATTGAGGCAACGCAATCGACCTGCTACAGAAGCGCCGAAACCGGAACAGGAGAGACAGCGATGCAGGATGCCAATGGTGCCGGAGCCGCGCCGCAGGTGAGGATGCAGGTTCTGGGCCAGTTCGTGCGCGACCTGTCGTTCGAAAACGCGGTTGCCCAGCGTGGCCTGCAATCCAACGAAGTTTCACCCGACACGCAGGTCCAGGTCAGCCTCGACGCACGCAAGCGGACCCAGGACCATCAGTTCGAGGTCATCACGAAATTCCGCGTGACCTCGAAGAACAAGGCCACCGACGAGACGCTGTTCCTTGTCGAACTGGACTATGGCGGAATCTTCCATATCGAGGGCGTGCCGGAAGACCAGCTGCATGGCTTCCTGCTGATCGAATGTCCCCGCCTGCTGTTCCCCTACGTCCGGCGCATCATCTCGGACATCACGCGCGATGGCGGATTCCCGCCGCTGAACATCGACCAGGTCGATTTCCGCCAGCTCTACATCAGCGAGATCCAGCGTCGGATGGCGGCGCAGAACACCGCCGCGCCCGCGCCGACGGTCAGCTGACTATCCGACGGTGCGGCGGCGCCAGACCGCCGCATCGCCCATCCCCGCCACAAAGGCCTCGTGGGCGGCACGTTCTGCCTCGGTCAGTCGCGGTGGCAGGGGTGCAGGGCGCGGCGGGCGCGGCCGGTGGGGCGCGCCGGGTGATGTCGCGGTGCTGGGGGTACCCTGCACCACCAGCCCCAGACCCGGCTGGCGACCGCCGATCAGTTCCAGATAGACCTCGGCCAGAAGCTCGCTGTCGAGAAGCGCGCCGTGCTTCTCGCGCGCGGAATTGTCCACCCCGAACCGTCGGCACAACGCATCCAGCGAGGACGGGGCGCCAGGGTACTTTGATCTGGCGAGGGAGAGAGTGTCGAGCGCACGCGCGTCCGGCAATGTCGGATGGCCATTGGCCCGGAGTTCCCAGTTGAGGAACTTCATGTCGAAGCTGGCGTTGTGGATGATCAGCCGCGCCTCGCCGACGAAGGCAAGGAAATCGGCGGCGACATCGCGGAACAGCGGCTTGTCGCGCAGAAAGTCGGACGACAGACCGTGAACCGCGAGGGCCTCGGCCGGCATGTCGCGCTCGGGGTTGAGGTAGGCGTGGAAGGTGCGGCCCGTCGGCATGTGGTTGAAAAGCTCGACCGCGCCGATTTCGACCAGGCGGTGGCCTTCGGACGGCTCGAAACCGGTGGTCTCGGTATCCAGGACGATCTCACGCATCGGGGGTCTCTGGCGCACGGATATAGGCGATCAGCGCCCGGACGGCTGCACGAACGGAGGCATGGGACAATGTCTCGATGATATGGGTCGCGCGGGCGCGTTTGTCGCGATCGGGCATCTGACGGGCCAGAATCGCATCGAATGCCGCCTCGGTCATCCCGGGGCGGGACAGAACGCGCTGCCGCTGCAGGGCGGGCGGTGCCGTCACCAGCAGCGTCGCATCCATCAGCGCCTCGGCCCCGGTTTCGAACAGCAGCGGGATATCCAGAACGACGAGGTCCGCGTCGGTGCGCGCCAGGAACGCCGCACGGTCGGCCGCAACAAGCGGGTGGACGACCGCCTCGAGACGCGCCAGTCCCGCCGGGTCCGCCGTGACAATGGACTTGAGCACCTGCCGGTCGACCCCCCCCGCCGATACCGCGCGCGGCCAGATCGCCGCCACCGGCGCCACCGCATCGCCACCGGGCGCATAGAGCTTGTGCACCGCGGCGTCGGCATCCCAGACCGGCACGCCCTCATCCGCGAACATGACGGCGGTGGTCGACTTGCCCATGCCGATCGACCCTGTAAGGCCGAGACGAAAGGCCGTCATGCCGCAAGAACCGCCGCACGTGTCGCGTCATCGACCTCGGGACGCTGGCCGAACCAGCGTTCGAACCCTGGCGCGGCCTGATGCAGAAGCATGCCCAGGCCATCGACCGTCTGGCACCCCAGGGCTGCGGCTTCCTCGAGAAAGGCGGTACGCAGCGGGGTATAGACCAGATCGGTGACCAGCGCGCGGGGGTCGAGCCCGTCAAGCGGCACGCGGAACGGGGCCTTTCCTGACATGCCGAGTGCCGTGGTGTTGACGACCAGTCCCGCATCATCCAGCACGTTGCCGGCCTGAACCCAGTCAACCACCGTGATCTTTGCACCCAGATCGGCGCGCAGCGCATCGGCCCTTGCGCGCGTGCGATTTGCAACGCGGATCTCCGGCACGCCCACCTCGATCAGCGCGGCGACCACCGCCCTGGCACCGCCCCCGGCCCCGAAGACCACCGCAGGCGCAGCCGAGGGAACCCAGGCAGGCGCATGCTGGCGAAGGTTCGCCATGAAGCCCGCGCCATCGGTGTTGTCGGCGTGGATGCGCCCGTCCTTGCGGAAGATCAGCGTGTTCACGGCACCGATCAGGGCGGCGCGATCGGTCACGATGTCGGCGATTCCGAGGATCGTTTCCTTGTGCGGAATGGTGACATTGACCCCCACGAAACCGAGGCGCGGCAGCGTCCGCAGGAGTTCGGGCAGATCGGCCTGCGCGATGTCGATCGGAACGTAATGACCGCGCAGCCCATAGCGGCGAAGCCAGTAGCCGTGCAACGCGGGCGACCGGCTGTGTGCGATGGGCGAGCCGATGACACCGGCGAGCGGGATGCGCGGATGATCCGTCATGTCGGTATGAACCCCCTTTCCCCGAGATATCCGAGGAGGGGAAGGAGGGGAAGGCCGAGGACGGTGAAGTAGTCGCCCTCGACTGCGGAGAAGAGGCGCACCCCCTCGGCTTCCAGAAGATAGCCCCCTGCCGAGTGGCGAAGATCGGCCCAGTTGCGCGAGAGGTAGCCATCAAGCCATTCGTCCGAGAACTGCCGCATGGTCAGGCGGGCCTCACCGACATGGCGCCACTGCGGACGCCCGTCATGATACAGGACCACCGCCGAAAGCAGTCGGTGCGTCTGGCCGCGCAAGGCGGCGAGCTGCGCGCGTGCCGCGTCGGCTGTGGAAGATTTGCCCCATGCGCGACCTCGAAAATCGAGAACCTGGTCGCATCCGATCACGATCGCGCCCGGCGTACGTTCGGCAATGCGCCGCGCCTTCATTTCTGCAAGCGTATCGGCGATGTCGCGCGGTGTCGCGTCTTCGGCCTCCAGCGCTGCCCGGATCATGTCCTCGTCGAGGCGGGCAGCCTGGGCGGTGACAGGCAGACCTGCCGCACGCAGAAGGCGCAGCCGGGTTTCGGATGACGAGGCGAGCACAATGGGCGGCGGCACGGCAGGTCCTGTCGCGATTGACCGAGGGCAACAGACGCCGGTCGGCTGTGCGGAAGGTCGTGGATAATCCGGTTTCGTTCTTCGGGGTGGATCGCGCGAATTCGGTGTTGCCGCTGACTGGTGCCGGTAGAGGCCGACGCTTGTCAAGCGGCAACGGCGGAGGAAGGCATTCGTCCACAGGTGCACATCACCGGCACAAGGCAGGGTATAGTTTCCTCGGCGGCGATGGAGGATCCCGGGAACAGTAGACGAACATTCAGTCACATTCGATCCATCAATCTGATAATACTTGAATATTTTCCGCCTCCGGATCACGCGCGGCGCGGTCTCGGGAGGTTTTTGTCACCGCGGCCTGTGGATAGTCCTGAGGATTGTTTGCGGCATCCAGATACGCACAGGGCCTACATCAACTACATTCTCTTTTCCTTCTTTCTTGATTAAGAAGCAGGGCAGAGGTGAAGAATGCAGGATGTGCTGGCTTCGGCCTATCCCTATGTGAAGGCCGTGCATGTCATGGCCGTGATCGCCTGGATGGCGGGGCTGTTCTATCTGCCGCGGCTGTTCGTCTATCACGTCGAGGGGCTGGCAAAGGCCGGTGTGCCGGACGGATCGGACATGGACCTTCTGTTCCGGCATCAGGAACGGCTGCTGCTGCGCGCGATCATGAACCCTGCGATGATCGTTGCCTGGACGGCAGGCCTGGCGCTTGTGATGACGCCCGGGATTGTCGACTGGGGGTCGGCCTGGGCCTGGGTCAAGGCGGGGTCGGTGCTTGGCATGACCTGGTTTCATCACTGGTTGGGCCTGCGCCGGAAGGCCTTCGCTGCCGGAGCGAACCGCCTGACCGGTCGAGACTACCGCTTGATGAACGAGGTGCCCACGATCCTGATGGTGGCCATCGTTCTGGCGGTGATCGTGAAATTCTGAGAACCTTGACAGCGGGCTGTCCTGCGCCTATCCGGTCCGGGCGGGGCCGTCCGGCCCATGGCAGTTCCCATTCATCCATAGGCGGCGGACACCACAGGTGGACGCGCGGGGCGATTTCCGAATGAACGACGACGATGTGCAGCGGCTGAACCTGTCCGAGCTGAAGGCCAAGACACCGGCCGATCTTCTGGCGATGGCCGAGGAGTGGGAGATCGAGAACGCGCCCAGCATGCGCAAGGGCGAGATGATGTTCTCGATCCTCAAGGAACATGCCGAGGAAGGCTGGGAGATCGGCGGCGACGGCGTCCTGGAGGTGCTCCAGGATGGTTTCGGCTTCCTGCGGTCGAAGGAGGCCAACTATCTGCCAGGACCGGACGACATCTACGTGAGCCCCGACATCCTGCGGCAGTTCAGTCTGCGCACCGGGGATACCGTCGAGGGCGTGATCGCGGCGCCGCGGGACAATGAGCGGTATTTCTGCCTGACCAAGGTCACACGCATCAACTTCGATGACCCTGAGCGCGCGCGGCACAAGGTGCATTTCGACAACCTGACGCCGCTTTATCCCGACGAGCGGCTGAAGATGGAGATCGAGGATCCGACGATCCGTGACCGGTCGGCCCGCATCATCGATCTGGTGTCCCCCATCGGGAAGGGACAGCGCGCCCTGATCGTCGCGCCGCCGCGTACCGGCAAGACGGTGCTGTTGCAGAACATCGCGCATTCGATCGCGACCAACCATCCGGAATGCTACCTGATCGTCCTTCTGATCGACGAACGCCCCGAAGAAGTCACCGACATGCAGCGCTCGGTGAAGGGTGAAGTCGTCAGTTCGACGTTCGACGAACCCGCGTCCCGCCATGTTGCGGTGGCCGAAATGGTGATCGAGAAGGCCAAGCGCCTGGTCGAGCACAAGCGGGATGTGGTGATCCTTCTGGATTCGATCACGCGGTTGGGTCGTGCCTTCAACACGGTGGTTCCGTCCTCCGGCAAGGTTCTGACGGGCGGTGTGGATGCGAACGCGCTGCAGCGGCCGAAGCGGTTCTTCGGTGCGGCGCGGAACATCGAGGAAGGCGGTTCGCTGACCATCATCGCGACGGCGCTGATCGACACCGGCAGCCGCATGGACGAGGTGATCTTCGAGGAGTTCAAGGGCACCGGCAACAGCGAGATCGTGCTGGACCGGAAGGTGGCGGACAAGCGGGTCTTCCCCGCGATGGACATCCTGAAATCGGGCACCCGGAAGGAAGAACTGCTTGTCGAGAAGTCCGATCTGCAGAAAACCTATGTGCTGCGCCGAATCCTGAACCCGATGGGCACGACCGATGCGATCGAGTTCCTGATTTCCAAGCTGAAACAGACGAAGTCGAACTCGGAGTTCTTCGATTCGATGAACACCTGATGAGGTTCGGGCCTGATCATGGACACGATCTTCGCGCTGGCGACCGCACGCGGCAAGGCCGGTGTCGCGGTGGTGCGCATTTCAGGGAACCGGGCGCACGCGGCCGCGACGATGCTGGCCGGCACGCTGCCGCCGACACGGTTCGCGGGTCTGCGAAAGATCGCGCGCGACGGCGAGGTGATCGACGAGGCCCTGGTGCTCGCCTTTGCCGAGGGAGCGAGCTTTACCGGTGAACCCGTTGTCGAGCTGCATCTTCACGGTGGGCGGGCTGTCGTCGACCTGACGCTGGACAGCTTGCGCCGCATGCCGGGCCTGCGCATGGCGGAGCCGGGTGAATTTACCCGCCGGGCACTGGAGAACGGGCGACTCGATCTCGCGCAGGTCGAGGGCCTTGCCGATCTGATCGACGCCGAGACCGAGGTGCAACGCCGCCAGGCGATCCGGGAGCTTTCGGGCTCGGTCGCCGCCCGCGCGGATGCCTGGCGCGCCGACATCCTTCGAGCCGAGGGCTTGCTGGCAGCGGCGATCGACTTTGCGGATGAGGACGTGCCGGACAACGTGCTTGCCGGCGTCGATGACATCGTGGCGCGGCTGCTTCTGGCCTGGCGGGCCGAGGTCGCGGGAACGGCGATGGCCGAACGTGTGCGCGACGGGTTCGAGGTTGCCATCGTCGGCTCGCCAAACGCCGGGAAATCCACGCTGCTCAATGCGCTGGCCGGTCGTGACGTGGCGCTGACCTCTGCGGTGGCAGGAACGACGCGGGATGTCATCGAGGTGCGGATGGATCTGCGTGGCCTGCCGGTAACCGTGCTTGACACTGCGGGACTGCGCGACGCGGCGGATGAGGTGGAGGCGATGGGTGTTGCCCGCGCCCGCGCCCGCGCCCGCGCCGCGGATCTGCGGGTGTTTCTTCTGGATGACGACGGTCTGCCGGCGGGGTTAGCCCCGCAGGACGACGACATTCTTTGTCAGGGCAAGGCAGATCTGCGTGGGGCCGGAGCCGCGGGCGTCTCGGGCGTGACCGGACAAGGCGTGACCGTCCTGCTGGAGATGATCTCCGATCGAATCGCGCAGCGGGCGGCGTCCGTGGGAACGATGACCCGTCAGCGCCACCGTCAGGCCCTCGAGAAGGCCATCGGGTCTTTGGAATCAGCCAGGGATCTGATAGGCGAGGCGACGGATCATCCGGAACTGCTGGCGGAGCGTCTGCGCGAAGCACGCACGGCGGTCGAGATGCTGGTGGGCCGGATCGATGTGGAAGAGATTCTGGGCGAAGTCTTCGCACGCTTCTGCATCGGCAAGTAGCGCAACGGGCAAGGAATGTTTCACGTGAAACACACGGATACGGACGTGATCGTGATCGGCGGGGGGCACGCGGGCAGCGAGGCCGCCGCTGCGGCTGCGCGCGCCGGTGCCCGGACAGTTCTGGTGACACTGAAACGTGGCGGAATCGGTGTCATGTCGTGCAATCCCGCGATCGGCGGGCTGGGCAAGGGTCACCTCGTCCGCGAGATCGACGCCCTTGACGGCGTGATGGGCCGCGTGGCGGACCGCGCCGGAATTCAGTTCCGGTTGCTGAACCGTCGCAAGGGTCCCGCCGTCCAGGGCCCGCGTGCGCAAGCGGACCGCCGGCTGTACCGCGAGGCGATGCAGGCGGAACTTGCCGCCCTTTCCGGGCTTTCCATCGTCGAGGCCGAAGTCACCGATCTGATCGTGGAGGCCGGCAGGGTGGCCGGTGTGCGGTTGTCTGACCGGTCGGACATCCGCGCGCGCGCAGTGATCCTGACGGCCGGCACGTTCCTGAACGGCCTGATGCATATCGGTTCGGAACGCACGATCGGGGGGCGCGTTGGCGATGGCGCGGCCGTCCGTCTGGCAGAACGTTTGGCGGATCTGAACCTTGCGCGCGGACGCTTGAAGACCGGCACGCCACCCCGTCTGGACGGCCGCACGATCCGCTGGGACGCGCTTGAGATGCAGCCGGGCGATGATGACCCGGTCATGTTCTCCTTCCTGAACCGCAGGCCCGAGGCCCGGCAGATATCCTGCGGCATCACCTACACCAATGCGCGCACGCATGACATCGTGCGGTCGAACCTGTCGCGGTCGGCGATGTATGGGGGCCATATCGAAGGCGTGGGGCCACGCTATTGCCCGTCGATCGAGGACAAGGTGCTGCGGTTCGCCGACAAGGACCGGCATCAGGTCTTTCTGGAGCCTGAGGGCCTTGATGACGAGACGGTCTATCCGAACGGAATTTCCACATCGCTGCCCGCGGATGTTCAGGCCGAGTATGTGCGAACCATCGCCGGGCTCGAGGATGTGCGCATCCTTCAGCCGGGCTATGCCGTCGAATACGACTACTTCGACCCGAGAGGCCTGTCGTCGGTTCTGGAATCACGGGCGCTGGCAGGGCTCTACCTCGCGGGCCAGATCAACGGCACCACCGGATATGAAGAGGCTGCGGCCCAGGGTCTGGTGGCCGGGCTCAACGCCGCAATGGCGGCCATGGGGCGCGACCCGGTCCGGTTTCCGCGGAGCGACAGCTACATCGGCGTGATGATCGATGATCTGACGACCCGCGGTGTCACCGAACCCTATCGGATGTTCACATCGCGCGCCGAATTCAGGCTGTCGCTTCGCGCCGACAACGCCGACCAGCGTCTGACGCCGCTGGGTATCGCGGCGGGATGCGTCGGCGCGCGCCGCGCCCATGCCTTTGCGCGCAAGATGGAGGGTCTCGATGCCCTGCGGTCGGACCTTGCAGCGGCACGGTTCACGCCCGGCCAGGCCGCGTCGCTGGGCATCGCGGTCAGTGCCGATGGCGCGCGCCGTTCGGCCTTCGATCTCCTGGGTTTTCCGGATGTGACTCCGGCGACGCTGGCGATTGCCGTTCCGGCGCTGTCGGTGGCCGATCCCGATCTCGTCGCGCAGGTCTCGCGTGAGGCGCTGTATGCGCGCTACGAGGATCGCCAGCGCGCCGATATCGACAGCTTGCGCCGCGACGACGCCACGCCGCTGCCGCCAAGTCTGGACTACGCGGCAATGCCCGGCCTGTCGCGCGAGATTGCCGGGAAGCTCGCCCAGCGGCGGCCCGACACGCTGGGCCAGGCCGCCCGCATGGAAGGGATGACGCCAGCGGCCCTGATCATCCTGCTTGCGCATGTCCGCCGGGCAGAGAAGGGCCAGGCGGCGTGACCGCACCGTCCGGTTCCGGCCCATTCGTGCTTCCCGGGGGCTTCGGCGACACCGCCGAACGGCGGCTGGCGATGTTTGCCGACCTCCTGCTCCGCTGGAATGCGACCGTCAACCTGGTCTCGGCCGCGACCCTGCCGCATATGCGGACGCGGCACATCCTCGATTCGGCACAGATCGCCGCACTCTGCCCGGCGGCGGTGCGGCGCTGGGTCGATCTCGGTACCGGGGGCGGCTTCCCGGGGCTGGTCGTCGCCATCCTGCTGGCCGAGGAGCGGCCCGAAGTCACCGTTCACCTGATCGAGTCGGATCAACGGAAGGCCGCCTTCCTGCGCGAGGCCGCGCGCCAGCTGTCGGTCGGTGCCGTCGTTCACGCGATTCGGATCGAGGAGGTCGCGCCGCTTGGCGCGGATGTCGTGTCGGCACGCGCCCTTGCGCCTCTCCCGGCACTGCTGGGTCTTGCCCATCGGCACCTCGCGCCGGACGGTATCGGCCTGTTCCTCAAAGGGGCTGGCGCTGCGGAAGAGGTCGAGGCCGCGCGCAAGCTATGGACGTTCGAGGCCGAACTGCTGCAAAGTCAGACGGACCCGCAAGGCGTCATTCTACGGACAAGGGGTCTTTGCCGTGCAGCCTGACCAACCGCGAATCATTGCCATTGCCAACCAGAAGGGCGGTGTCGGCAAGACAACCACGGCAATCAACTTGTCCGCGGCGCTTGCGGAACGCGGCGCGCGCGTGCTGCTTGTCGATCTTGACCCGCAGGGAAATGCCTCTACCGGTCTTGGCGTTGCGGCGGCCTCCAGGCGTCGGACCAGCTACGATCTTCTGATGGAGGATCTGCCGCTGCCCGAGGCGGTACAGCAGACACCGTTCGAGGGTCTGCTCGTCTGTCCGGCAAATGGCGACCTGTCATCCGCTGACGTCGATCTTGTGGCCATCGAAAAGCGCAGCTTCCTGTTGCACGATGCGCTGCGCCATCCCTCCGTTGGGGGTCTGGCGCTGGACTACATCCTGATCGATTGTCCGCCATCGCTCAGCCTCCTGACGGTCAATGCCCTTGTCGCCGCGCATGGCGTCCTGGTGCCGCTGCAGACCGAGTTCTTCGCGCTCGAGGGCCTGTCGCAGGTGATGCTGACGATCCGCGAGATCCGTCAGACGGCGAATCCCGGCCTGCGTATCGAAGGTGTTGTTCTGACCATGTTCGATGGTCGCAACAACCTGTCGCAGCAGGTCGAGGCTGATGCCCGCGGGACGCTGGGCGATGTGGTGTTCCGCACCGTGATTCCGCGCAATGTGCGGCTGAGCGAGGCACCATCCTATGCGCTGCCGGTCCTGGCCTATGACAGCGCGTCACGCGGGGCGGCCGCCTATCGTGCATTGGCCGCCGAGCTTGTCGGCCGTCATGGCTTCTCGCCGCTCCGGCAGGAGGTTGCCTGATGACCGAGCGCAAGGTTGAACGACGCGGCCTGGGCCGCGGCCTTTCGGCGCTCATGGCCGACATCCGCGCCGACGGCGAGGCGGGCCCCCAAGCTGCGCCCGATGCGACGGTACCGATCGAGCGCATTCGCGCCAATCCGGCACAGCCGCGGCGCGACTTCCCGCCCGAGGCGCTCGCCGAGCTTGCCGAATCGATCCGCCAGAAGGGCGTGCTGCAACCTGTCATCCTTCGCCCGCTGCCGGACGATGCGGGCTACGAACTGGTTGCGGGCGAACGTCGGTGGCGCGCCGCACAGATGGCGCAGCTTCACGCGATACCCGCCATTGTCCGGTCGCTGGACGATGCCGAGGTTCTGGAAATCGCCATCATCGAGAACGTCCAGCGGGCCGATCTCAACCCGATCGAAGAGGCGGCGGGCTACGCGCAGTTGATCGAACGGTTTGGCCATACCCAGGAACAGATTGCCGATGCCCTGGCCAAAAGCCGCAGCCATATTGCCAACCTCCTGCGGCTGCTGAAGCTTCCGCCGGATGTTCAGGGGCATGTCCGGGCTGGCCGGATCTCGTCGGGTCACGCCCGCGCCCTGGTCACGATGGCCGATCCCGTGTCGGTGGCGCAGCGCATCATTGTCGAAGGGCTTTCCGTTCGCGAGACCGAGACCCTGGCCCGGGACGAGGCCATGGGAACCGGCCGCCGTGCTTCGCGCGCCAAGACCGGCGGCCGGTCGGGCGGCGCGCCCGAGAAGGATGCGGATACCCGTGCGCTCGAGGCCGATCTTTCGGCGAACCTGGGCATGGCCGTGTCGATCCAGCACGAACCGGGCGGCGAGCGCGGGCGGCTGACAATTACCTACAACTCGTTGCAGGACCTCGACGATCTGTGCCGCGCGCTGTCGTCCATGCCGCGCGACGGCGTGTTCTGAGGAAGCGCGCTGCGCTCAGGTCGCCGCGTCGATGGCCTCGGCGACCCGGGCGATCACCCCGTTCAGGACCAGCCGGCCAGACCGCGTCGCGCGCAGACGCCCATGGGAGATTTCGGCGAGTCCCAGCTCGGTCACATAGGAAAAGTCGGGAAGGCTGGCACAGCCAGCCATGCGCGACATGCGCGAGAGGTCGATGCCGTCTTCGAGCCGAAGCCCCATCATCGCGTACTCGATGGCCTGATCGCGCCCGGAAAGCGGCTCTCGCGCGGCCGTTTCCTGCCCCGAAAGGGCCGCGCGCAGCCAGGTTTCGGGTTGGCGCGGGCATTCCGTGCCGATCCGCTGTCCGTTCAGCGAGATGCGGCCATGGGCACCCGGCCCGATGCCCAGATAGTCACCCGCCTGCCAATAGATCATGTTGTGCCGCGCTTCCTCGCCCGGTCGGGCATGGTTGGAAACCTCATAGGCCGGCAGTCCGTGCGCCTCGCAGATCTTCTGCGTCAGTTCATACATGTCGGCCGACAGCGCCTCATCCGGAAGACCTCGCAGCCCGCCCTTGGCGTGGCGTGCGGCAAAGGGCGTGCCGGGTTCGATCGTCAGCTGGTAAAGCGAAAGATGCCCGGTACCAAACGCCAGCGCTTCGGAAAGCTCGGTCCGCCAGTCCGCCGCAGTCTGGTTCTGCCGGGCATAGATCAGGTCGAAGCTGACACGCGGAAAGACGCTCTGCGCCAGACGGATCGCTGACCTGGCACCCGCCGAATCGTGCCGTCGGCCCAACTGCGCGAGATTGCGGTCATTCAGCGCCTGGACACCGATGGAGATTCGATTCACCCCCGCGTCGCGATAGGCCGCAAAGCGCGCGGCCTCGACGGACCCGGGGTTTGCTTCCAGCGTCACTTCCAGATCGTTCGCCACCGGCCAGGTTTCCCGCACCGCCCGCAGCACGCTCGAAACCAACGCGGGCTCCATCAGCGAAGGCGTCCCACCGCCGAAGAAGACGCTGCGCAGCAGGCGTCCTGATGTTTCCGCACCCGCCCGGGCGATTTCTGCCAGATAGGCCTCCCGCCACTGGCCCTGGTCGATCCTTGCCGCGACGTGGCTGTTGAAGTCGCAGTAGGGACACTTCGATTCGCAGAACGGCCAGTGAAGATACAGGCCAAATCCCCCGTTCTGCCAATCGGCCTCGGCGCGGGAATGTTTCACGTGAAACATTCCCGAACCAGTTGGGCGAACGCATCGGCACGGTGGCTGATCCGGTTCTTCTCCCACCGGTCCATCTCGCCAAAGGTCACAAGATGTCCGTCGGGCTGAAAGATCGGATCATAACCGTGACCCAGGTCGCCGCGCATCGGCCAGACGATCCGGCCGGCGACCATCCCCTCGAACACGGCATCCCGGCCGTCGGGCCATGCCAGCACGAGCGTGCAGCGGAACTGTGCCCGACGGGGCTCCGGGGCCGCGGCCGCCTGCAGCAGATCCCAGGTGTGCTGCATGGCGCGCCGGAAATCGCGTCCGCCGGGTCCCTCGGCCCAATCCGCCGTATGCACACCCGGCGCGCCACCAAGCGCATCGACGCAGATCCCCGAATCATCGGCCAGGGCCACGATCCCAGTCGCCTGCGCAGCCGCATGGGCCTTGATCCGGGCATTTCCGGCAAAGCTGTCCTCGGTTTCCGCCGGTTCGGGCAGGCCGAGCGATCCTGCCGACACCAGTGTCATCCCGTAGGGACCCAGAAGCGCCGAGATCTCTTCAAGCTTGCCCGCGTTGTGGGTGGCCACGACCATCGGGCCAGGCAGCAGTTTCGGCATGTTCTCCTACCCCAACGCAGCCCGCTGCGCCGCAATCAGCCGCGTCGTCCCCGCCATCGCCAGGTCGAGCAGCGCCTCCATCTCGGTCCGCGCAAAGGCCGAACCCTCCGCCGACATCTGCACCTCGACCAGCCGTCCACCGCCCGTCACGACGAAGTTCCCGTCCGTTCCCGCGACCGAGTCCTCCGCATAGTCAAGGTCAAGAACCGGCTGTCCTGCAAAGATGCCACAAGAGACGGCCGCGACGTGATCGGCAATCGGATCGGACAGGACCGCGCCCGATCGCATCAGCGCATTGCAGGCCAGCCGCAGTGCAACCCACCCACCGGTAATCGCCGCGCAGCGCGTGCCACCGTCGGCCTGGATCACATCGCAGTCAACCACGATCTGCCGCTCTCCCAGCGCGCGGCGATCCACCGCGGCACGCAGGGCGCGCCCGATAAGGCGCTGAATCTCCTGCGTTCTGCCCGTCTGCTTTCCGGTCGCGGCCTCGCGCCGGTTCCGTGTCGTCGTGGCCCGCGGCAACATCCCGTACTCGGCCGTGACCCATCCCATTCCCGTCCCCTTCAGGAAGGGCGGCGCCTTGTCCTCGAGGCTCGCCGAGCAAAGGACATGCGTATCTCCCATCCGGATCAGGCAGGAACCCTCCGCATGCCGCATCACCCCCGGTTCGATTGTCACCGACCGCAGTTCGTCAATCTTTCGCCCCGAAGGTCGCATGCACATCATCCCCTACAGAAACCCGCGCCAGATAGGCGCGAACCCCCGCGTTCCGCAACCCGCATTGACGCGGGGCGCCCGCGCTCCCTATCTTGGAGGGTCACCCGCAGGCTTGCACATCCATGACCAGTCCGATCGACCGCGCCGCCCTTCTTGCCGAACTCAACGACCGCTCGCGCGAGGTGTTCCGCCGCGTCGTCGAAGGCTATCTGACATCGGGCGATCCGGTGGGCTCGCGCACCCTGACGCGCGCGATGTCCGAAAAGATCAGCGCCGCCACAATCCGCAACGTCATGCAGGATCTGGAATTTCTGGGCCTTCTCGACAGTCCGCACATCTCGGCGGGGCGCATCCCCACACAGCTCGGGCTCCGTCTCTTCGTCGACACGATTCTCGAGGTGGGCACCGCCGCCGAAGAGGACAGAGAGCGCATGGATGCGTCCCTCGGCGCCAGCAATACCGATGTCGCCGCGCTGCTCGATCAGGTGGGCTCCACCCTGTCCGGCATTACCCATGGCGCCAGTCTGGTCCTGACGCCGAAGCGCGAATCGCCCATCCGTCACATCGAATTCGTCTCGCTCGGCCCGGACCGCGCGCTTGCCGTCCTGGTGTTCTCGGATGGTCATGTCGAGAACCGTGTCTTCGCCCCGCCACAGGGCATGACCGCCTCGGCCATGCGCGAGGCGGCGAACTTCCTGAATGCCCTGGCCGAAGGCCGCACCATCGCGGAACTGCGCCAGACGATCGGGCATGACATCTCCGCCCGGCGTCAGGAGATCGACGCGCTGGCCCGTGACCTGGTCGAACGCGGGGTGGCGCTCTGGGAAGATGCGGGCGGCCCGGCCGAACGTCTCATCGTGCGCGGCTCGGCCAACCTCCTCGACGATGCGCCCGATACGCAAGAGCTTGATCGCGTGCGCCGCCTGTTCGACGATCTGGAGCGCAAGCGCGACATCGCCGAATTCCTCGATCTGACCGAGGCGGGCGAGGGCGTGCGGATCTTCATCGGATCGGAGAACAAGCTTTTCTCGCTTTCTGCTTCCTCTCTCATCATCGCTCCCTATATGGATGCCGACCGGCGCATCATCGGGGCGGTCGGCGTGATCGGCCCGACTCGCCTGAACTACGGGCGCGTGGTGCCCATCGTGAACTACACGGCCCAGCTCGTCGGGCGGCTCGTGTCCGAACGCGCAAAGGGATAGGCCCGTGACCGGCAAGGCAAGACAATTCGAGGACTTGGACATGAACGACAACCAGGCGCTGCACGATCTTTCGGATGAGGTGATGGCGGCAACCGAGGAAGGTGACGATACCCTCCTGGCCGAGATCGAGAGCCTCCGCGCCGAACGTGACGAGCTGCGCGACCGGTTCATGCGGGCCCTGGCCGATGCCGAGAACTCGCGCAAGCGCGCCGAACGCGACCGGCGCGAGGCCGAACAGTACGGCGGGTCGCGTCTCGCCCGCGATCTGCTGCCGGTCTACGACAATCTGCGCCGTGCCCTCGATGCCGCCACCGATGACCAGCGCGCCCAGGCCGGCGCATTGATCGAGGGGGTCGAACTGACGCTGCGGGAACTGGTCAACACGATGACGCGGCACGGCATCACCACGATCAGCCCGGCCACGGGGGACATGTTCGATCCGCAAACGCATCAGGCGATGTTCGAGGCACCGGTTCCCGGCACCCGGTCCGGCCAGATCATCCAGGTGATGACCGAGGGCTTCCTGCTGCACGACCGGCTGCTGCGGCCCGCGCAGGTCGGTGTTTCCTCGACCCCCGGGTGACAGGCCCGTCCGGCCGGATAGGCGCGATTCCCGGGGAAAACAACAAATTCGCGCAAAACCGAATAGAATCTCGGCGCATTCCCTGATTCGGCAGCCTCGCGAAGGTCAGCCTTCCAGCAGGCCCCGCAGCTCGTAGATCAGAGCCAGGGCCTCGCGCGGGGTCAGCTCGTCAGGGATCACCCCGGAAAGCCGCGCCTCGACGGCGGATGGTGCCTTGCTCTCCGGGGCGGGCGCCGGGGCGGCGCGGAACAGCGGCAGGTCGTCGATCACCGCCGCCCGCCGTCCGCCCTGCCGGTCCCCGGCTTCCAGCATCGTCAGCACCTCGCGTGCCCGTGCCACCACCGGCGCAGGCAATCCGGCCAGCCGCGCCACCTGCACGCCATAGGACCGGTCCGCAGCACCCGCGCGCACCTCGTGCAGAAAGATCACATCGCCCTGCCATTCACGCACCGCCACCGTGGCATTCCGCACACCGCCCAGCCGCCCGGCCAGCGTGGTCAGCTCGTGGTAGTGGGTGGCGAACAGCCCCCGGCAGCGGTTCGACCCGTGCAGATGCTCCAGCACCGCCCAGGCGATCGACAGCCCGTCCCAGGTCGCCGTGCCGCGCCCGATCTCGTCCAGGATCACCAGCGCCCTGTCATCCGCCTGGTTCAGGATCGCCGCGGTCTCCACCATCTCGACCATGAAGGTCGACCGCCCGCGGGCCAGATCGTCGCTTGCCCCGACCCGGCTGAACACCTGGCTGACCAGCCCGATCCGTGCCGCCGCCGCCGGCACCTGGCTGCCTGCCTGCGCCAGCACCGCAATCAGGGCGTTCTGCCGCAGGAACGTCGATTTCCCTGCCATGTTCGGCCCGGTCAGCAGCCATATCGCCGGCGCCTCACCCGCGCTCAGGGCGCAGTCGTTGGCGACAAAGGCCGCTCCGCCCTGCCGCCGCAGCGCCGCCTCGACCACCGGATGCCGCCCGGCGGTGATGTCGAAGGCGCGGCTGTCGTCCACCTCGGGCGCGCACCAGTCGCCCTCGGCCGCCATCTCTGCCAGCCCCGCCGCCAGGTCGATCTCTGCCAGCGCCCGGGCCGTCGCCGTGATGCCGGACGCCGCCGTCAGGACCTGCGCCACCAGATCCGCGAAATGCCGCTTCTCGATCTCCACCGCATGACCGCCGGCGTTCAGGATGCGCGTCTCCAGCGCCGACAGCTCGACCGTGGTGAACCGCACCTGGTTTGCCGTGGTCTGGCGGTGGATGAAGCTCTGCGACAGGGGCGGCGACATCATGCGCTCGGCATGGGTGGCCGTCGTCTCGATGAAATAGCCCAGCACGTTGTTGTGCCGGATCTTCAGCGACGGCACGCCCGCCGCCTCGGCATACCGGGCCTGCATCCCCGCCACCACGCCCCGTCCCTCGTCCCGCAGGGCGCGGGTCTCGTCCAGTTCCGCGTCGTATCCGGGCGCCACCATGCCCCCGTCGCGGACCAGCAGCGGCGGTTCCTCGACCAGCGCCCGCGCCAGCAGTCCGACCATGTCGTCATGCCCGACCAGCCGCCCCGCCGCCTCGGCAAGGCCCCCGGGCAACCCGGACGGCAGGTTCCCCGCCACCAGCCCGGCACCCCGCAGCCCGGCCCGGATCGCGGCCAGATCCCGCGGACCGCCACGATCCAGCGCCAGCCGCGACAGCGCCCGGTCCATGTCGGGCACCCCGCGCAGAACGCCCCGCAGCGCCCGGCGCAGCGCGCCGTTCTCGCGCAGGAAGGCCACGTCGGCCAGCCGCGCCCGGATCACCCCGGGGTCGCAGGATGGCGCGCCAAGCCGCGCTTCCAGCAACCGCGCCCCGCCCGCCGTCACCGTCCGGTCGATGGTGGCCAGCAACGACCCCTCGCGCCCCCCCGCCATCGCCTGCGTCAGTTCCAGGTTGCGCCGGGTCGCCGCGTCAATCTGCATCGTCGCCCCCGGCATCTCGCGCACCGGCACGCGCAGCAGCGGCAGGCGGCCGCGCTGTGTCAGGTCCAGATAGGCCACCAGCGCGCCCAGCGCGGCCACCTCGGCCCGTCCGAAGGCACCGAACCCGGCCAGCGTCGCCACCTGGTACAGCCCGCACAGCCGCCGCTCCGCGCCCTGGCTGTCAAACGACGAACGCGGCGCGGGCGTCACGGCCATGCCGGGAAACGTCTCGAACACCGCGGCTTCCGGCATCCGGCCCTCTGCCACCAGCAGCTCGCGCGGCCCGATCCGCGCAAGCTCTGCCACCAGGCGCGCGGGCCCGCAGGGCATCACCCGTACCTCGCCCGTCGACATGTCGCACCAGGCCAGCGCCCCCTCGTCGCGCACCTCCGCATGCGCCGCCAGCCAGTTCGCCCGCCGCGCCTCCAGCAGGCTCTCCTCGGTCAGCGTCCCGGGCGTCACCAGCCGCACCACATCGCGCGCCACCACCGATTTCGACCCGCGCTTCTTCGCCTCGGCCGGGTCCTCCATCTGCTCGGCAACCGCCACGCGGAATCCCTTGCGGATCAGTTGCAGCAGATAGTCCTCCGACCTGACCACCGGCACGCCGCACATCGGAATGGGCTCGCCCTCATGGACCCCGCGCCTGGTCAGCGCGATGTCCAGCGCGGCCGAGGCGGCCACGGCATCGTCAAAGAACATCTCGTAGAAGTCGCCCATCCGGTAGAACAGCAGCGCATCGGGGTGCCGCCCCTTGATCTCCAGATACTGCGCCATCATCGGCGTCACGGTGTTGTCGGCCACGCTGCGCCCCTGACGTTCCGGCCGTCGACCCTAGCGAAGCCGCCCCGCCCCGAAAAGCCGCAAAACCGTTGTGGGCCGGGGAAGGCAGCGCTATCACCGCCGGACGTCAGGGAGGACGCCATGACCCGCATCAAGATCACGCCCGAAGAAGCGCTGGCCTTCCACCTCGAACCCCGCCCGGGCAAGTTCGACGTGGTGGCCTCGGTCCCGATGGCGACCCAGCGTGACCTGAGCCTCGCCTACTCCCCCGGCGTCGCGGTGCCGGTCCAGGCCATCGCCGACCGTCCCGAAACCGCCTATGACTATACGGTCAAGGGCAACCTTGTCGCGGTGATCTCGAACGGCACCGCGATCCTCGGCATGGGCAACCTGGGCGCGCTGGCCTCGAAACCGGTGATGGAGGGCAAGGCGGTGCTGTTCAAGCGCTTCGCCGACGTCAACGCCATCGACATCGAGCTGGACACCGAGGATCCGGACGAGATCATCAATGCCGTGCGCCTGATGGGCCCGACCTTCGGCGGGATCAACCTTGAGGACATCAAGGCGCCCGAGTGCTTCATCATCGAAAGCCGCCTGAAGGAACTCATGGACATCCCGGTGTTCCATGACGACCAGCACGGCACCGCGGTGATCTGCGCCGCGGGCCTGATCAATGCGCTGGAACTGACCGGCAAGAAGATCGAGGACGTGCGCATCGTCCTGAACGGCGCGGGGGCGGCGGGCATCGCCTGCCTCGAACTGCTGAAACGGATGGGCGCCCGGCATGACAACTGCCTGATCTGCGATACCAAGGGGATCGTCTGGCAGGGCCGCACCGAAGGCATGAACCAGTGGAAATCGGCCCATGCCGCCAATACGCCCCTGCGCACGCTGGAAGAGGCGATGAACGGCGCCGACGTGTTCCTGGGCGTGTCGGCCAAGGGCGCGGTCACGCAGGACATGGTGCGCAGCATGGCCGACAACCCGGTCATCTTCGCCATGGCCAACCCCGATCCCGAAATCACGCCGGAAGAGGCGCACGCTGTCCGTCCCGATGCGATCGTCGCCACAGGGCGGTCGGACTACCCGAACCAGGTCAACAATGTCCTGGGCTTCCCCTACCTGTTCCGCGGCGCGCTCGACATCCACGCCCGCGCGATCAACGACGAGATGAAGATCGCCGGCGCCCGCGCCCTGGCCGCGCTGGCCCGCCAGGATGTGCCCGACGAGGTGGCGATGGCCTATGGCCGCAAGCTCTCCTTCGGGCGTGACTACATCATCCCCACCCCCTTCGATCCCCGCCTGATCCACGTGGTCCCGCCCGCCGTCGCCAAGGCCGGCATGGATACCGGCGTGGCCCGCCGCCCCATCGTCGACCTGCGCGCCTACGAGGCCAGCCTGAAGGCCCGCATGGACCCCACCGCCTCGATCCTCGAAGGCATCCAGACCCGTGCGCGCAGCGCCCAGTCGCGCATGATCTTTGCCGAGGGCGATGATCCCCGCGTGCTGCGCGCCGCCGTCGCATGGCAGCGCTCGGGCCTCGGCCGCGCCCTGATCGTCGGCCGCGACGCGGATGTGCGCGAGAAACTGGAAGGTGCCGGGATCGGCGATGCCTGGCGCGAACTGGAAATCGTCAACGCCGCCAACTCCCGCCATTTCGAGACCTACAAGGAATTCCTCTACGCCCGCCTGCAGCGCCGCGGCTTCGACGCGCATGACATCCACCGCCTTGCCGCCCGCGACCGCCACGTCTTTGCGGCCCTCATGCTGGCGCATGGCCACGGCGATGCGCTGGTCACCGGCGCCACGCGCAAGTCGGCGCATGTGCTCAGCCTGATCAACCATGTCTTCGATGCGCGGCCCGAGGATGGCGCCGTGGGCGTCACCGCCCTGCTGCACAAGGGGCGCATCCTGCTGATTGCCGACACGCTGGTCCATGAATGGCCCGAACCCGAGGATCTGGCGAACATCGCCGTCAAGGCGGCGGGCGTGGCGCGCAACCTCGGCCTGGAACCCCGCGTCGCCTTCGTCAGCTTCTCGACCTTCGGCTACCCCGACAGCGAACGTGCCTCCAAGATGCACAAGGCGCCCAAGGTGCTCGACGCCCGCCGGGTGGATTTCGAGTACGAGGGCGAGATGACCGTCGATGTCGCCCTGAACCCCGAGGTGATGCGCCAGTATCCGTTCTGCCGCCTTACCGGCCCGGCCAACATCCTGGTGGTGCCCGCCCGGCACTCGGCCTCGATCTCGGTCAAGCTGATGCAGGAAATGGCGGGCGCCACGGTCATCGGCCCGATCCTGACCGGCGTGACAAAGCCGATCCAGATCTGCTCGACCGGCGCCACCGCGAACGACATCCTGAACATGGCCGTGATGGCCGCCTGCCGGGTGGGCTGAGGCCGTGGCGCTGTGGAACCTCGGCTCGGTCAACGTCGACCACGTCTACCGCACCCCCCGCATTCCCGCCCCCGGCGAGACGCTCGCCGCCTCGGGCTATCGCGCGGGGCTGGGCGGCAAGGGCGCGAACCAGTCGGTCGCGGCGGCCCGCGCGGGCGCCCGCGTGCATCACATCGGGGCCATCGGCCCGGACGGCGGCTGGACCCGCACGGCGCTGCGGGACTATGGCGTCGATACCGCGCATCTCGCCGATGTGGGCGAACCCACCGGCCATGCGATCATCGCCGTCGATGACGCGGGCGAGAATGCCATCCTGATCTGGCCGGGCGCGAACCGCAGCCCCGACGCGGCGCTGGTCGGCGCGGCGCTGGCGGGCGCTGCCGCGGGTGACAGCCTGCTCCTGCAGAACGAAACCTCGGCCCAGGCCGAAGCGGCACAGGCCGCGCGCCGGCGCGGCCTGTCGGTCATCTACTCCGCCGCGCCCTTCGACCCCGCGGCCGTGCGCGCGGTGGTGGACCATGTGACGCTTCTGGTGATGAACGCGGGCGAGGCGGCCGAACTCGCGGCCGCCATGGGCGCCCTGCCCCCGGTCGACTGCCTGATCACGCGCGGCGCCAGCGGCGCCGACTGGATCGCGCCGGGCACCGAACCCCTGCACCAGCCTGCCTTCCGCGTCACGCCGGTCGACACCACCGGCGCGGGCGACACCTTCACCGGCTGGCTGGCGGCCGAGCTTGATCTCGGACTGTCGCGCCCGCAGGCGATGCAGCGCGCCGCCGCCGCCGCCGCGATCCAGGTCACCCGGCCCGGCGCTGCCCCGGCCATCCCCACGGCGGCCGAGGTCACGGCGTTCCTGGCGGCCCGCCCGGCCTGAGCCCGCGCCCCCTGACGGGGCGGCGTCCGGCGCTACTGCGAGAATACCGCGTCCTTGCCCCACAGTTCCCGCAGCCGCGCATCGCGCCCGCAGGCCTGCCGGTAGAACTTGTAGGCATCCGACTGCCGCTTGGGCCCGGCGCGGGTCAGCAGCAGCTGGCTGCCCTTGTAATAGTCCTGATGATAGTCCTCGGCGGGCCAGAACCGCCCGGCCTGCAGCACCGGCGTGACGATCGTCATGCCCAGCGCCTTGCCTGCCGCTGCCTTCGCGGCCTCGGCCGCCGCCCGTTCCTCGGCATTCCGCACGAAGATCGCGGTGCGATAGCTGTCGCCCCTGTCGCAGAACTGTCCGCCCGCGTCGGTCGGGTTCACCGAACGGAAGAACAGGTACAGCAACTCGGCATAGCTGACCCGCGCCGGGTCATAGTCGATCTCGACCGCCTCGTAGTGGCCGCCGATATCGGCGCTTACCTGTTCATAGGTCGGGTTCTCGGTGGTTCCCCCGGTGTAGCCCGAGACCACGCCGCGCACCCCCGGCACCTTCTCGAAATCCGCCTCGACGCACCAGAAACAGCCGCCCGCCAGATAGGCCTTGTCGGCCATCGCGGGCGCGCCCGCCACCATCAGCACCAATGCCAGACCTGCCCGGATCATCGCGTCCCTCCCCTGCTTCCCCCGGTCATACGCCATCCGGGGGCCGGCCGTTTCCACGTCACGTCAAATTGACCGCCGCCCGTGCCTGCCGTAGGTCGGGGGAAACCCGCCACATCCCCCGAGGGGCCGCCCATGGACCATGTCACCACCCACGCCGCCGAAGAGGATACCCGGAACGAGTCGATCCTGATCTGGCTCAACGGGCGCATCCTGCCCAAGGCGCAGGCGGTCGTGTCGGTCTATGACAGCGGCTTCATGCTGGGCGACGGCGTGTGGGAGGGGTTGCGCCTCTACAACGGGCGCTGGGCCTTCATCGACGATCACATCACCCGCCTGTTCGAGGCCGCCAAGGCCATCGACCTCGACATCGCGATGACGCCCGATCAGGTCAGGCAGGCGCTGCACGACACGGCGGCGGCCAATGGCATGACCACCGATGCCCACGCCCGGCTGATGGTGACGCGCGGCGTCAAGACCCGGCCGTTCCAGCACCCGAACCTGTCGCAGCAGGGCCCGACCGTGGCGATCATCATGGAACACTCCCGACCGCGCATCCCGCGCCCGATCCGGCTGGCGACGGTTCCGCATGTCCGCGGCCTGCCGATGACGCAGGACCCCAAGCTGAACAGCCATTCCAAGCTCAACTGCATCCTGGCCTGCATCGCCGCGCAGAAGGCGGGCGCCGACGAGGCGCTGATGCTCGATGTGCATGGTTTCGTGAACACCACCAACGCCTGCAACTTCTTCATCGTGCGGCGCGGCGAACTGTGGACCTCGACAGGCGACTACTGCATGCCCGGCATCACCCGCCGCGCCGTCATCGACCTTGCGCGCGCGAACGGCATTCCGGTGTTCGAAAGGAACTTCTCGCTGGTCGAGACCTATTCGGCCGACGAGGCGTTCCTGACCGGGACCTTCGGCGCCCAGACCCCGGTCGGCACCATCGACGGGCGGGTGATCGGGACGGGCCAGATGGGCCCGGTGACCGAACGGCTGCGCGGGCTCTACAAGGCGTTTGTGGGTGCCTGATGTCGGGACGGATGCCATACGTCTGCCAGACGCGGGCCAGACGGATGCCAGACAGCGAAATAGCGGGAATTGCAGATGAATATCGCCATGTGGTCCGGTCCCCGGAACCTGTCGACCGCCATGATGTATGCCTTTGCCGCACGGGGTGACTGCGCGGTCTGGGACGAACCGTTCTATGCCGCCTATCTGGCGGCCACCGGGCTCGATCATCCGATGGGCGATGCCATCCTGGCCGCCGGCGACGCCGATCCCGCCCGCGTCGCGATGGCCTGCGCCAACGCCCCTGCGACCGGCGAAAAACTGTTCTATCAGAAGCACATGACCCATCACATGATTGATGGGTTCCCGCTGGATTTCATGGACTCCTGCACCAATGTCTTCCTGATCCGGCACCCCGTCCGCGTCATCGCGAGCTATGTCGCCAAGCGCGAGAACCCGACGCTCGACGACATCGGCTTTCCCCAGCAGTCCCGCCTGTTCGACCGCGTGGCCGACCGGACCGGCCGCGCGCCGCTGGTGGTCGACAGCGCCGACATCCGGGCCAACCCACCGGGAATACTGCAGAAACTTTGCGATTCCCTGGGCATCGGTTTCACGTGGAACATGCTGTCATGGCCTGCCGGGCCGAAACCCTATGACGGTGCCTGGGCCCCGCACTGGTATGGCGCGGTCCATCGCTCCACCGGTTTCGACACGGCCGAGGGCCCGTTGCCCGACCTGCCGCCGGAATTCCACCCGCTCGCCGAAGCCGCCCGCCTCCACTACGACCGGCTCGCGCCGCACCGTCTGACGGCGTGACCGCTAGCCCTTGCGTCCTGCCGCAAGTGCAGCCGCTATCGCTGCCGCGATCACGTCCGGGTCACCGATCTGGTTCATCAGGATCAGGATCAGCCGCGCGTTCAGCGCATGGCTCTCGGCCTCGGTCAACCCGTCATGCGCGGCGATCAACCGGGCATAGGCCTCATCGGCATCGGGCAGGTTCGGGGCGGTCGTCATCATAGGTCACTCCATCCCCAGGGCGCGCCGCAGCGCTGCGGCAATGGCATGGGGGTCGGGCGCCAGCCAGCGCGCCGCGACATGCCCGTCCGGGCGGATCAGATAGACCGCCCGATCCGCATGCCCCAGGTATCGCGCCCGCAAGTCATTGTTGCCATGTGCGGAAAGCGCCACGTGGTGCAGCGCGATACCGTCTGGCACCCGCACCTCCGGCGCCTCGGTGTCGATGGCCAGCAGGGTAAAGCCCGGCCCCAGCCGTGCCAGCAGCCAACCCTCGCCCAGCGGCGCATCGGGGCAGGGCGCGCCGGGTCGGCTGCGCGCGGGCATCCGCGCGTCATCGGGGCTGTTCAGCACCGAACCGTCATGCACGCATGGCACCGACAACCGGCCGGAGTTCACCATGGCCCGGGCAAAGGGCATCGACTCGGCCAGATCCAGCACGGCATTGCGGAACAGCCGCGACACCGGCGACTTCGGCGTGATGAAATCGGTCGCGCGGGTCGAGTTCAGGATATTCTCATCGGCGGCCTGCATCCGCTCGGTCTCATAGCTGTCGATCAGCCGGTCGGACGCCGCGCCCTGCACCACGGCGGCCAGCTTCCAGCCCAGGTTGTCGGCGTCCTGCACGCCGGAATTCGCCCCGCGGGCACCGAAAGGCGATACCTGATGCGCCGAATCGCCGGCAAAGATCACCCTGCCATGCCGGAACCGGGCCATCCGGCGGCACTGGAACGTATAGATCGATGTCCAGACCAGGTCATAGTCCACCCCCGGCCCCAGCATCGCATCCACCCGCGCCCGCACCCGGGCGGGTTCCTGTTCGCGCGCGCGGTCGATGTTCCAGCCCAACTGAAAATCGATGCGCCAGATGTCGTCGGGCTGGCGGTGCAGCAGTGCCGAATCGCCCGAGCGGAAATGCGGCTCGAACCAGAACCAGCGTTCCGTCGGGAAATCGGCCGTCATCCGCACATCGGCAATCAGGAAGTTGTCCTCGAACACCCTTCCCTCGAACCCCAGACCCATCATGCCGCGCAGGGGCGACCGGGCCCCGTCGCAGGCCACCACCCAGTCGGCCCGCAGCGCATAGGGCCCGTCGGGCGTCATCACGTCCAGCGTTGCGCCGCTGGCATCGGGGGCGATCCCCTCGACCCGGCTGCGGCCCCGGATCTCGATGGTTGCGCCGTCGGCACGGGCCGCGGCGATGGCCTCGCACAGGTATTGCTCGAAATAGGGTTGCTGCAGGTTCACGAAGGCCGGAAAGGCATGACCGTCTTCGGGCAACAGGTTGAATTCATAAATCAACCTGTCGTCGCGGAACACCTTTCCCCGGCTCCACCGCACGCCCTTGTCGACCATCGGCGCGGCCGCGCCCAGCCGGTCGCAGATCTCCAGCGTGCGCTTGGCAAAGCAGATGGCACGGCTGCCGCCGCCCGGCCCCTCCTGATCGTCCAGCACCAGAACCGGCACGCTCCGCCTCCCCAGGTCCAGCGCCAGAACCAGCCCGACAGGCCCGCCCCCGACGATCACGACCGGATGGCGCGCGGCATCGGCACGGTCCTGGTCCGCCGACCGCAGATAGGGGTAAAGCACCAGCCCGCCGTCCCGCGTCGTTCCGCCGTCCGCCACGGCCGTCAACCCTGCAGCGCCGCCCACATCTGGCGGTCCCGCTCGGCGGTCCAGATGCGTGGCGTGTCGATGCCCTGTGCCTCGTCAAAGGCGCGGGCGACGTTGAAGGGCAGGCAATGTTCATAGATCGCGTAATCGCCGAACTTGGGGTCGCATGCCGCGCGCACCGCTTCCCAGGCCTCGCGCAGCGAGCCTCCGCGCATCGCGACGCGGGCGGCAGGCGCGTAGGTCGACTGCACGAAGTCGCGCGTCGCCGCCAGTGCGTCCCCAACACGGTCGCGCCCCATCAGTGCGGCACCCCGTCCGGGGGCGATGGCCTCGGGGTTGAAGGCGCCGATGCGGTCCAGCGTGGCTGGCCAGTCGGCAAAATGCCCGTCGCCGCAATAGCAGGCCGAGTGGTATTCCACGATGTCTCCGGTGAACATCACGTTGGCGTCCGGCACATGCACCACGGCATCGCCCGCCGTGTGCGCGCGGCCCAGATGCCGGATGTCGACCCGTCGCCGCCCCAGCCAGACCGACATGCGGTCGTGAAAGGTCGTGGTCGGCCATGTCAGTCCGGGGATCTCGTCGTGTCCCTGGAACAGGCGGGGAAAGCGGCCGAACTCGCTTTCCCAGTCCTCCTGCCCGCGCTCGGCCACCATGCCGCGCGCGCGATCCGACATGATGACCTGCGGCGCACCATAGGCCGATGCGCCCAGCACGCGCACCGCGTGGTAGTGAGTCAGCACCAGATGGGTGATCGGCTTGTCGGTGACGCTGCGGATGCAGTCGATCACCTTGCGCGCCAGCCGGGGCGTGGCCTGCGCCTCGATCACCATGACCGCGTCATCGCCCACGATGACGCCGGAGTTCGGGTCGCCCTCGGCGGTGAAGGCATAAAGCCCCGGCCCGATCTCGGTGAAGCTGGTCTTTTTCTCTTGCAGGTCGCCCTGCGAGGCGAAGGCACGGGTCACGCTGCGGCCCCCTTGCGAACGATTGCGGAAAACCCGCCCCAGATCATGCGCCTGGCATCGAAGGGCGCATCCGCGGCGGGCATCTTCAGCCGCGGATCGGCCATCACGGCCGCGTTTACGGCGTCACGGTGGGCACGGTCGCGGAAGGTGATGAAGGAAAAGAACACGACCTCGCCGGGCTCTGCCTTGACCGCCATCGGGAAGGACGTGACATCGCCCCCGGGCACGTCATCGCCCATCGCCTCGACGGCAGAGATCGCGCCGTGGTCCATCCAGATCGCCATCGCCTCGTCCGATATCGCGCGATAGTCCTCGACCCGGTCCCTCGGCACCGGCACGACGAAACCGTCGATGTACATCACTTCACCCCCGGCGTGCCGTCGAACTTCTTCCCCAGGCTTTCCCAGCAGTCGATGTAGTCGTCCTGCAGGGGCGCCGTGGTCGCGGCCCATTCCGTCAGGTGCTGGGGGAAGCGGGTCTCGAACATGAAGGACATGGTCTCGTCCAGCTTCTCGGGCTTCAGCGCCGCGTTCGAGGCACCCTCGAAGGCGTTGCGGTCGGGGCCATGCGGCAGCATGCAGTTGTGCAGCGACATGCCGCCGGGCACGAACCCCTTCGGCTTGGCGTCATAGATGCCGTAGATATTGCCCATCAGCTCGGACATGACGTTCTTGTGGTACCAGGGCGGGCGGAAGCTGTGTTCGGCCACCATCCAGCGTTCACGAAACAGCACGAAGTCGATGTTGGCGGTGCCCGGGTCGCCCGAGGGCGCGGTCAGCACCGTGAAGATCGACGGGTCGGGATGGTCGAACAGGATGGCGCCCACCGGGCTGTAGGCGCGCAGGTCGTATTTGCAAGGCGCATAGTTGCCGTGCCATGCCACCACGTCCAGCGGGCTGTGGCCGATCGGCGTTTCGTGGAACTGTCCGCACCACTTGATCGTCACGGTCGAGGGCGCCTCGCGGTCCTCGAAGGCCGCCACCGGCGTCTTGAAGTCGCGCGGATTGGCCAGGCAGTTTGCGCCGATCGGGCCGCGATGCGGCAGGGTAAAGGGGGCGCCGTAGTTCTCGCAGACGAATCCGCGGCACGGCCCTTCCAGCACCTCGACGCGATAGACCAGGCCGCGCGGGATGATCGCGATTTCCTTCGGTTCCAGGTCGATCATTCCCAGTTCCGTGCAGAACCGCAGGCGCCCCTCCTGCGGAACGACCAGCAGCTCGCCATCGGCGGAATAGAAGTACGCGTCCACCATCGAGCGGGTCACCAGGTAGACATGCGTCGCCATGCCCGTCTGCGTATTCACGTCGCCCGCCGTGGTCACGGTGCGCATCCCCGTCACCCAGGTCAGCGCCTCGCCCGAATGCGGCACCGGATCCCACCTGTACTGGCCCAGGCTGATCACGTCGGGCACCACATGGGGGGCGGATTTCCACAGCGGCACGTCGACCTTGCGGAACCGCGTGGTGTGCTTCACCGAGGGGCGGATGCGGTAGCACCATGTCCGTTCGGGATGCGGCTTCGTGAAGGCCGATCCGGAAAGCTGTTCGGCGTAAAGGCCATAGTTGCATTTCTGCGGGCTGTTCTGTCCCTGCGGAAGCGCGCCGGGCAGCGCCTCGGTCTCGAAATCGTTGGCCCAGCCGGGCATATAGCCCTCATGCGGACCAGGGTGGGAAATGGCGCGGATCATGCCTTGGGGAAGGGCGTGGCGGGTCATGGCGGCCTCCGTTCGGATGCGCGCGATAATGGTTGCTTTTGCAACCAAGTCAAGCATAACCTCTCCCTGCACGCCGAGGAGCACCCGATGCCAGACACAGCGCCATCCGGTTTCGACCTTGATACCTTCCTGCCCTACCTGCTCAATCAGGCGGCCGAGGCGGCCAGCCGTTCATTCCAGCCGGTCTACCGCGACGGCTGGGGCATGACGCGGCCGCAGTGGCGGGTTCTGGCCCATGTCGGGCGCAGCGGCGGCATGACGGCGCGCGACATCTGCCGCGCCTCGCAGATGGAAAAGACGATGGTCAGCCGCGCCGTCGCGGCGCTTGAATCGCGCGGCTGGTTGATCCGCGCACGTGCGGAATCCGACCGTCGTGCCGAGAACCTGACGCTGACGGCCGAGGGGCGCGCGGTGTTCGCCGGTCTGGGCCGTCGCGCGTGCGACCACGACCGCAGTCTGCGGCAGGCCCTGGGCGCTGACGCCACAACGCTGGAAACCGTGCTGCGCCGCCTCATCCGTGAGGCGCCGCCACCCGGCGACACCGAGGGGGACGCACCATGATCCTGATTGTCGGGGCGGGGATTGCGGGGCTGACGCTGGGGCTGACCCTGCATCAGATCGGCCAGCCCTTCCGGATCTACGAATCCGTGGCTGCCCTGCGACCGCTGGGTGTCGGCATCAACCTGCAACCCAATGCCGTGCGCGAACTGATCGACCTGGGCCTTGGCGCGGATCTTGACCGGATCGGGGTCCGGACGCGGCAATACGGGTTCTACACCAAGACCGGCTTGCCGATCTGGGTGGAACCGCGCGGTCAGGCTGCCGGCTACGCCTGGCCGCAATACTCGATCCACCGGGGCGGCCTGCAGATGCTGCTGCACCGCAGGCTCACCGAACGGGCCGGGCCGGACTGCGTGGTGCCGGGGCACCGGGCGACGGGATATTCGGTCGACGGCGGGCGCCCCGCGCTGCATCTGACAGGGCCGGATGGCGCAGTTGTCGTGCAGGGCGATCTGATCATCGGCGCGGATGGCATCCATTCTGCCATCCGTCGCCAGATGCACCCTTCCGAGGGCCCGCCCGTCTGGAAAGGAATCATCATCTGGCGCGGCACCACCCGCGCGCCTGCCTTCTTCGGTGGCGCAGCCATGGCGCTGGCCGGACATGACAGGCAAAGGTTCGTCGCCTATCCGATCTCGGAAACCGACCCAGCCACCGGGCTTTGCCTGCTGAACTGGATCGCCGAAAAGCGCGTGGACCCCGCGCAGGGCTTCCGCAAGGAAGACTGGAACCGCCCCGCGGATCGCGCCGACTTTGCGCCGGGCTTCGACAGCTGGCGATTCGACTGGCTGGACGTTCCGTCGGTCATCCGCGATGCCGAACAGGTGTTCGAATATCCGATGGTCGACCGCGATCCGGTGGGCAGCTGGTCGGACGGGGCCGTCACGCTGATCGGCGATGCCGCCCATCCCACCTATCCCGTGGGGTCGAACGGCGCGAGCCAGGCGATCGTCGATGCCCGCATCATAGGTGCCGAGATCCGGAACCATGCCCCCGGCCCCGATGCGCTGCGTGCTTATGAGGATCGCGTCAGGCCGCGCATGAACCGCGTGATCCTGGCCAATCGGGGCACCGGCCCCGACGCCGTGATGCAGATGGTCGAGGACCGCTGCGGCGGTACATTTGCCCGGATCGAGGATGTCATTGATCCGGCGTTCCTGGCCGAACATGCCGCAACCTACAAGCGCCTTGCCGGGTTCGGCATTGACGAGTTGAACGCACAGCCGCCCGTCATCGGCCCGCTGCACGCTCAGTAGGGCAACCCGGTGTAGTTGGCAGCCATTTCGGCCCGCGCCGATGGGGATGACTCGAGCGCATCCAGTGCCGCATCCTGCATGCGGCGATCGAAATCGCCGTGCTCCGGAAAACGGTGCAGCATCATTGTCAACGACCAGCTGAACCGCATCGCCCCCCAGACGCGGGACAAGGCGCGTGCCGAATAGTTGTCGATTCCGCCGTCATGCCCGTGGCGGAAGAACGCGGTCAGGGCGTCGGACAAATAGAACACATCGCCCGCCGCGAGGTTCAGACCCTTTGCCCCGGTCGGAGGCACGATATGCGCCGCATCCCCGCACAGGAACAGACGCCCCCACCGCATCGGCTCGGTCACGAAAGACCGCAGGGGCGCGACCGACTTCTCGATCGACGCCCCCGTTACAAGCCGCGCGGCCGTCACGGCGGGCAGACGGCGGCGCAGTTCATCCCAGAAGGCATCATCGGGCCAGTCCTCCGGATGGTCCGTCAGTGGCACCTGGATGTAATAGCGCGACAGTTCGGGATTCCGCATCGAGGCCAGCGCAAACCCCCGGTCATGCGCGGCATAGATCAGCTCCTCCGCAACCGGCGGGGTGCGGGACAGGACGCCAAGCCAGCCGAACGGATAGACCTTCTCATATTCCCGCCGCACGACATCGGGGATCGCGCGGCGGCTGACGCCGTGAAATCCGTCGCAGCCGGCCACGGCATCACAGTCTATGCGCAGCGGCCTGCCATCGTGCACGCAGGTCACGAACGGCGCGTCACCCGTCAGATCGTGCAGCGCGACATCCGCGACCCCGTGCAGGATGGTCGCTCCGATCGCGTCCTGCGCCGCATAGAGATCGCGGGTCACCTCGGTCTGGCCATAGACCATCACCGAACGCCCCACGGACGCCGCGAAATCCACCCGGAACATGCGGCCCCCGCCCGCCAGATGGCATCCGTGGTGAACCTGGCCTTCCCGGTCCATCCGCGCGCCCGCCCCGGCGTGCCGGAGAAGGTCGGCCGTGCCCTGTTCCAGCACCCCCGCCCGGATGCGCGACAGCACATGGTCGCGCGACTGTCGTTCCAGCACCACGGTGGCGACGCCCTCGCGATTCAGAATCTGGCTGAGCAGCAGGCCCGACGGCCCGGCCCCCACGATGACAACCTGCGTCCGCATCGTTCCCCCCTGAAACGTGGCCGCAGACAATAGCGCCAGGCGCGTGCGGAGGAATGGACGAAACCGATCACCTCTGGCATTTTGCGGACATGGCCGATATCACAAACGCTATCCCGGCCTGGCAGCTGTACGGTGAAACCCGCCAGTTTCCGGACATCCTGCATGTCGAACGCATCGCCGACCGGGCCGCCGGCCTGGACTGGCGCATCGCGCCCCACCGCCATCTTCATCTGCATCAGATGTTCCTTCTGTCCGCAGGGGGCGCCACCGTCACGTTGGAGGGGGCGGTCATGCAGCCTGCGCTGCCCGCGCTGCTGAACGTGCCGCCGGGCACGGTTCACGGCTTCGCCTTCGCGGCCGGGACGGGCGGCTATGTGCTGTCTTTGCCGGTCATGCATTTCGAGGCGCTTCTTGCGCCGGGTGCCGAGACAGGCGCAGCCGCGCGGCCCTTCCTTTGTGCCGCAGATGCGGCTGTTGCCGATCTGTTCGCGGCGCTTGCCGCCGACCATGCCGCCGCCGACCCCATGCGCCGCACCCGGCTTGCCGCTCGGGCGCCGCTGATCGTCTGCCATGCCCTGAGTTTGGCCCCCGCACCGCAGTCATCGGCCGCAGCGGTGATCGACCCCCGGCTTGCCAGGTTCGAGGCGCTGATGACCGCCCATCTGCGCGACCGGTGGGGCGTGGCCGACTTTGCCCGCGCCCTGGCAACGTCCCCCCGCCATCTCAGCCGGCTGTGCCGTGCCGCGACCGGGCTTTCCGCGCAGGGCCGGATCGAGTCGCACCGGGTGCGCGAGGCGTGCCGCCTGCTGGTCTATACCCGCATGCCCGTTGCCTCTGTCGGCTATGCTGCGGGATGGTCCGATCCGTCCTACTTCAGCCGCAGCTTCCGCAGGGCAACGGGCCTGTCGCCGCTTGACTACCGCGCGAGGTTCGATGGCTGAAGGGTCACAGGCCCTGCTTCAGCAGCCGCGCCTTCTGCCGATCCCAGTCGCGCTTGGCGGAGGTCTCGCGCTTGTCGGCAAGCTTCTTGCCCTTGGCGACGCCGATCTTCAGCTTCACGATCCCGCGGTCGTTGAAATACATGGCAATGGGCACGAGCGTCATGCCCTCGCGCGCCGTCGCGGACCAGAGCCGGGCCATTTCCTTGCGGTTGACCAGAAGCTTGCGACGGCGGCGTTCCTCATGGCCCCAGGTCTTGGCCTGCAGGTAGGGCGCGATGTAGCCGTTGATCAGCCACAACTCGCCACCTTCGACGCTGGCATAGCTTTCGCCGATGTTGGCGCCGCCCTGCCGCAGGCTTTTCACCTCGGAGCCCATCAGGATGATCCCGGCCTCGAGGTCGCTCTCGATGTGATAGTCGAACCGCGCGCGCCGGTTCTCCGCGATGAGCTTTGAATTGGGATCGGATTTCTTGGCCATGATCGCGCCGACATAAGGGCGCAGGGGGCGGCTGTCCAGCGACGCGGCGCTCAGGCAGCCCAGTCGGGCAGCGCGCAACCCGCTTCGTCTCGGGCCGCCAGCAGCCGCCGCCCCGCTGCAACACCGATCCTTGGAAAGATGCCGGCAGCGGCCGGGTATGCTCCCGCGCCCTGGGTCATCGACGGACAGTGCAGCAACAGGCCAGAGGCCGCCCAGACGTATTCTTCCTCGTCGAACAGCGGGGTGATCACCTCGACGGGTGCGATCAGGCGGCGGCGTTCGGCGCCCCGGAAACCGTCGAAGGCAAGCGCGGGCAACAGAACGGCCAGCGCGTCCGGCAACCCGCCCACAGCCGCGTCCTCGGCGGTCAGGTCCGCCAGAAGGTGCTGGCCCGGCATCAGAGTGACGCTGTCATCGTTGCCAAAGGCGCCACCGGGCAGCCGGATGACCTCGGCTCCCGACACCGGCATCATCCAGGCGCGATCCACGGCGACCACGCGCCGCAAGCCGCCGTCGAGCGTGTGCACGGCATCACCGGTGCAAAGGTTGCCCGCCGCGCGCCATCCGCTGCGGGTTTCGACCAGCGTGGCCGCGATCAGCCCGGAAGCGGCCGGAAGATCGGGCAGGATCGGGGTTGCCGTGGCCAGACGAGCGAAATCCTGCATGAACATGGGTATCTCCTTCGGGTGCGCGTTAAGGTTTGCGGCGATCCGGTCGCCTTGCCGCCCAGAAGGCACCCCAATCCTGCCATTTTCTTGACATCACCGGGGCGAGGATGCGTCAGTGTCGCGCATCAGGAAACGGCAATGATGCGCGTCCGCCCACTGCCCGCGAAACGCTCGGGCGTTCACCTTCCGACAACCATGAATCCATACCTGTCAGTGGCTTGCGGGCAGGCGATTCGCCCTTTGCGTGCGGATCAGGGTGTAGAGCCCGCTACACACCACAATGGCGGAACCCGCCAGCGTCGCCGCATCCGGCCGTTCGCCAAGCAGGATCACCGCAAGGATCAGCGCGAACACCAGACGGCTGTAGCGCAGCGGCGTCACGACCGAAACCTCGCCGGTCCGCATCGCGATGGTCAGCGCCAGATAGGCCGCCACGCCAACCGCCGTCACGACAGCCAGTGTCACGGCTCCCACCAGGTCGGGCATGACCGCCCCGCCCGTCCAGCCCAGCATCATCGCGCCCGTCGGCACCATGGCCGCAAAGCCGTAGACGCCAAGCTGGAGGTTGCCGAGCACAGCCGGGGCCGCCCGGGTGGCAAGGTCGCGTCCGGCGAAGCCGATCATCCCGGCGACCGCCAGCAGCGACAGCGGCGTGAAACCCTCGACCCCCGGGCGCAGGATGATCAGGACACCCGCGAAACCGACAAGGATCGCTGTCCAGCGTCGCCATCCCACCCGCTCGCCGAAGATCAGCGCAGCGCCCGCCACCACGACCAGTGGCGTCGCCTGCAGGATGGCGGATGTCGCCGCAAGCGAGGTCAGGGCCAGGGCCAGCGTGTGGAACAATCGTCCCGCCACCTCGAACGCCGCGCGCAGGATCAGCGGCCGTGTCAGGATGGCGGGATGCCAGACGGGCAGGCGCCTGCGACGGCAGAGCAGGGCAAACACCAAAGCCCCGGCCAGCCCGAACACGATCAGGATTTGTCCCACCGGCATTTGCCGGGCGATCACCTTCAGCAGCAGATCCTCGACGGCAAATCCCGCCATGGCGAGGATCATGAAGCCGCCGCCGCGCAGATTGTCGGTCATTCCATGCCCCGCTGGCGCCGGTCGTGATGGGCGATGGGACGGGACCTGGCGGACCGGTATCGCAAACCGGACCGCCAGAGTCGCCGCGTCACCGCGAACCGGTCAATGATGTCGCGCGTGCCGCACGCATGCCCGGACATCACGACATTGCCGACCACGCCGGGTCATCAGTTCAGCAGCCCTGCGTGCCGCATGGCCGCGTCGATCCGGGCCTTCGTGCCGTCCGTCAGGCCCACCAGCGGCAGGCGAACCTCATCCGAGCAGAGCCCCAGCCGTGACAGGCCATACTTCGCGCCGCACAGCCCGGGCTCAAGGAAGATCGCCTCGTGCAGGGGCATCAGCCGGTCCTGGTAGGCAAGCGCACGGGCATAGTCGCCCGACAGCGTGGCCTCCTGGAACTCGGCACAGAGGCGTGGTGCCACGTTGGCCGTCACGCTGATGCAGCCGACCCCGCCATGCGCGTTGAACCCGAGCGCCGTGGCATCCTCGCCGGACAGCTGGATGAACTCGCGGCCGCAGGAGATGCGCTGCTGGCTGACCCGCTCCAGCTTGCCCGTCGCGTCCTTGACGCCGACGATGCGCGGCAGCCTGGCCAGAACACCCATGGTCTCGGGCGACATGTCGACCACCGACCGGCCGGGGATGTTGTAGATGATGATGGGCAGGCGGCAGGCATCGTGCAGCGCCGTGTAATGCGCGATCAGCCCCGCCTGCGTCGGCTTGTTGTAGTAGGGTGTCACCACAAGCGCGGCATCGGCCCCCACGCGCTCGGCGTGGCGCAGCAATCCGACCGCCTCGGCAGTCGAGTTCGACCCGGCCCCGGCCACGACCGGGATGCGCCCGGCGGCAGCGGCCACGACCGCCTCGATCACCGCCTCGTGCTCTTCATGGCTCAGGGTGGGGCTTTCGCCGGTCGTGCCCACCGGCACGATGCCGTGGCTGCCCTCGGCGACATGCCAGTCGACGAGCTTCTTCAGCGTGTCGAAATCCACTGCGCCGTCCTTGAACGGCGTGACCAGCGCGGGAAGCGACCCCTTGAGCATGACACGCATCTCCTGTTGCGGGGCGCTGAATCGCCCCGGATGAACCGTCGGCCTTCCTAGCGCCGGGGCGAGGTCTTGCCAAGCATGGGCCTTGGCGGGGATGTGAGTTGCGGTGGAGGCTGGCCAAAGGGTAACTGGCGCCATGATCCGTGCTTCGAACCGCCTTGCCGCCGGACTGGTGCTTTCGCTGATCCTTGTGATGCCCGCAGCGGCACAGGATCTGCGCGCCGCGCTGTCCGCGGCCGCCCGCGGCGACTGGACCGCCGCCGCGGCGCAGGCGCCCGATCCTGTTGGCGCCGACATCGTGGAATGGCTGCGCCTGCGTGCAGGCGATGGCACGCTGACGGACTATGAGCGCTTTCTGGCCCGCCGTTCCGACTGGCCCGGTATGCCCTTCCTGCGCCGCAAGGGCGAGGAAGCGGTCGCACGGTCGACCACGCCGGATCGGGTGATCGCCTATTTCGGCAACGGTGCCCCCGCTACGCCGGAAGGTGCGATTGCGCTTGTGACCGCGCTGAAGTCTGCGGGCCGCCCGGCAGATTCCGCGCGCGTCGCGGCGGATGCCTGGGTGAACCTGGCCTTCGATGCCGCACAGGAGACAGTCTTTCTTGCCGCTGCGCCGCAGGACCGGGCCGCCCATGAACGCCGCGCCGACCGCCTGCTGTGGGATGGCAGACTGGCCGAGGCGCGGCGCATGCTGCCCCGGCTGGGCGCCGAAGCCCGCGCGTTGGCCGAGGCACGCATCGCCCTGCGCGAACGCCGCGACGGCGTGAACGCCCTGATCTCCGCCGTGCCCTCCGCGCTGGCGGGCGATCCCGGGCTGGCGCATGACCGGTTCCAGTGGCGGATGAACAGCGGGCTCTATGACAGCGCCGCCGAACTGATCCTCGAACGGTCCGACACTGACACGCTCGGCCGCGCTGCGGCCTGGGCCCCGCGCCGCGCAAACCTTGCACGCCAGTTGGCAGAAGAGGGCAAGCACCGCACCGCATGGCGGGTCGCGGCGTCGCATGGGCTTTCCGGCGGCGGGGATTTCGCGGACCTCGAGTTTCTGGCGGGCTTCATTGCCTTGCGCCACATGGGCGACCACGCGACAGCGCTTGGCCACTTCCAGCGGCTGAGATCCGCCGTGCAGACACCGATCAGCCTGTCGCGCGCCCACTATTGGGAGGGCCGGGCGGAAGAGGCGGCAGGGCGGCGCGATGCCGCCCGGGCGGCCTATGGCGCGGCGTCCCGCCACTCAAGCGCCTACTACGGGCTTCTGGCGGCCGAGCGGCTTGGCCAGACCCTCGATCCTGCCCTGCTGTCCGACACGAGACCGGCCGACTGGCGCCAGGCCGGTTTTGCCGGATCGTCCGTTCTCGCCGCCGCGCGGATGTTTCTGGCTGCCGGCGACCGGACAAACGGCAAGCGGTTCCTGCTGCATCTTGCGGAAGGTCTGGACCCCGGCGCGCTGGATCAGCTGGCCGACATGGCGCTGTCGCTGGATGAGCCGCATGTTGCGGTCCTGATCGCCAAGGCTGCGGCGGAACGCGGGCGGATCATTCCGCGCGCCTATTTCCCCGTGCCCGCGATGGTGCCCGATGGTTTGCCCGTCAGCCGTGCGCTGGCCCTGTCGATCGCGCGGCGCGAAAGCGAGTTCGATCCGGCCGTGATCAGCCCGGCAGGTGCGCGCGGATTGATGCAGGTGATGCCCGGCACCGCCGAGATGATGGCAAGGGAAACGGGTCAACCCTATGCCAGCGGCCGTCTGACCACCGATCCGGCCTACAACGTCAGCCTTGGCGCCGCCTATCTGAAGAAGCTGATCGACGAATTCGGCCCTGCCGTCGCGCTTGTCGCTGCCGGGTATAACGCCGGCCCGGGGCGCCCCCGCCGCTGGATCACCGAATTCGGTGATCCGCGCGACCCCGCTGTCGATCCCGTTGACTGGGTCGAGATGGTGCCGATCGCCGAAACACGCACCTACATCATGCGCGTCGTGGAAAGCCTGGTGATCTATCGTGCACGACTGCGTGGCCAGCCCGGACCGGTCAGGGTGACGGCCGAACTGACCGGGCGCTGAGCCTAGGTCTTTGCCCGCACCCTTTGCCGCCACAGCGTGAACAGCCCGGCTGCCACCACGATACCCGCCCCGATTGCCACGTTCGTTTCAAGGCTCTCGCCAAAGACCGTGATACCGAGCGTCGAGGCAAAGACCAGCTGCAGGTAGGCGAACGGCTGGACCGCGCTGGCCTCGGCGACCTCATAGGCCCGGATCAGCAGGTAGTGGCCCAGGGCGCCGGTGCAGCACAGCAGCGCCATCCACCCCCAGTCGGACCAGGACATCGGTTCCCAGAACCAGATTCCGACTGCGGTGATCGCCACGCAGCCTGCCGTGCCTGTCCAGAAGAATGACACCGATGCCGCATCGCCGCGGGATACCCAGCGGGTCAGAAGGCTGTAGAAGGCGAACATCGCGGCTGCCAGCAGGGGAACCAGTGCCCAGGGCGAGAACACCGCGATCCCGGGTTGCAGGATCACCAGGATCCCGGCGAACCCGATGCCGATGGCCGTCCATCGGCGCCAACCGACCCGTTCGCCCAGCACCGGCCCCGACAGTGCGGCGACCAGCAGCGGGTAGCAGGTGAAGACGGCATGCGCCTCGACGAGGCCAAGCTTCACATAGGCCACCACCATGATGCAGATCTCGGCCACCAGCAGCACGCCCCGGAACGCCTGCACAACCGGAAACCGCGTCCGCGCCGCCGCAGACAGACCCCCGGGCGCCCTTGCGGCAATCGCCATGACGAAGGCGGCGAAGAACCAGTAGCGGATCATCACGACCATCAGAACGTTGTATTCGCCCGCCAGATGGCGTGACAGGCCATCCTGCATCGCGAACACGAAGGTCGTGGCCACCATCAGCCATATGCCGCGCGCCGTGTTCTGCTGTATGCTCATGCTTCGGCCCTGACAGATCGTGCATCGCGCACCGTCAATGCAAAGAGCCCTGCCAGAACCACGATACCCGCGCCGACCAGCGTCGCGGTCTCGACCGTCTCGCCGAAGACCGTCACGCCCATGATGGTGACAAAGACCAGTTGCAGATAGGCAAAGGGCTGAACCGACGCCGCCTCGGCCACCTGATAGGCCCGGATCATCAGCCAGTTCGACAGGATCGCCACCGCCCCGTTGGTCAAGGTCAGCGCCCAGTCGCGCGCGCCCATCGGCTGCCAGTGCCACATCCCGGCCAGCGTCATCAGCACTGCCCCCATGATTCCGGACCAGAAGAAGGCGACAAAGGCATCCTCGCGCACCGTCGCCTTTCGGGTGAGCACGCTGTAGGCCGCGAACATCGCCGCCGACAGCAGGGGCAGCAGCGCCAGCGGGGTGAACAGGTCGGTACCCGGCCGCAGGATCACCAGGATGCCCGCAAAGCCCGCCCCGATGGCGATCCATCGCATCAGCCCCACGCGCTCGCCCAGCACCGGCCCTGACAGGGCGGCCACGATCAGCGGGCATACGGCAAAGACCGCATGCGTGTTGATCAGCCCGATCAGGGTGAAGGACAGGACGATCACGCAGATTTCGCCGGTATGAAGCACCGTGCGTGCGGCATGAAGCCCCGGCTGCACCGTGCGCAGCACGGCGCGAATCCCGCCCGGACGCGCGGCGGCCAGCATCAGGACGAAGGCGGCGAAGAACCAGTAGCGGATCATCACGACCATCAGCACATTGTATTCGCCCGCCAGATGGCGCGTCAGGCCGTCCTGCACCGTGTAGCAGAACACCGTCGCCACCATCAGGATTGCGCCAAGCCGCGTGTTGCGCCCGGTCATCGAAACCACCCCGCCGTCATGTGCCGCTTGCCTGCGTATCCGGCACGCCGTTCGACCACAAAGCCTGCCGCCGCAAGGCCCCTTCTCACGAATCCCGCTGCCGTGTAGCTGGCACAGGTGCCGCCCGGCCCCGTGTGGCGTCCGACCTCGGACATGAGGGTCTCGCCCCACATCTCGGGATTCCTTGCAGGCGAGAAACCGTCAAGGAACCAGGCATCGGCGCGGCCCTGCCACACCGGCAGGGTGGCGCGTGCGTCGCCGATGATGATCCGGGCCTCCAGGTCGGGAAGGCGGATGTGCCTGCTGCCTCGGGCCCACTGGTCGAGGAACGGCGCTGCCACCGCAAGCGCCTCGGGGAACGCCGCAAGGGCGCGGGCCATGTCGGCCGCCGCCATTGGCCAGCCTTCGAACGAGGTGAAGCGCAGCACGCCTGCGACGCCTGCGCTCCGCCAGGCGATCAGGGCCGCCATCAGGTTCAGGCCGGTCCCGAACCCGAGTTCGGCAATGTGAAAGCCCGGCCGGAACCGGGCGGGCAGGCCGTTTCCCGCAAGGAACACGTGCCGCGTCTCATCCAGTCCGCCGGCCAGCGAGAAATAGGGATCGTCAAACTGGCGCGACACGGGAATGACGCCGTCGCGCCAATCCAGCACCGGGGCGGGCTCGGCCAAGGCCTTGGGGGTCGTCTGGTCGGCTGCGGTCATCTGCCCTAGTCTCCGGCGCGGCGAAACTGCGGGGCGCGCACCGGAATGGCAAGGGCCGATCTTGTGACCGATCTGGTTGTGATGGGGGCGGGTGTGACCGGCCTGTCGGTGGCCTGGGCCGCGGCCCGCAGGGGCGCGCGCGTGGTCGTTGTCGACCCGGCGGGAATCGGGGCGGGTGCGTCCGGCGGTGTAGTTGGCGCGCTGATGCCGCATCAGCCCGAACGCTGGACCGAGACAAAGGCGTTCCAGCTGGAAGCCCTGTTGATGGCGGCGGAATGGTGGGGGGCGGTGCAGGCCGCCGCCGGTCTGCCAACCGGCTTTGGCCGGACTGGTCGGCTGCAGCCTCTGGCCGATGATGCGGCCGTAAGGGTGGCCCGGGATCGCGGGCAGGCTGTACCCGGCCTGTGGAGCGGGCGCGCCGCGTGGCACGTGCTGGCCGCCCCGCCCGGCTGGGCGCCTGAAAGCGCCACGGGCCTGGTGATCAGCGATACGCTGTCGGCGCGAATCCGCCCCGCCTGGGCGCTGCAGGCGCTTGCCGAAGCCATCCGGGCATCGGGCGGCCGGATCGTCGCGCAGGCGCCAGCGACGACCGCCCCTGTCGTCTGGGCCACAGGGGTGGCGGGCCTGGCCGATCTGTCGGCGGTGTTCGGCCGTGCCGTCGGCGCCCCGGTCAAGGGACAGGCGGCGGTTCTTGCCTTTGACGCAGGCGAGGACGCGGCCCAGATCTATGCCGACGGTCTGCACATCGTGCCTCATGCCGATGGAACCGTGGCGGTCGGATCGACCTCGGAAACCAGCTTCGCCGATCCCGCCGCTACCGACCACCAGCTGGATGCCATAGTCCTGCGCGCCCGCAGGGCGTGCCCGTGCCTGGCCGATGCGCCGGTGATCCTGCGCTGGGCGGGCCTGCGCCCGCGCGCCCGCACGCGAAACCCCCTGATGGGCCCCTGGCCCGGCCGCGCGGGCCATTTCGTCGCGAACGGCGGCTTCAAGATCGGGTTTGGCATCGCACCCCTGGTTGCCGAGGTGATGGCAGACCTTGTCCTGCAGGGGCACGACCGCGTGCTGCCCGCGTTCCGGGTCGAGGCCGCGCTCTAGCCCGCGTCGGCCGTCATGCACAGCCGTCCTTCCGGCCCCTCGACCCAGAACCGGTTGTCCGCCGCACAAAGGCTTGCGGTTTCCCCGAGGATGAGCGGCGCGGTCGCCCGAAAGGCGAAGCGCGCCAGACGCCCCATCCGTTCCACAGCCAGCAGCATCAGGTGCTGGGCCAGCAGCGGCCCGTGCACGACGACGCCCCGATATCCCTCGGTCTGGGTGGAATAGGCCGCGTCGTAGTGGATGCGGTGGCCGTTCAGTGTCAGCGCCGAATAGCGGAACAAGGTCACCGCGTCGAACGTCACGTTGCGCCGAACCTCCGGCTCTCCCGTCGCCTGGGGCGGCGCGGCCGCGGGCTGCGTCGGTGTCGGGTCGGCGCGGTAGACCAGTTCCTGCCATTCCGTCAGCACCGCTTGCCCGTCCTGTGTCACCTCGTGCCGCAGCGCGACAAAGGCCAGCGGCCCACTGCGCCCGTCCTTCCGCTCGATCCCCTCGCAGACCGTGCGCCGGACGGCCGGACGGCCGGGCCACAGCGGAGCATGGAACGCCAGCCTGCCCCCCGCCCACATGCGACGGGGCAGCCCGGTGTCGGGAATCGCACCGATCCCGGGCCGGGGATGGCCGTCCCGGCCCAACCGGTCGGGCGGCTCCGGCGTCCAGAAATAGACGTGGTGCCCGAACGGAATCAGTGCTGCCGCCGGGTCATGTGCACGGCCCAGCAGGGCCGAAAGGGCCGCCGCCCGTGCCGGGTCCATCATGTCATGCGTCTCGATCACCTTCCGCGCTCCACCTCGGCCCGCAGAAGGGTCATCAGTTCGGCAAGCGCAGCCACCGACCGGGGGTCGATCAGCCGACCCTGGTGATCGAAAGCGGTGCCGGAATTGGCGATCATCACCTCGGGTCCCGGCAGCAGCCGCGGGCGGAACGGGTTCAGGCACAGCCGCAGCGAGTATTGCGCGCGTTCCCCTCCGGCCCGGCCTGCGGCGGCCGACAGGATGGCCACAGGCTTGTCCCGCCAGACCGAACCCGGGACGCGGCTGATCCAGTCGAGTGCGTTCTTCAGAACGCCTGACAGCGCCTTGTTGTATTCCGGTGTCGCGATAACCACGGCATCCGCTGCGGCAACCTGCCCGGCAAGTTCCGCAACGATATCGGGCATCCCCCGCGCCTGAAGATCGGCGTCGAACAGCGGCAGGCGCAGATCGGCCTCATGGAACGAGCCGGGCGCATAGATCCGTGCGGCCTCGTGCAGCAGCATGCGGTTGGTGGAGGCTGCGCGCAACGCGCCACAGAATCCCAGCAGGTTGTGATCGGCCATGGCATCTCCGGACAGCTTTCACGAACTATGCCTGCCGGGGCTGGCAGGGCAACCCGGGGCATTGACCTACAGGGCCGCAGCGGCGATCCCCTGCAGGAACGGGGCGAACGGAGGCGGTCATGCAAGAGGCTTTCATCTGCGATGCGGTGCGCACACCCATAGGCCGCTATGGCGGCGCACTGTCTCAGGTTCGCGCCGACGATCTGGCGGCTGTGCCCATCGCGGCGCTGATGGCGCGGAACTCCGGCGTCGACTGGGCGGCGGTTGACGATGTGATCCTTGGATGTGCCAATCAGGCGGGCGAGGACAACCGGAACGTCGCGCGCATGGCGGCGCTGCTGTCCGGCCTGCCGGTCTCGGTGCCCGGCACGACGGTCAACCGGCTGTGCGGATCGGGCCTCGATGCGGTCGGAATGGCCGCACGGGCGATCCGGGGCGGCGATTGCGACATGCTGGTTGCGGGCGGCGTCGAGAGCATGACACGCGCGCCCTTCGTCATGCCCAAGGCAGATGCGCCGTTCGCCCGCGCCCCGGCGATCCACGACACCACCATCGGCTGGCGTTTCGTCAACCCCCGGATGAAGGCGGCGCATGGCACGGATTCCATGCCCGAGACCGCCGACAACGTCGCCGCCGAATGGGGCATCTCGCGCGTCGATCAGGATGCCTTTGCCCTGCGCAGCCAGGAACGCTGGGCCGCGGCGCAGGCGAAGAACCTGTTCCGCGACGAGATCGCGCCGGTCACCATTGCCGCACGCAAGGGCCCGCCTGTCGTGGTGGATACCGATGAACATCCCCGCGCCACCTCGCTGGCGGCGCTGGCCGCGCTGCGCGGCATCAATGGCGCGGACCTGACCGTGACGGCGGGCAATGCGTCGGGCGTGAATGACGCTGCGGCGGCCGTGCTGATCGCCTCTGCCGCCGCGGCGCAGCTTCACGGTCTGGTGCCGCGCGCCCGGATCCTTGGCATGGCCGCGGCCGGGGTCGAGCCCCGGGTCATGGGCATCGGCCCGGTTCCCGCGGTGCGCAGGCTGCTGGCGCGCACGGGCCTGCGACTGGCGCAGATGGACGTGATCGAACTGAACGAGGCCTTCGCGGCGCAGGCGCTGGCCGTGCTGCGCGACCTGGGCATTCCCGACGATGCCGCCCATGTAAATCCGAACGGCGGCGCCATCGCGATGGGCCATCCGCTTGGAATGTCGGGGGCCCGGCTGGTGACGGCTGCGACGCATCACCTGCACCGCAGCGGTGGCCGCTATGCCCTTTGCACAATGTGCGTGGGCGTCGGCCAGGGGGTCGCGCTGATACTGGAACGGGTCTGAACCTACAGCCTTGCTGCCAGGCGCGCGGCCTGGTCGATGGCGCGCTTTGCGTCCAGTTCCGCCGCCACTTCCGCGCCGCCGACAAGGTGGTGCGCGATGCCCGCCTCGGTCAACGCGTCCGACAGTGTGCGGTTCGGAACCTGCCCGGCACACAGCACGACGGTATCCACCGGCAGAAGATCCGGGGGGCCGTCACCCCTGCCCAACACAAGGCCCTCGGGTCGGATCTCGTGATAGGTGATCCCACCTTCCATATGCACGCCCTTCATCTGCAATGCGGCGCGGTGAATCCATCCGGTGGTCTTGCCAAGCCCCTTGCCGGGCTTGCCGGGCTTGCGCTGCAGCAGGTGCACGACGCGGGCGGGCGGTTCAGGCTGCGGACCGCCGGGCGCAAGGCCGCCGGGGCTGTCGGCGGGATCGCCCACACCCCATTCCCGGCGCCAAAGGTCGGGATGTTCGGCAGGGCTTTCGCCAGCGTGGACAAGATACTCGGCCACGTCAAAGCCGATGCCCCCCGCCCCGATCAGCGCTGCCCTTGCCCCGACCGCGGCGCCCCGCAGCACATCGGCATAGCCCACCGCATGTTCCTGCCCCGGAATCCCGGGGTCGCGCGGCGTGACGCCGGTGGCGATGATCACCTCGTCATAGCCCCGCAGATCGTCGACGCCCGGCGCCGCATTCAGCCGCAGATCAACCCCTGTCGCGGCGATGCGATGCCGGAACCAGGCGACGAGTCCGTGAAACTCTTCCTTTCCCGGGACCTGCTTGGCCAGGTTCAGCTGTCCGCCCACCTCTGCCGCGGCCTCGAACAGCGTCACCTTGTGACCCCGTTCCGCTGCCACGACGGCCGCCATCATCCCGCCCGCCCCGGCACCCACCACGGCGATGCGCCGGGCTGTGGCTGCGTCCGGATAGGTCAGTTCGGTCTCGTGGCAGGCGCGCGGGTTCACCAGGCAACTGGTCAGCCGCCCGGAAAAGGTATGGTCCAGACAGGCCTGGTTGCAGGCGATGCAGGGTGCGATATCTGCCGCCCGCCCGGTCCGGGCCTTCACCACGAAGTCGGCATCGGCAAGGAACGGGCGCGCCATGCTGACCATATCGGCCAGACCCGTTGCCAGGATCCTTTCGGCCACCTCGGGGTGATTGATGCGGTTCGAGGTGATCACCGGAATGCCGACCTCGGGGCGCAGCCGGCCAGTCAGATGCGCAAACGCCGCCCGGGGCACCGATGTGGCAATGGTCGGGACCCGCGCCTCGTGCCAGCCGATTCCGGTGTTCAGGATGCTGGCGCCCGCCGCCTCGATGGCCCGGGCCAGCGTCACAACCTCATCCCATGTCGATCCATCGGGTATCAGGTCGATCAGCGAGATGCGGTAGATCAGGATGAAGTCGTCACCCGCCGCTGCACGGACGCGGCGCACCACCTCGACCGGCAGGCGCATCCGGTTGGCATAGTCGCCACCCCAGCGATCCTCGCGACGGTTGGTGTGCCGAACGAGGAACTGGTTCAGGAAGTAGCCTTCTGACCCCATCACCTCGACGCCGTCATAACCGGCCTCTCGGGCCCGCGCGGCAGCGGTCGCGATGTCGGCGATCTGCTTCTCGATACCCGCCTCGTCCAGTTCGCGGGGCGGGAACGGACTGATCGGCGATTTGATCGGGCTGGCCGACACGCAGTCCTTTCCATAGGCGTAGCGGCCCGCATGCAGGATCTGCATGGCAATACGTCCGCCCGCATCATGCACCCGGTCGGTCACGATGCGGTGGTTTGCGATGTCTCGCTCGGTGAACAGGCCAGCGGCACCTGGAAACACCCCGCCTTCCCGGTTCGGGGCCATGCCACCCGTCACCATCAGCGCAACGCCGCCACGCGCCCGCGCGGCATAGAACTCGGCCACCCGGTTCCAGTCGCCGGTTTCCTCCAGCCCGGTGTGCATCGAGCCCATCAGCACGCGGTTGGGCAGCGTGACATGCCCGAGCGTCAGCGGCGCGAACAGATGCGGGTATTCCATGGCAGCCCTCCCAAGACCGCCCGCAATCTGCCCCGGCGCACCGGGCCCTGTCACGCCGAACGCCGCGTCACGCCTCGGGCTGTGGCGCTATCCCCGGAACACCGTCAGGATTTCGGACAACGGCTTCTTTCGCTTCGCCACGGCGGGCACCGTTGCATCAGCGGCTGGCCAGCCGACCGGCAGGATCATGACCGCCTTCTCGCTGTCCGGCCGACCGCAGAGCGCGGGCAGGAATTTCATCGGGTTCGGTGTATGTTCCAGACAGACAAGCCCGGCGTGGTGCAGCGCGGTGATCAGCATGCCCGTGGCGATGCCCACGCTTTCCGGCACATAGTAGTTCTTGTAGCGGGCTCCGTCCTGGGTCACGCCGAAGCGTTGCGCGAAGACCACGATCAGCCAGGGCGCATCGGTCAGATGCGGCTTTTCCGGCCCCGTGCCCACGGGTTCAAGCGCGGCAAGCCATTCGTCGCCGCCACCGCCCGCGTAGAATGCACGCTCTTCCTCCTCGGCGGCGGCACGGATACGCGCCTTCATGGCCGGGTCCGAGATCGCGGCAAAGTGCCATGGCTGGTGGTTGGCGCCGCTCGGGGCCGTTCCCGCCGCGGCGATGCAGGCGGCAATGATCGCTTCGGGCACCGGGCGCGTGGCGTACTGCCGTACCGAATGCCGCCTGCGCATGTAGGCCAGGAACCGCTCGGCCTCGGCCTGTGCCTGGTCATCCGGCATCTGCACGCGGTCGGGCAGCGGCAGCGGCTGATACGAGACCTCGCCCTTGCGATACATGCCTATCCTCCCCCGATCAGCGCACCTGCGGCAAAGACCAGAGCACCGCCGACCACGACTTGCAAGGTGGCCCGCATGAACGGGGTTTCCATGTATCGCATCTGGATCCAGACGATCGCCCACAGTTCCACGAACACCACCGCAAGGGCGATCGTGGTCGCTGTCCAGAAATCGGGGATCAGGTAGGGCAGCGCATGGCCCAGTCCGCCCAGCGTCGTCATGACGCCCGAGGCGATGCCGCGCTTCCACGGCGACCCGCGCCCCGACAGCACGCCGTCATCATGGGCGGCCTCGGTGAAACCCATCGAGATGCCCGCGCCGATCGAGGCTGCAAGGCCCACGGTCAGCGTGGTGGCGGGGTCTTGCGTGGCGAAGGCCGTGGCGAAGATCGGCGCGAGGGTCGAGACCGATCCGTCCATCAGCCCCGCAAGCCCCGGCTGCACCCATGTCAGCAGGAACTGGCGCCGCTGGGTCTGATCCTCGTCCCGGCGGGTGTCGTCCGGCAGGTGCTGGGCCGTCAGGCGCCTGGCGGTCTTCTCGTGCCCCGCCTCGGCGGCCGCCAGATCGCCCAGCAGCCTGCGGGTGCCCGCGTCGCCGGTGCGGGCGGCGGCGGTTTCATAGAACAGGCGCGCCTCGTTCTCCATGGCATGTGCTTCTGCGCGGATGCGGTCCAGCCCGAGGTTCTCGGTCAGCCAGACGGGGCGGCGGGCGTAGGCGCCCGCGACGTGTTCGCGCCGGATCAAGGGTATCACGTTGCCAAAACGGGTCTGGTGCAGGCCGATCAGACGCTGGCGGTGCTGGTCCTCTTCGGTCGCCATGTCGTCGAACAGCGCGGCAGAGGAGGGGTAGTCGGCGCGCAGGCGTTCGGCATAGGTGCGATAGATGCGCGCGTCGTCCTCTTCGTTCGAGATCGCAAGCGCCAGAACCTCTTGCTCGGTCAGGTCGCGGAAGCGGCGGCGGTTCGACAGTCCGGGGATCATCGCGGGCTCCAGTTTCTGGAATGATTCTAATCTATCCGGGCAGAGATCCGGCAGCAAGACTCACAGAAGTGAACCGTTCAGTTCATTTGTGCTGGACAAAGTGAACGAATCAGTTCAGAAACAGAAAATCTAGACCGTTCAGTTCAGATGAGGATCGCCATGACCAAACTTCGTCTCGCCATCGCAGCGCTTGCCGTTTCTGCCGCCCCCGCTTTCGCCGGCGGTATCCCGGCCTTCGATCTTCCCCGGCTGGATTTCGGCGCCACGGCCACCATGTCATCCTCGGGCGTGGCCCCCGTCGCGCTGCCGGAGCGTCCCGCTTCGCGCTGACGGGGCACATTCACTGCTGGAAGGGCCCTGCGGCGCTTGCCGGGAATGAACCGCCCGGTTTACAATCGCCGCAGGGAGAGCGACATGGGTGCAGCGGCGCAACCGGCCATCCGCAAGGGTCGAAAGTTCGAACAGGTGCTTGACGGCGCCCGTCTTGTCTTCATGCGCGATGGCTACGAAGGCGCGAGCGTCGACGATATCGCGCGCGAGGCCGGTGTCAGCAAGGCCACCCTCTATGCCTACTTCCCCGACAAGCGGATGCTGTTCGTCGAGGTCGCCAAGGGCGAGTGCTGCCGTCAGGCCGAAGAGGCAGAGGCGCTTGTGAACTCCGACATGCGGGTGGAACAGGCTCTCACCATCGCCGCCCACAAGATGACCGATTTCTTCTGTTCGGATGTCTTCCTGCGCATCTTCCGTGTCGTCGTGTCCGAGGCCGAGCGCTTTCCGGAGCTGGGGCGCGAGTTCTTCGACAACGGACCGGCCCAGGCAAAGGCCAAGCTGATCCGCTACATCGCCGAACGTGTCGGCCGTGGCGAACTGGTCTGCGACGACCCTGCCCTTGCCGCCGACCAGTTCGCCGAGCTTTGCAAGGCAGACCTGTTTCCGCGCCTGGTCTTCGGCGTCAACCTTCCGATCACCGCAGCCGACCGTCATCGCGTGGTGTGCGGCGCGGTCGAGATGTTCATGGCGCGCTACGGGGCAGCGGCCCGCCGGGACGGGGGCGCCACAGCTTGACCGGCGCCCGGTGCTGTGAGACGCCGGGCCATGGCCAGCCGCACCCGCAAGACATCCCGCAGGACGGAAAGACCGGCACGCCGCCGCGGCCTGCTGCGTCGCGCGCTGCGCTGGGGGGGCGTCATGGTGGCTGGCGTGGCAGGGCTGTGGCTTGCGCTGATCCTGCTGTTCGCGGTCGTCAACCCGCCCACCAACATCTACCAATGGCAGGAAAGCCGCAGGCTTGGCGGCATCGAGCGTGACTGGGTTGCGTGGGACGACATCGCGCCCGTGATGGCGCGCTCGGCCGTCGCCGCCGAAGATGCCAACTTCTGCCTGCACTGGGGGTTCGACATGGCCGCGATCCGCGCCGCCATGGACGCAGGCGCCGGGCGCGGCGCCTCCACGATCAGCCAGCAGGTGGTGAAGAACGTCTTCCTCTGGCATGGGCGATCCTGGATCCGAAAGGGGCTCGAGGCCATTCTGACCCCGGTTGTCGAACTCGTCTGGTCCAAGCGCCGCATCATGGAGGTCTATCTGAACGTGGCAGAGTTCGGCGAAGGCGTGTTCGGTGTCGGCCCGGCCGCCCGCCATCACTTCAAGTCCGAGGCGGGCAGGCTGACGCCAACCCAGGCGGCCCGTCTGGCTGCCGCGCTGCCTGATCCCAAGGGGCGGGATCCCGCGCGTCCGTCACGTTTCCTGCAGCGCCGTGCCGCCTCGATCGCCGATGGCGCGGAAACGATCCGCGCCGATGGCCGCGCGGCCTGTTTCGAATAGCGGCCCGACGGCGCGGGCGCCGCGCCGCAGGACCGTTGCCATCCGCAGGGGCCGTTCGGCATTGAACCGCCCCCACCCCCCGGCTATCAGAAGGACGAAGTATCCCGGGCACCCCACATGATCCGCCTCTATCATTTTCCGCTGTCGCCCTTCTGTCGCAAGGTAAGGCTGACGCTGGCCGAAAAACGCCAGGAAGTGGAACTGATCGAGGAGCGCTACTGGGAACAGAGCCCGGATTTCCTGCGCCGCAATCCGGCGGCCAAGGTTCCCGTCCTGCGCATCGACCAGAAGGTGATGAGCGAGAGCCAGGCGATCTGCGAATACCTTGACGAAACCATCCCCGAGCCCCGGCTGATCCCCCGCGATCCCGATGCCCGCTACGAGGTGCGTCGCCTCTGCGCCTGGTTCGACGACAAGTTCCATGCCGAGGTGACATCGAAGCTTCTGTATGAACGGGTCCACAAGAAGGTGATGGGCCAGGGCTATCCGGATTCGAAGAACGTCAAGTCGGGTGCGGGCCGCATCAAGTATCACCTCGACTACATGAGCTGGCTGCTGGACCAGCGGCGCTGGCTGGCTGGCGATGCGATGACGCTGGCCGACTTCACCGCCGCCGCGCATCTGTCGTCGCTCGACTACATCTCGGATGTGGACTGGAACCGGTCCGCGAACGTCAAGGACTGGTACGCCAAGGTCAAGTCGCGCCCGTCGTTCCGTCCGCTGCTGGCCGATCAGGTGCCGGGCTTTCCGCCGCCCGCGCATTATGCGGACCTGGATTTCTAGACCGACGTTCCGGGCGGGTCAGGTCCGGGCCGCCCCGGCAACTGGGAAACGGAACAGGATGAACGCAGCGCGCCTGAAGGACCGGTTGCAGGCAGAAGCCCGGAAAGCCGGATTTGCCGCCTGCGGCGTCTGTGCGCCCGATGCCGCCGCCGAAGCGGGCGCGCGGCTGGCGGACTGGCTCGCGGCAGGGCACAACGGGCAGATGGTCTGGATGGCCGACCGCGCCACCTGGCGGGCCGATCCGCGTGCGATGTGGCCCGAGGTGCGGTCGGTCGTCATGCTCGCCGACAGCTATGCGCCCGATGCAGACCCCCTCGCGGTGCTGGACCGCCCGGACCGCGCTGCCGTCAGCGTCTACGCCCAGGGCAGGGACTACCACGATCTCGTGAAGAAGCGCCTGAAACATCTGGCCCGCTGGCTGGTGGCCGAGACCGGATGTGGCGTGAAGGTGTTCGTCGATACCGCCCCGGTGATGGAAAAGCCGCTTGCGCAGGCGGCGGGTCTGGGCTGGCAGGGCAAGCATACGAACCTTCTGTCGCGCGGCTTCGGCAACTGGGTGTTTCTGGGGGCCATCTTCACCACCCTCGATCTGCCCGCCGACCGGGCCGAGACCGACCATTGCGGCACCTGCACGGCCTGTCTCGACATCTGTCCGACCCGGGCATTTCCGGCACCCCGCGTCCTGGACGCGCGGCGCTGCATCTCCTATCTGACCATCGAACACCGGGGCCCGATCAGCGCAGATCTGCGCCCGCTCATGGGAAATCGCATCTACGGCTGCGACGACTGCCTCGCGGTGTGCCCCTGGAACAAGTTCGCGGTGGCCGCTTCACAATCGGGCTATGTCGCGCGCGTCGGGGCGCCCCCGCTGGCCGAGCTTGCGGCGCTTGACGACGCCGGGTTCCGCGCCCGCTTCGCGGGCAGCCCGATCAAGCGCATCGGGCGTGACCGTTTCGTGCGCAACGTGCTTTATGCCATCGGAAATTCCGGGCTTCCCGCGCTTGCGCCCTCGGCCCGCGCGCTGTTGCACGATCCCGATCCCGCGGTCGCCGATGCGGCCGCCTGGGCCGTCACGCGGCTGGCGGAGTCCGCAGCGTGTCGCGCAGGCGGCTGACCTGGGTCTGAAGTTCGGCCAGCGCATCCTGTGCCAGCCCGGTCCGCTCCCGCACACAGGCCGCGATCGGCCCGGCATGGGCGCGCAATGCCTCGCCACGGTCGGCCAGACGCACGGTAACGCGCCGTTCATCCGCCGCGTCGCGGTCGCGCAGTATGAGCCCGGCCGCCGCCATCCGCTTCAGGATCGGGGTCAGCGTGTTCGACTCCAGCCCAAGGCCCCGCCCCAGCTCGCCCACGCCCTGCCCGTCCTTCTGCCAGAGGGCCGAAAGGACAAGGTATTGCGGATAGGTCAGCCCCAGCGGCTCCAGCAGCGGCGCATAGACTGCCTGCATCGCATGGGTGGCGGAATACAGCGCAAAGCACAGCATCCGCTCCGGTGGCATGGGCGCATTCTCGGTCATCGCGCAAGATTAAGTCGTGTGCGATTTTCTTGCAAGGGCTTGACCCGCACCCGCATGCAGGATATCACGCGCTCACGATTATATCGCACACGATGGAGGGCAAGATGGCCGTAGACGTGAAATACACGACCGAGGCACAGGCGACCGGCGGCGGGCGCAACGGCCTGTCGAAACTGACCAGCGGCATGCTGACCGTCACCATGGCCAGCCCCAAGGAACTCGGTGGATCGGGCGCCGGCCACAACCCCGAGGAGCTTTTCGCGCTGGGCTATTCGGCCTGCTACCTGGGTGCGATGCGCTATGTCGCCGGGGCCGAAAAGCTGGGCACCGTGCCCGAGAACGCCACCGTGAACGCGACCGTCGGCATCGGTCCCCGCGACGATGGCGGTTTCGGCCTGAAGGTCCGGCTTGAGGTGAAGATGCCCGGCGTCGATCATGCCGTGGCCGAAAGGATTGCCGAGCGCGGCCATTTCATCTGCCCCTATTCGAACGCGACCAAGGGCAACATCGTCGTCGAGACCGTGGTCATCTGACGGGATGCGGCGGCGCGGCGTGACCGCGCCGACGATTCCATGCTAGGCTCGGTCTCCCAGCCACCGAAGGAGGACCGACCATGAGCCGTCACCTCGCCGACAAGCGCGCGCCGTCTGACGGCGGCCGCGTGAAGCACTTCCTGCGCATCGCCCGCGAGGGCGGAGAACAGGTCTGGCGCGGCCTGTGGCAGAAGCCGCGCCTCAAGCCCGCCGAAGGCCGCCGCGTGGTGGAATACGCCCGCATCGAACGGGGGCGCAGCACCTGAGGCCAGGCCCCGGGGCCAGCTTCAGGACTCCGGCACCCGCCAGGGGACGCAAGCCGCCTGGCGGGTGCCGACCGGCGGTCAGGCCCGGACCAGCTTCTCGTACTCGCTGGCCACGCGCTGCGTGAGCGCACCCACCTCGAACCGATAGGGCCCGATCTCGCCGACCGGGGTCACCTCGGCGGCCGTGCCGGTCAGCCAGCACTGTTCGAAACCTTCCAGTTCCTCGGGCATGATGTGCCGTTCATGCACCTTCACCTGCATGTCCTTCAGCATCCCGATGACCGTCTGGCGGGTGATGCCGTTCAGGAACGCGTCGGGCTTGGGCGTATGCACCTCGCCGTCCTTGACGAAGAAGATGTTCGCACCCGTCGCCTCGGCCACATAGCCGCGATAGTCCATCATCATCGCGTCGCTGCACCCTTTCGCCTCGGCGGCGTGCTTCGACATCGTGCAGATCATGTACAGCCCGGCCGCCTTGGCGGCATGGGGAATGGTCTCGGGGCTCGGACGCTTCCACTTGGCGATGTCGAGCTTCGCGCCCTTCATCTTGGCGTCGCCGTAATAGTTGCCCCATGACCAGCAGGCCACGGCGACCCGGATCGGGTTGCGCTTCGATGCCACGCCCATGTCCTCGCCCGCGCCGCGCCAGGCCAGCGCCCGCACATAGGCATCGCTCAGCCCGTTGGCCTTGAGAACGGCGGTCTTGGCCGCCTCCAGCTCGTCCACGCTGTAGGGCAGCGGCATGTCCAGAAGGTCGCCCGATATCCGCAGCCGCTCGGAATGCTCGCGGCTCTTGAAGATGCGCCCGTTGTAGCAGCGCTCGCCCTCGAACACGCTGGACGCATAGTGCAGCGCATGGGTCAGGATATGCACCTTGGCCGCGCGCCACTCCACCAGTTCGCCATCCATCCAGATGAAGCCGTCGCGGTCGTCATAGCCTGCCATCGCACCCTCCCGTGCCAGAATTTGCAGATGTTGCGCCGGTTAGGTCCAAAGCGGACATAATCTTGCGCCAAATCCCGGGCGAGGTAGCAGTTGAGTCTTGGAAAGTCAACAAGGCTGACGTAAATTCGCGCCCAAGGGAGATTGCAGATGGCAGACGGTCCTGGCGGCGAAAACCTGTTGTTCCTGACGGACGACCAGTTGCGCAAGGGTATCGAGGCGATGTTCTTCGCCTATCGCGGCTTCACGGCCGACCCCGACCGCATCCTGGAAGGGATGGACTATGGCCGTGCACATCACCGCGCGGTGCATTTCATCCACCGCTCGCCCGGCACCACGGTCAACAACCTGCTGTCGATCCTCGGCGTGACCAAGCAGTCGCTGAACCGCGTGCTGCGCACCCTGATCGACGACGGCCTGGTCGAAAGCCGCGTCGGCCGCGACGACAAGCGCGAACGCCACCTGCATCTCACGCCGCGCGGTGCCGAGCTTGAGCGTGCGCTGTCAGACGCCCAGCGTGCCCGCATGCGCGCCGCCTATCGCGCCGCCGGACCGCAGGCCGTGGCGGGATTCCGCACCGTGCTCGAGGCGATGATGGACCCCGAGATGCGCCGCCACTACCAGACATTGCGGGAGGGCGGCACATGATCCCCGATCCTCAGGCCCATCTTCTGGTCGTCGACGATGACGAACGCATCCGGGGCCTTCTGCAGAAATTCCTGATGCGCAACGGCTTTCTCGTCACCGTCGCGCGTGACGCGGGCCAGGCGCGACGCCTGATGGCCGGGCTCGACTTTGACCTTCTCGTGCTCGACCTGATGATGCCGGGCGAGGATGGCGTGGCCTTCACCCGTGCGGTCCGGGCCCGTTCGGCGGTGCCCGTGCTGCTGCTGACCGCGCGCGGTGAAACCGCCAGCCGCATCGCCGGTTTCGAGGCGGGTGCCGATGACTATCTGGTCAAGCCGTTCGAGCCCAAGGAACTCTTGCTGCGCATCAACGCCATCCTGCGCCGCGTCCCGCAGGCCCGCGCCGAAACCGTCCCCAAGGTGCTGCATCTTGGTGCCGTGCGCTACGATGTCGATCGGGGCGAACTCTGGCGTGGCGCCGACCCGATCCGCCTGACCGCGACCGAGGCGCAACTGATGCGCATCTTCGCCGCCGTTCCCGGCCAGCCGGTCAGCCGCGAACGGCTGGCCGGCGATGCCGGGGCGGCCGACGGCGCCGACCGTGGCACCGAACGCGCCGTCGATGTCCAGATCACCCGCCTCCGCCGCAAGATCGAGGCCGATCCGAAACAGCCGCGCTACCTGCAGACGGTGCGGGGCGAAGGTTACATGCTGGCGCCGGACTGACCGGCCCGGGACCGACGGCATCCCTGGTCGGGGTGGCTCCGGTCGCCCCGAATGCATGCCCCCCGACCTCCGCAACACGGAAACCGCTATGACAACCGCGCTTTTCACCCACCCCGATTGCGACGGCCACGCCGAACCGCCAGGCCATCCCGAACAGGCGGCCCGCCTCGCGGCCATCGCCGCTGCGCTGGCCAGGATGGACCTTGACCGGCGGGCCGCGCCGCTGGCGGAGGATGCCGATCTCTTGCGCTGCCATCCCGTGCGCTACCTCGACCGCGTGCGCCGGGCGATGCCTGCCCGGGGCTGGGCGATGCTGGATGGCGATACCTATCTGGCGCCCGGTTCGCTGGCGGCGGCGCTGCGCGGGGCGGGCGGGGTGGTCGCCGCGGTCGATGCGGTGATGGCGGGCGATGCCGCCAACGCCTTCGTGGCCGCCCGGCCCCCGGGACATCATGCCGAGCGTGAAGCCGCCATGGGCTTCTGCCTGTTCGGGTCGGTCGCCGTGGGCGCGATGCGCGCGCTCGACCATCACGGCGCAGGGCGTGTCGCGGTGCTCGACTTCGACGTGCACCATGGCAATGGCACGCAGGATCTGCTGTGGGACGAACCGCGCGCCTTCTTCGCCTCGTCGCACCAGATGCCGCTCTACCCCGGCACCGGCGATCCGTCGGAAACCGGCGCGCATGGGCAGGTGATGAACGTCCCCCTGCGTCCCGGCAGCGGCAGCGCCCAGATGCGTGCCGCCTGGGGTGCCATCCTCGACCGCGCCCGCGCCTTCGCGCCCGACCTGATCCTTGTCTCTGCCGGGTTCGATGCCCATGCCGACGATCCGCTGGGCGGCCTGGCCTGGGGCACCGAGGATTTCGCCTGGCTGACCGATGCGATCTGCGATCTGGCCGATGGGGTCTGCGGCGGCCGGGTGGTATCGTCGCTGGAGGGCGGATATGATCTGCCCGCACTGGCGGCCAGCACCGCCGCCCACGTGGACAGACTGAGGGAGCGGGGCCGTTGACCGACACGCCGATTGCCGAGATGACCTTCGAGGCCGCGATGGCCGCGCTCGAATCCGTGGTGGCCCAGCTTGAGCGCGGCGACGTGGCGCTGGATGCCTCGATAGCGCTTTATGAGCGCGGCGCGGCGCTCAAGGCGCATTGCGAGGCGCGGCTGAAAGAGGCCGAGGAAAAGGTCGAACTGATCCGCGCGCAGGAGGGCCGCGCCGTGGGCACCACACCCGCGGAGGGGCTGTGACATTCCCCGACGCGCTCGCGGCGGCCCGGGCCGCCGTCGCGTCGCGCCTGACGGCGGCGCTTGCCGATGCGGGCGAGCCGCCGGTGGCGCAGGCGATGCGCTATGCGCTGTCCGGCGGCAAGGGCATCCGCGGATTCCTGGTGATCGAGGGCGCGGCGCTGCACGGCCTGCCCCCCGACCGCGCCGTGGCCGCCGCAGCCGCGATCGAGGCGCTTCACGCCTACAGTCTCGTCCATGACGATCTGCCCTGCATGGATGACGACGACCTGCGCCGCGGCCTGCCCACCGTCCATGTCAGATGGGACGAGGCCACGGCCGTCCTTGCAGGCGATGCCTTGCAGGCGCTTGCGTTCGAACTGCTGGCCGACCCCGCGCTCGGCCCGGCCGAGGTGCGCATCGCCCTGGTCGCGGGTCTTGCACGCGCCGCCGGGGTATCGGGCATGGTCGGCGGGCAGGCGATGGACATCGCCGCCGAAACCGCCGCCGAACCCCTGACCCTGCCGCAGATCGAACGGCTTCAGGCCGGCAAGACCGGCGCCCTGATCGGCTGGGCCGGAACGGCCGGCGCGATCCTCGCGGGTGCCGATCCCGCCCCCCTGCGGGACTATGCCGCAGCGCTCGGCCTCGCCTTCCAGATCGCCGACGACATCTTGGACGCCGTGGGCGACGAGGCTGCGATGGGCAAGCGGGCGGGCAAGGACGCGGGGGCGGGCAAGGCGACCTTCGTCTCGCATCTCGGCCTGCTCGGCGCGCGTGCCCGCGCGGCCGATCTGGCGGATGCCGCATGCGCCGCCCTTGCCCCCTATGGCCCCCGTGCCGAAACCCTGAAGGAGGCCGCGCGCTACGTCGTCGCGCGCGACCGCTGAGGACGCCATGACAGACCAGCCCGCCACGCCCCTGCTCGACCGGGTGACGCAGCCAGCCGACCTGCGCCGCCTCTCCGACCGCGAGCTGCGCCAGGTCGCCGACGAACTGCGCGCCGAGACCATCAGCGCCGTCTCCGTGACCGGCGGGCATCTGGGCGCCGGGCTGGGCGTGGTGGAACTGACCGTCGCCATCCACGCCGTCTTTGACACGCCCCGCGACAAGCTGATCTGGGATGTCGGCCACCAGTGCTATCCCCACAAGATCCTGACCGGACGGCGCGGCCGCATCCGCACCCTGCGGACCGAAGGCGGCCTGTCAGGGTTCACCAAACGGTCCGAATCGCCCTACGACCCCTTCGGTGCCGCCCATTCCTCGACCTCGATCAGCGCGGCGCTCGGCTTTGCCATGGCCGCGGATCTCGGCGGCAGCCCCGGTGACGCCATCGCCGTGATCGGCGACGGCGCGATGAGCGCGGGCATGGCCTTCGAGGCGATGAACAACGCAGGCCACCTGAAGCACCGCCTGTTCGTCATCCTGAACGACAACGAGATGTCGATCGCCCCGCCCGTCGGCGCCCTGTCCAGCTATCTGACCCGGCTCTACGCCGAAGGCCCCTTCGACCAGCTCAAGGCGGTGGCCCAGGGTGCCGCCAGCCTTCTGCCGCCACCCCTGCGCGAAGGCGCCCTGCGTGCGAAAGAGGCGCTGAAGGGTCTGGCCAAGGGCGGCACGCTGTTCGAATCGCTGGGGTTCTCCTACATCGGTCCGGTCGACGGCCATGATCTCGACCAGCTTCTGCCGGTGCTGCGGGCGGCCCGCGCCCGCGCCACCGGCCCGGTGCTGATCCATGTGCTGACGAAGAAGGGCAAGGGCTACGCCCCGGCCGAGGGCGCGCGCGACCGGGGCCATGCCACCGGTCGCTTCGACGTGCTGACGGGCGTCCAGGCCAAGGCGCCGTCGAACGCCCCCGCCTATACCAAGGTCTTCGCACAGGCCCTGGTGGCCGAGGCCGAACAGGACGAACGCATCGTCGCGGTCACGGCGGCGATGCCCGACGGCACCGGCCTGAACCTGTTCGCCGACCGTTTTCCACGCCGGTGCTTCGACGTGGGCATTGCCGAACAGCATGCCGTGACCTTTTCGGCAGGGCTGGCGGCCGGTGGCCTGCGCCCCTTCTGCGCGATCTATTCCACCTTCCTGCAGCGCGGCTACGATCAGGTCGTGCATGACGTGGCGATCCAGCGCCTGCCGGTCCGCTTTGCCATCGACCGTGCGGGCCTCGTGGGTGCCGATGGCGCCACCCATGCCGGGGCGTTCGATACCGCCTTCCTGTCGAACCTGCCGGGTTTCACCGTCATGGCCGCCGCGGACGAGGCCGAACTGGTGCACATGGTGGCCACTGCCGCGGCGCATGACGACGGACCCATCGCCTTCCGCTACCCCCGCGGCGAAGGCGAAGGCGTCGAGCTGCCGGCACGTGGCACGCCCCTGGCCATCGGTCGCGGCCGCCTTGTCCGCGAAGGCGCCCGGGTTGCGCTGCTGTCCTTCGGCACCCGGCTTGCGGAAACGCTGCGCGCCGCGGAATCGCTGGCGGCGCGCGGCCTGCCCCCCACCGTGGCCGATGCCCGCTTTGCCAAGCCGCTCGACCGCGACATGATCCTGAACCTCGCCCGCCACCACGAGGCGCTGATCACCATCGAGGAAGGCGCCATCGGCGGTTTCGGCAGCCATGTCGTGCAGCTCCTGGCGGAAGAGGGCGTCCTTGACCGTGGCCTGCGCTTCCGCAGCATGGTCCTGCCCGACATCTTCATCGACCAGGCCAGCCCCGACGCCATGTATCGCACGGCGGGCCTTGACGCGGCCCGGATCGAGGCGAAGGTGCTAGAGGTTCTGGGCGTCGCCGTGGTGGGAAAGCGGGCGTGACGCGGGCGGCCGCGCCATGACACGGCCGTTCTCGCGCATCGCCGCTGCCGTATCGCGACGGGCCGGCATCATGCGCGACCGGCTGGCGGTGGCCGCCGCCTTCCGCCACCTCCACGGTCCCGCCCGCGTGACGCTGCGGGACGACCAGGCTGCACTCGTGACGCTTGTCCGCGATGCGGAATGGTTCCTGCATCCCTTCCTTTCGCACCATCAGGCGCTTGGCGTCGCCCACGTGGTTCTGGTGGACAACGGGTCCACCGATGCCACGGTCGACATCGCGCGCGGCTTTGCGGGCGTCACGGTGCTGCGCAACACGCTGCCCGCCCGGCGGCACGAGGTGGCGCTGCGTGCCCGGGCCGCGGCGCGGGTGCTGCGCGGCGGCTGGGTGCTGTTCGCCGACGCCGACGAGATGGCCGAACTGCCGCTGGGCGACCTGCCGGGTCTGCTGCGCTATGCGAATGCGCAGGGCCACACCGCGATCCTCGGCCAGATGATCGACCTATTCGCGCCCGGGCCCTACGCCGCGCAGGCCGGCATGGCCTATGACCGCGCGGTGGATGCCTGCCGGTTCTGGTCGGCGGACGCGCTAGAGCGCATCGCCTATCACGATGCAACCCGCATCGGGTTTCACTGGTTCCTGCGCGACAACATCTGCGACGATCCCGGCGTGATGTTCCTGCAGGGCGGGTTGCGGTCCGAGGTGTTCGGCGAAACCCCGTTCCTGTCCAAGCACAGCCTCGTGCGCAATGTGCCGGGCGTCGATCTGATGACCCACCCGCATGCCGCCAGCCGCGTGCGGCTGTCCGACACCACCATCGCGCTGCGGCACTACAAGCTTGCCGGCCCCTGGCGCGAACGTGACCGCCGCAGCGTCGCCGCCGCCACCTGGGACCATGCCGAGGATGCCCGCCGCCTGCTGGCCGCCAGGGATGACGATTTCCGCATCGCGCCCGCCCGGCCGCTGGCATGGCGCGGCGCGGGCGACCTTCTGGAACGGGGCATCCTCCACGCCTCTGCCCGGGCAAGGGCGGCGCTGTCGGACGGCTGACAGGGCGGGGCCGCGCGTTGCGTTAACCTGCTTGTCCGGGCGCGCAGTGTCGGGACGGATGCCATACGCCTGCCAGACGTGAGCCAGACGCAGGCCAGCCCGCCAATCGCCAGCGGCTTCAACGCATTAACCTGATTCGCGCCGTCAGTTCAGGAAACCGCCATCGCTGTCGTCCCCGGTCTCCTCCATCAGCCGGTCGAAGCTTGGCACCTTCACGTGCCGCTTGCTCTCCAGCACGATCACCCCGTCCTTGCGCAGCGCGGTCATCTGGCGGCTGACCGTCTCCAGCGTCAGGCCCAGATAGTCGGCCATCTCCTCGCGGGTCAGCGGCAGGTCGAAGGTGATCGACCCCTTCGCCGCCTTCAGCTGCAGCGATGCGTCCCGCCGCGCGATGATCGACAGAAGGCTCGCGATCTTCTCGCGCGCCGTCTTGCGACCCAGAAGCAGCATCCATTCCCGCGCCGCATCCAGTTCGTCCAGCGTCATCTCCAGCAGCCGCTGGGCGATGTGCGGGGTCGCCAACATCATGTCCTCAAACGGCTTTTTGCGGAAGCAGCACATCACCAGATCGGTGGTCGCCGTCACGTCATAGGCCGCAGTCGGCCGCCCCGGCCGCCCCACGAAATCCGACGGCAGCAATAGCCCCACCATCTGCCGCCGTCCGTCCTCCATGGTCTGTGTCAGCGTGGCGATCCCCGTCACCACGCTGGCCACGAAATCCATCCGGTCGCCCGACCAGATCACCGTCTGCCCCGCCTGGAAGCTGCGGTAGTACTTGATCTGCTCCAGCCGCACGAGTTCATCCGCCTCGCACCGCGCGCAGACCGCCCGATGCCGGATCGGGCAGCCGCTGCAATCCTGTGTCAGCGCGTGAAAATCCTGTGCCGACATCCAGCCATCCCCTCGCTTGATCTGCATCAAGGCCGCCCTTCGGAACAGGCGGCAATCTCCGCCCATGAAACAGGAATCCGACCTCCGCCGCCACGGTCTTTTTGACGCGCGGGTGCCCCGCTATACCAGTTATCCCACCGCCCCCCATTTCGGCGCGGGCGTGGGCCCTGACCTGTTTACGCAGTGGATCGAAGGGCTTGCACCGGGTTCCACGGTGTCGGTCTACCTGCATGTCCCGTTCTGCCGCAGGCTGTGCTGGTTCTGCGCCTGCCGCACGCAGGGCACATCCTCGGATGCGCCGGTGCTGGCCTATGCCCAAACGCTGCTGTCCGAGATCGCGATCCTGCGCCGTCACCTGCCGCCTGGTGTCGGCCTGTCCCGCCTGCACTGGGGCGGCGGCACGCCCACGCTCCTGTCGCCCGACCTGATCCGCCGCCTTGCCGGTGCGGTGTTCGAGGCGGTTCCACCCCGCCCGGGTGCCGAGTTCTCGGTCGAGATCGACCCCTGCGAGATCGACGAACCGCGGCTGGATGCCCTTGTCGCGGCCGGCATGACCCGCGCCTCGATCGGGGTGCAGGATTTCGACCCCGAGATTCAGAAGGCCATCGGCCGCGAACAGCCCTATGACCTGACCCGCCGGGTGGCCGAGACAATCCGCGACCGTGGCATTGCCAGCCTCAACGCCGATATCCTCTATGGCCTGCCGCATCAGACCCGGACAAGGATTTCCCAGTCTGTTCAGAAACTTCTGACCCTGTCACCCGATCGCGTGGCGCTTTACGGCTATGCCCACGTCCCGTGGATGAGCCGCCGCCAGCAGATGATCCCCTCGGATGCCATGCCCACGCCCGAGGAACGGCTGGCCCTGTTCGAGACCGCGCGCGAACTGTTCGTCTGGGACGGATACGCCGAAATCGGCATCGACCATTTCGCCCGGCCCGAGGATGGTCTGGCACAGGCCCTTGCCGCCGGGCGGCTCCGGCGGAACTTCCAGGGCTACACCGACGATACCGCACCCACCCTGATCGGGCTTGGTGCCTCGTCGATCTCGCGCTTTCCGAAAGGTTACGCGCAGAATGCAAGCGGCACCTCGGACCATACCAAGGCGATCCGCGATGGTCGATTCTCGACCCATCGCGGCCATGTGTTCACCGCCGAGGATCATTGGCGCGCCAGGATCATCGAGGCGCTGATGTGTGATTTCCGCGTGGAGATTCAGGATCTTGTGGAAAACCACGGGGCCAGCCGCGACCGCGTGCTGGCGTTGTTCCGCGAGGTGCGCGACAGCTTTGGAACGATGGTGGCGCTTGACGACCGGGGTCTGTCGATCCCGCCGCAGGGGCGCCCGCTGACCCGCATGATCGCCCGCGCCTTCGATGCCTATGACAACGCCAGGGCCCAGCATTCCGCAGCAATCTGACCGGGCTCAGCGGGCCGTGCCTTCGGCAAAGGCGATCATCTGCGGCAGGCAGATGCCGCGCAGGTCATAGCGCTCCAGCACCGTTGCACGCGCCGCCTGCCGCAGCGGGTCGAACCGCGCGGGTTCCGCCAGCGCCTCGGTCAGCGCGGCGGACCATCCCGCGACGTCGAAGAAATCCACCAGCCGCCCGTTGACCCCGTCGGCGATGACCTCGCGCACCGGCGGCGTGGACGACCCCACGACCAGTGCCCCCGCACTCATCGCTTCCAGCATCGACCATGACAGGACGAAGGGATAGGTCAGATAGGCATGCACCCGGGTCAGCTGCATCAGGGCGACAAAGGTCGGATAGGGCACGCGCCCCAGGAAATGTACCCGCGACAGGTCAATCCTTCCCTCAACCTCTTTCAGGAACAATGACTTCCAGGTCGTGCCCGACGGCGCGGGCCGACCATAGCTGACCTCGTCTCCGCCGACGATCACCACCTGCGCGCCGGGCCGCGCCGCCATGACCGCAGGCAGGGCCCGCATGAAGACATGATAGCCGCGATAGGGTTCCAGGTTGCGGTTGACGAAGGTCAGCACCTCGTCCCCTGCCCGGATGACCAGGCCGCCCGGCAAGGTCACTGCGGCCTCCGGGTTCGGGGCAACGGTGGCGGTGTCGATGCCGTCGAAGATCACGCTGATCCGCGACCGCAGGGCGGGGGGGTGGCTGTCGGCCTGCCAGAAGGTCGGCGAGACTGCGGCATCCGCATGCAGCAGCGCCTGCCCCAGGTGCGCCGCCCGGGCCTGCGCGATCATCAGGGGGTCGATGTTGCTGGCGTGGGTGCCGTCGAACTCCGGGTCGAACCCCACGTCCTGCCCGATCCCGCGGTAGTAGTATTCGGCATAGACAAGATGCCGGGCGGCGGGCCAGATCTCTTTCAGAAACAGCGTTTCGCCCCACCCGCTATGGCCGAACACGACATCGGGCACATAGCCCTTTTCACGCAGCGAAAGCGCGGCGCGCGCAACCGTCACGCCCCGGTCCGACATCTGCGTGAAGTTGCGCCCCAGACGGCAGGCGGCCGGGTCCGGCGGCGCCGCGTCATGGCGGTACTTCATCACCGGAACCGGACTGGGCCTGGTGTTCCGCATATCGGTCAACGCGCGCACCTCGTGCCCCCGCGCCTTCAGGGCCGGAGCCAGATGCGGAAACTGGCCCGGAAAATTCTGATGCACGAACAGTATCTTCACGCCACCGCCTCGACCTGGCCAAAGGCGGCGCGCAGCAGTTCCCGGGTATAGGCCGATTGCGGGGCGCCAAAGACATCCGCCGCCTCGCCTGCCTCGACCACATCGCCGGCCTTCATCACGATCACCTTGTGCGACAGCGCGCGCACCACCCGCAGGTCGTGGCTGATGAACAGGTAGGCAAGGTCATGCCGGCGCTGCAGGTCGCGCAGAAGATCGACGATCTGCACCTGCACCGTCATGTCGAGCGCGCTTGTCGGCTCATCCAGCAGCACCAGCCGGGGCCGCAGGATCATCGCCCGCGCGATGGCAATCCGCTGCCGCTGGCCGCCCGAGAATTCATGCGGATAGCGACCCATCATCGCAGGGTCGAGGCCGACCTCGGCCATGATCTCGGCCACCATGTCGCGACGGTTGCGCCCGGCGTCGACGCCGTGAACGCCCAGTCCTTCGGCGATGATCTCCTGCACGGTCATGCGGGGCGACAGGCTTCCGTAGGGGTCCTGGAAGACCACCTGCATGTCGCGCCGCAGCGGTCGCATCTGGGCGGGGTTCAGCCCGTCGATGCGGTGCCCGCCAAAGGTGATCGGCCCCTCGGACGCGATCAGCCGCAGGATGCCCAGTGCCAGCGTCGTCTTGCCCGATCCGCTTTCCCCGACAATGCCCAGCGTCTCTCCTGCCCGGACTGTCAGGCTGGCCGCGTTCACCGCCTTGATATGGCCCGTCACGCGCCGCAGAAGCCCGGTCTTGATCGGAAACCAGACGCGCAGCGCATCGGTTTCCACCACCACCGGGGCATCCGGCGGCACGGGGTTGGGTTGCCCCTTGGGTTCGGCCCCCAGAAGCTTGCGCGTGTAGGGATGCTGCGGATCGCCAAAGACCCGCTCGGTGGTGCCCTGCTCCACGATCTCGCCGGCCTGCATCACGCAGACCCGGTCGGCGATCCGGCGCACGATGGTCAGGTCGTGGGTGATGAACAGCAGGCTGAGCCCTTCGGACCGCTTCAGGTCGGCCAGAAGATCCAGGATCTGTGCCTGGATCGTGACGTCAAGCGCGGTTGTCGGTTCGTCCGCGATCAGCAGTTCCGGCCCGTTGGCCAGGGCCATGGCGATCATCACGCGCTGCCGCTGACCGCCCGACAGCTCGTGCGGATAGGCGCCGAGGCGGCTTTCGGCATCGCGGATGCCGACCTTTGCCAGCAGGTCGAGGATGCGGACCCGTGCCGCTGCCCCGCTCAGCCCCTGGTGCAGCGCCAGACTTTCGGCCAGCTGCTTCTCGACCGTGTGCAGCGGGTTGAGCGATGTCATCGGCTCCTGGAAGATGAAGCTGATATCATTGCCACGCACCCGTCGCAGGGCGGCCGCATCGGCGCCTATCATCTCGGTGCCGTTGTAGGTGACCGATCCGGCAACCTCGGCCGCATCAGGCAGCAGCGCCACCGTCGACAGGGCCGTGACCGACTTGCCCGAACCGGATTCCCCCACGATCGCAACAGTCTCGCCCCTGCCGACCTCGAACGACACACTGCGGACCGCCTCGGTCACGCGGCCGTCCTGGCGGAAGCGCACCGTCAGGTCGCAAACCCGAAGAACGTGATCCTGGCCGGTCACCTGAATGTCTTTCGCGGGTCAAAGGCGTCGCGGACGCCCTCGAAGATGAACACCAGCAGCGACAGCATGATCGCAAAGGTAAAGAAGGCGGCAAAGGCAAGCCAGGGTGCCTGCAGGTTCTGCTTGGCCTGAAGCGTCAGCTCCCCAAGCGACGGTGCCGAGGACGGCAGACCGAAGCCGAGAAAATCGAGCGCGGCCAGCGACGCGATGGCACCTGTGATGATGAAGGGCAGCAGGGTCAGCGTGGCGACCATGGCGTTCGGCAGGACGTGGCGGAACATGATGACCCGGTCACTGACCCCTAGCGCCCGCGCCGCCCGCACATATTCGAAGTTTCGCGCCCGCAGGAACTCGGCCCTGACAACGCCCACGAGCGCGGTCCAGCCGAAGAACACCGACAGGCCGACCAGCAGCCAGAAGTTCATCGGGATCACCGCCGCCACGATGATGATGATGTAAAGGCTCGGGGTCGCACCCCACAACTCGATCACCCGCTGGAAGAACAGGTCCACAAGACCGCCGAAATAGCCCTGCACCGCCCCGGCCGCGACACCGATCAGCGATGTCAGCGCCGTCACGATCAGCGCGAAGCTGACCGAGGTGCGGAAGCCATAGATGACGCGCGCGGCCACGTCGCGCGCGGTGTCGTCGGTGCCAAGGATATGCGTCGGGTCCGGCGGCGACGGTGCGGCGCGCCCGATGTCGTTGATCGTGTTGTACTTCGCCGGGATCGGCGGCCAGACAATCCAGCCCGGCGTGACGCCCTCGACCTGTCCGGCGGCGATCGCCGCAGTGGTGCCCGCGGGGTCGTCCAGGCAGGCCTCGACCCCGCCGGAACGGATCAGGCATTGCACTTCGGGATCCTTGTATTTCGCCTCGGTGCGGAAATCGCCGCCGAAGGCGGTTTCCGGATAGAACCGGAAGATCGGCGTGTAGAATTCGCCCTGATACCGGACGAGCAGCGGCTTGTCGTTGGCGATCAGCTCGGCGCAGAGCGACAGGCCGAACAGCACCGAGAAAATCCACAATGACCAGAAGGCGCGGCGGTTGGCCCGGAAGTTGCGCCAGCGGCGCTGATTGAGCGGCGACAGGCGGATCACCTAGCCCCTCCGCTCGAAGTCGATGCGCGGGTCGATCCAGACATACATCAGGTCCGACAGGATCCCCATGAGCAGGCCCATCAGGCCAAAGACGAACAGGGTGCCGAAGATCACCGGGTAGTCGCGCGACACCGCCGCCTCGAACCCCAGCCGGCCCAGCCCGTCGAGCGAGAATATCGTCTCGATGATCACGGACCCGCCGAAGAACACGCTGACGAAGACCGCCGGAAAGCTGGCGATGACGATCAGCATGGCATTGCGGAAGACATGGCCATACAGAACCCGCGACTCGGTCAGGCCCTTGGCGCGGGCGGTGACGACGTATTGCTTCTTGATCTCGTCCAGGAACGAATTCTTGGTGAGCAGTGTCAGTGTCGCAAAGGATGATATGGTCGAGGCGATCACCGGCAGCGTGATGTGCCACAGGTAGTCCACGATCTTTCCGCCCAAGCTGAGCGTTTCCCAGTTGTCGCTTGTCAGGCCACGCAGCGGGAACCAGCGCAGATAGGAACCGCCCGCGAACAGGACGAGCAGCAGGATGGCGAACAGGAACCCGGGAATGGCATAACCCACGATGATCGCCCCGCTGGTCCAGGTGTCGAAGGGCGTGCCGTCGCGAACCGCCTTGCGGATGCCCAGCGGGATCGAGACCAGATAGGCGATCAGCGTCGACCAAAGGCCAAGCGTGATCGAGACGGGCATCTTTTCCAGCACGAGGTCCAGAACCGAGATCGACCGGAAATAGCTGTCGCCGAAGTCGAGGCGGATGTAGTTCCACATCATGTTCAGGAAGCGCTCGGCCGGCGGCTTGTCGAAGCCGAATTCGCGTTCCAGCTCGGCGATGAAGTCGGGCGGCAGGCCACGCGAGCCCAGGTAACGGTCGTTCGCGCCGCCGCTGCCTGCGCCCTGGTCGCCCATCGGCAACCCGTCGCCCCCGCCCGAGATGCCCGCGAACACGTCGCCGGAGCCTTCCATCCGCGCGATGATCTGCTCGATCGGCCCGCCCGGCACGAACTGGGTGAGCGTGAAGTTGATCAGCATGATCCCGAACACCGTCGGGATCACCAGCATCAGCCTGCGCAGGATGTAGGCGCCCAAAGCCCCGCCCCGGGATCAGAACGCGCCGGCGGCGCGCAGCCGCGCCGCGGCCTCGGCGTCGAACCACCAGAAGTCGAGTTGCCCGACCGCCAGCGGCGGCAGCGGCTCCGGGTGGCGGTACATGTCGTAGTAGGCGACCCAGGTATCGGGGTTGTAGTAGATCGGGATGTCAAACTCGATGGTGCGCAGCACCCGGTCCACCGCCCGCACCGCCGTCTTGAGTCCATCAAGCGTCTCGGCGTCGATCACGTTGCGGATCAGCCGGTCCACCGCCGGATTGCGCAGCCGCATCAGGTTGCGCGAACTGTCATCGGCCGTCTTCGACGCGAACCACTGCTCCAGCCCGATCGAGGGCTCGAACGGCATGTCGAAACCCTGATAGGTCATGTCGAAGTCGCCCCGGCGGCGACGCTCGACATAGGCCGCCGTGTCCAGAAGCTGCATGCTGGCGTCGATGCCCAGTTCCTTCAGGTTCTCGATGAACGGGTTCACCACACGGTTGAACAGCGGGTTGAACTGGATGATCCGCAGCGTCAGGACCTCGCCCGCGGCGTTCCGCCGAATGCCGTCGTTTCCAGCCGGCCAGCCGGCTTCGTCCAGAAGCGCGCCAGCGGTGCGGCGCGCTGCGCGCGGAGGCAGGTTTGCGCCCGGCTCATGCACCGGCGGCACCGCGGCTTCATCCGTCAGGATGCTTTCGGGCAGCAGTCCCTCGGCCACCAGCGGTTGCAGCAGCGCGGCTTCTTCCGGGCCGGGAACACCGGTCGCTGCAAGATCGGTGCCCGACCAGAACGACACCGGACGCTTGTAGAGATCGTAGTAGAGCGAGGCGTTCGACCATTCGAAGTTGAACATTGTCGCGATGGCACGGCGCAGCCGGGGGTCCTGCCAGCGCGGGCGGTCGAGGTTGAAGACCCAGGACAGGCGTGTCGCGACATCACCCGACGGAATACCCTTCTTCACTACCCAGCCACGCTGGATCGCGGGAAAGTTGTATCCCGTGGCCCAGTCCTGAGCGGAATTTTCAGTGCGGAAGGTATAGATGCCCGCCTTGAACCCCTCGAAAGCCGCGTTGCTGTCGGCAAAGTACTCCACTCGGATGCGGTCGAAATTGTTGCGGCCTCGGCTGAACGGAATGTCATTGCCCCAGTAGTCGGGGTTCCGGGCGTAGATGACCTGGCGGTTGAAGTCGAAGCTGTCCAGCACATAGGCGCCGGTCGACATGAAGGGCCGCTGCGACGACCGGTCAAGGCGCGTGCCGGTGCTTTCGAACCAGGCCTTCGAGAATACGGGCGTTCCTCCGGCAAAACCCACCCGGTCGCGTACCGGCGCCTCGGCGTTGAAGCGGAAGGTGATCCGGTAGGGGCCTTCGACCTCGACCGCGTCGATGAAGCCCTCGACGATCCGGCGGTATTCGGGAATGCCCTGGGTCTGGAACAGGTCGAAGCTGTAGGCCACGTCATCGGCCGTCATCGGCGAACCATCGGAAAACCGCACGTCATCGCGCAGGTTGAAGGTCACGAAGGACAGGTCGGCAGGGTATTCCAGTGTCGTGCAGAGAAAGCAGTAGGCGCCATAGGGATCGTCGGCGGTGCTGGTCAGGATCGATTCCGAGCCGATGGTGTTCAGCGCCGCCGGCACGCCCTCGCGGGCATACTGGTTGAAGCTGTCGAAGTTCCCCTGGCTCCAGATCGAGATCTCTCCGCCCTTCGGTGCGTCGGGGTTCACATAGTCAAGGTGCGGGAAGTCGGCGGGGTACCTGAGTTCACCAAAGCTCGAATAGCCATGCGAAACGGTCAGGTCCTGTCCGCGTGCCAGCGTCGCCGAAGCACCGATCAGCGCAAGCCCGAGGCCGGTCGCAAGACAGATGCGTCTTGCCGCGCCGTCTGCCGTCATCACACGCACCGCGCCTTGCCTGTCCGCCATCCGCCGCCTCCTCGCGTTTCCGCTGCCGCTCCGCAATGATGATGCGTAAGCGCGCGCTGTCGATGCCTCAAGCCACGATTGCGCGAATTTGAGCGGATGCGGCCCCGCGTGCCGGTTTTCTGGCCTGCTGCAAGCGGCGCGCACGGGAAAGGCCTGCATTCAGGTCATGAATGCAGGCCATCGGTGGTGCTGGTCGGCAGGATTACTGGCTGGTGGCCAGCCAGGCGATCAGGTTCGCCCGTTCGGTCGGGTTCGGCAGGCCGGCAAAGCTCATCTTGGTGCCGGGCGCATAGCCGCGCGGGTTGGTCAGGAAGGCATCCAGGTTCTCCGGCGTCCAGGTGTCCGCCGACATCCCGGCCAGAACCGCCGAATAGGCAAAGCCCGCCGATGCGGCCTTGGCCTTGTTGACGATGCCGTTCAGGTGCGGCCCGGTTCCATCGGTGCCGTCCATCTTGTGGCATGCGCGGCACTTCGAGAACGCCCGCTCGCCCGCGCCGACATCGGCGGCGGCGAGAAGCGCGTCAAAGTCCACCGTTTCCGCCGGAGCGGCGTCGGTTTCCTCAACGCCCGTGTCGATGACATAGGCCTGCGTCACCTCGCCATGGCCGTCACCGCCTACGTGATAGATCGTCTCGGCCGCCCAGGCGCCCAGCAGGAACACCAGAAGCGAGCCGCAGGTTGCACCCAGAACCTTGGTCACCGTCATCGTGTCGAACATGTCGCGCCCTGCCTTGCGTCAATTCCCGCGCGCTTCTACCCGCTTCCACCCTCCGGGTTCAAGGTGTAGTGCCGCGACCGATTGCCCTTCTGCCCTGATCCACCCGACGAGGCCCCAGATGACCGCCCCAGAAACCCGCCGCATCGCATTCCAGGGCGAACTGGGCGCCTATTCCCACCAGGCCTGCCGCGAGGCGCGTCCCGGGATGGAGGCCGTGCCATGCCGCACCTTCGAGGACGCAATCGAAGCCTGCAGATCGGGCGAGACCGACCTGGCCATGCTGCCGGTCGAGAATTCGACCTATGGCCGGGTTGCCGACATCCATTCCCTTCTGCCCGGCTCTGGCCTCTACATCGTGGACGAGGCATTCGTGCGCGTCCACATCAACCTGCTTGGCATTCGCGGCACCCCGATCGGCGACGTGAAGGCGGCGATGAGCCATACGGTTCTGCTGGGCCAGTGCCGGGGCTTCCTGAAGGAACACGGTCTGCGCGCTGTCACGGGCGCCGATACGGCCGGATCGGCCAAGGTGGTTGCGGAACGGGGCGATCCCACGCTTGGCGCCCTTGCGTCGGAACTCGCGGGGGAGATCTACGGTCTCGACGTTCTTGCCCGACAGATCGAGGACCAGTCGAACAACACCACCCGGTTCCTTGTCATGTCGCGGACGCCCGACTTCACGCGGCGCGGACCCGGCAAGATGGTCACCACCTTCACCTTCCGCGTCCGCAACATTCCTGCCGCGCTCTACAAGGCGCTCGGCGGTTTTGCCACCAACGGCGTCAACATGACCAAGCTGGAAAGCTACATGGTCGGTGGATCGTTCACCGCGACCGAGTTCTATGCCGATATCGAGGGCCACCCCGAAGACGCGCCGGTGCAGCGGGCGCTCGACGAACTGACGTTCTTCACCTCGGAACGCACGATCCTTGGCGTCTATCCGGCCGATCCGCGCCGTGCCTGACGGGCGGTGTCAGCGCGGGCGGCTCTGGCGATAGCGTTCCTGCACCGTGGCGGCCAGTTGGCCCATCCGCATCTCGAATCGCTGCTCCACCCGCTTTCGCGCCAGTTTCAGGGTCTGAAGGAACAGGCGCGCCGCCAGCGTCTGCGGCTTGATCTCGACACCGACGACGATGCGGGTGCGCTTTGGCCCCATTTCGACCAGATCGACCGACAGGGTTCCCTGCACCATGTCGCCGGTTCCCGCGAACTCCATGCGGGTGGGCGGCTGCAGGTCTGCAACCCGCAGGTTCACCTTCATCGGGCGGCCGCGATAGGCAAAGCCCACCTCCCATGTGCTGCCCGGGCCCGGAACGGGCGCGGTGTCCAAGCGCCGCACCTCGGCGCCCCGGCGCAGCGCGGCACGTTCCCAGTGGTCGGCATCCGCAAGCGCCGCATAGACAAAGCCGATGGGCGCCTCGATATCCTCGCGCGTGCTGAGTTTCATGTCCTGACCTTGCCTGTGGCCGGGCGTTGCCCGCCCGTTCCGCGCTTTCCGTGCCGCAAGGTGCCGTCAATCCAGCCGATCCGCAAGCCACGCCGAAATCAGCGCATGTGCGATCGCGCCGCGACGAGCCGGCCGCACGTCGGAATGCCGGCCGGCCATCACCTCGACCATTTCCTCGCGCCCGATCCACCGGGCATCCTCGATTTCGGCCGGATCGGGCGTCAGCGTCTCGGTCAGCGCCTGCGCCACGCAGCCGATCATCAGCGAGGCCGGGAACGGCCAGGGCTGGCTGGCGGCGTACCGCACCCGGCCGATGGTGACGCCGGTTTCCTCGACCACCTCGCGCCGCACCGCGGCCTCGATCGTCTCGCCCGGTTCCACGAAGCCCGCGAGGCAGGAGTACATGCCCTGCGGCCAGCCGGGCGACCGGCCCATCAGTGCGCGGTTGCCATGGATGACCAGCATGATCACGACCGGGTCGGTGCGCGGAAAGTGGTTCGCCCCGCAGGCGGTGCAGCGCCGCTGCCAGCCGCCCTGAACCGGTTCCGACCGCGCGCCGCAAACCGCGCAGAATCCGTGGCTGCGATGCCAGCCCAGCACGGCCTTCGCGGTGGCCGCGAGTTCGCCCTCGCGCGGGGTCAGCCGCAGCATCATGCCCCGCAGTTCGGCAAAGACCTGTTCGGGTGGCAGCGCGGGGTGATGTTGTTCGCTGGCATCGAAGAACCCGGCCTGAACAGCCTCTGCACCGGCTTCGGGCGACCAGTCCGAGATGTCCTGCGCAAATCGCGCGACCCCCTCGTCAAGCCCGAGGAACACCGGCGGTCCGCCCTGCGTCAGCGCCGGATGTCCGGCTTCCAGCCAGCCCAGCCCCGTGCTCCTGTCGATCAGTGGTTTGCCGCGCCAGATCGGCAGGATCCGGCCATCCGCAAGTCGCGCCGCAAGCGCCTCGGGATCGCCGCGCAGCTGCGCCGCCCTGTCCAGCCCCGATGTCCCGAAGGCGAAACCGTCCACGCGATCCTCCCGTCCTGTCCCGGCCCCTGATGCCATGCGCAGGGCGGCGGCGAAAGACTGGCGGCGCGTGCAGGACCGGCGTTGTCCGAAATGCAACCATATGGTGAAAAGACCATCAAATCCGTGCCCGTCCAATGGCGCCCGAGGCAAAACAACCTAATGTCTGTATTGTAAAAATCAGAACGCCGCGCCTGCGCGCTGATTTGAGGGCAGAACGTCGGGGTGCACATGATCGGATGCCGCGCAGCATGACGGGCGCAATCGGCCTGCCGGTGCTGGACGATTCTGCCTTCCGGCTGCGGATACTGGCAACCTCGGACCTGCATGCGCATGTCTATCCGTGGGACTATCATGCGGACCGCCCGAACGATGCCGTGGGTCTCGCCCGTACGGCGCGGCTGATCGACCGATTCCGCGTCGGGGCGACGACCATCCTGCTCGACAATGGCGATTTCCTTCTGGGTTGCCCGATTGCGGACCGGCTTCCTGTCCTGCCGGACGGTCCGGAACGGGTGCATCCGGTGATCGCCGCGATGAACGGGCTTGGCTATGACGCCGTGACGCTGGGCAATCACGAGTTCAACCATGGCCTGTCCTATCTTCGACGGGTGCTTGCCGATGCGGCCTTCCCGGTGATCTCGGCCAATACCTTCCTGGTCGACCCCGCAGAGGCTCCAGGCCATCTTGTTCCGCCCTTCGTCCTGGTCGAACGCGATCTGGCGGCGCCCGACGGCCGGTCCGCGCGGCTGCGCATCGGCGTCATCGGCTTCCTTCCCCCCCAGACGATGCAATGGGACAGTGAGGTCCTTGCCGGGCGGGTGGAGACCCGGGACATTCTGGCCACCGCGCGTGACTGGGTGCCCCGCCTGCGCGCCGCCGGGGCGGACATCGTCGTCGCCCTTGCCCATGCCGGGATCGGCGCCGCCGATCCGAAGCCGGGAATGGAGGATGCGGCCACGGCGCTCGGTGCCCTGACAGGGGTCGATGCGATCATTGCGGGCCATTCGCACATGGTTTTTCCCTCGCCGGGTTTCGCCGAACAGCCCGGGGTCGATCCGGCCCGGGGCCTGCTGAACGGCACGCCAGCCGTGATGCCCGGCGCCTACGGATCGCATCTGGGTGTGATTGACCTGTCACTGACACACGACCGGGGCGGCTGGCGCGTCACCGGCGCGCATTGCGCTGTTCACCCCGTGTTCCGGCCAGCCGGAAGGGGCAGCCCGGTTGCCGCTGCCACGGTGGACAGTTGCGAACGGGTGCTGGCGGCCGCCGCCGCCGACCACGCCGCCACCCTGTCGGCCATGCGCGAGACGCTGGGGCACACCTGGCAGCGCCTGACGACGCATTTCGCGCTTGTCTCCGACACGGCGGCGATGCGCGCCGTGGCCGCCGCGCAGGTTCACCACATCGCACCGCAGATGCGCGGCACGCCATGGGAAGACCTGCCGCTGCTGGCTGCGGCGGCGCCGTTCAAGGCAGGGGGGCGTGGCGGACCCGACCATTTCACCGACATTCCTGCCGGTCCGGTTGCCCGCAGGAACCTTGCGGATCTCTACCCGTTCCCGAATCGGCTTCGGGCGCTGCAGGTCACCGGTGCGGGGCTTGTGGAATGGCTCGAACGGGCGGCCGCCGTCTTCCTTCAGATCCGGCCCGGCATCGCGAACCAGCCGCTGATCGACCATCGGTTCCCGGGCTACAACTTCGACGCGATCGCGGACCTGTCCTATGTCATCGACCCCACGGCGCCGGCCCGCTATGACGTGAGCGGCGAACTGGTCGATCCGCAGGCGCACCGCATTCGCGATCTGCGCCATCTGGGGCGCCCGGTTGGTCAGGCGGACCGGTTCGTGATCGTCACCAGCAACTTCCGGATCGCGACCTGGCCGCGCCTTTCGGCGGCAGAGGGCCCGCGCGCAGTCCTGGGTGATGCCACGACCGGCGAAGGCGCGCTTGTCGCATGGGCGCAGTCGGGTGGCGCGCTGCGGATCCGGACCGAACGGAACTGGCGCCTCCACCTGCCGCCAGGAACTTCGGCGCTGCTGCAGACCTCGCCCGCGGCTGACCCGGCCGATCTGGCCGGATCAGGCCTGGTGGCCGAGCCCCTCGGGCAGGATGACCGTGGCTTTGCCCTGATGCGGCTGACCGCTGACGCAGGCTGAACCCGAAGGCTGCCGATTTTTCGTGCATTCTTCCCCCAAGCTGTGCCTTTCTTGGGCGGTCGTTGCGGGCGACGCGATGGCACAGAACAAGAGTCGTGGCCCGGACCCACCGACACGGCAACACTCGCATGCGTCGCGCGGTAACTGCACCGCTGCCCAAGGAGGAAACGATGTTCCTGCGTCACCTGTTCACCGCCACCTTCGCTCTTGCTGCGCTTCCGGCTGCCGCCCAGACCAATCTGCCCTTCGCGCTTGACTGGAAGTTCGAGGGCCCGTCAGCGCCCTACTTCCTGTCGATCGACAACGGTCACTTCGAGGCCGAGGGCCTGACCGTCGAAATCCTTGAGGGGGCCGGTTCGCTCGATGCGATTCCCAAGGTCGCGACGGGGGCGTTCCCGGTCGGCTTTGCCGACATCAACAGCCTGATGAAGTTCCTTGACCAGAATCCCGACGCCCCGGTGATCGCGGTCATGATGGTCTATGACAAGCCGCCCTTCGCGATGGTCGGGCGCAAGTCGCTGGGGATCGAGGGGCCCAAGGATATCGAGGGCAAGATTCTGGGCGCCCCCCCGCCGGACGGTGCCTGGGCACAGTTCCCGATCTTTGCCGCCGCGAATGGCATCGACATGTCCACCGTGACCGTGGAGCCTGTCGGTTTCCCCACCCGCGAACCCATGCTCGCCGAAGGCAAGGTTGCCGCGGTCACCGGGTTCTCGTTCTCGTCGACGCTGAACCTGAAACGCCTGGGCGTGCCCGAGGATGACCTCTCGGTCGTCCTGATGGCGGATCACGGCGTGGCACTCTATGGCAACGCGATCATCGCGAACGCGGAATATGCTGCCCAGAACCCCGCGGTGATCGAGGGGTTCCTGCGTGCGGTGGCGAAGGGCTGGAAGGACGCGATCGCCAGTCCGGATGCGGCCGTCGACGCGCTGATCAAGCGCAACCCGGCGGCCGACAAGGCGCTTGAGACCGAGCGGCTGGCCATGTCGGTGGCCGACAACGTGCTGACCGACCATGTCAAGGCAAACGGAATGGGCGGGGTGGACCCGGCGCGCATGGCCACGGCGATCGAGCAGACAAAGACGGTCTATGAATTCAAGACCGAGCCCGATGCGTCGAAGTACTTCACCGATGCCTACCTGCCGAAGGATGGCAGCCTGATGCTGCAATGATAGCGCGCGCCGCCCCGGACCGGGGCGGCGCGGTTGCAGGGCCGGTGCCATCCGCATGACGAACCTCATCGAGATCAAGGGCGTGACCCACGCCTACCGCACGCAGGCCGGTCCGCTGCCGGTGCTGGACAACCTGAACCTTGCGATACCCGAGGGCGAGTTTGCCGCCGTCGTCGGGCCTTCGGGCTGTGGCAAGTCCACGCTGACCCGGCTGGTCGCGGGCCTGATGAAGCCGGATCGCGGCGAGGTCTGGTTGCACGGCCAGATCGTGAAATCCCCGCGCAAGACCGTCGGGATGGCGTTCCAGAACCCCGTCCTGCTGGAATGGCGCACCATCCTGCAGAACGTCATCCTGCCGCTGGAAATTGTTGCGCCTTCGATGTCGCGCGCCATGCGGGTGGCCCGGGCAGAGGAGCTGCTGGCGCTTGTCGGCCTGACAGGGTTCGAGGAGAAGCGCCCGTCGGAACTGTCGGGCGGAATGCGGCAACGCGCCAGCCTTTGCCGTGCCATCGTCCACAAGCCCGAGGTGCTGATCATGGACGAGCCCTTTGGCGCGCTCGATGCCTTCACGCGCGAGGATCTGTGGCAGACGATGCGCGACCTGCGGGCGAAGGAACCCTTCACCTGCGTGCTGATCACCCATGACCTGCGCGAGAGCGTGTTCCTGGGCGATCAGGTGATTGTGCTTTCGGGCCGCCCGGCCACCACGCAGCATGTGCTTGACGTGACCTTGCCGGCCGATCGCACCATCGACAGCCTCTACACACCCGAGGCCGCCGCCATGCTGCACACGCTCCGCAGCCAGATCAGCATCGCGCAGGGACGCGCGGGGGTGGCGCACTGATGTTGAGGCAGATCGCCGTCCCGCTTGCCGCTGTCATTGCGTTCCTGTGCTTCTGGGAATGGATCGTCTGGGTGAACAACTGGCCGAACTACAAGATGGCCTCGCCATCGGATCTGCCGCCGGCATTCTGGCGGTTCCGCTGGCTGTTCCTCGAGATGGGCTGGCAGACGCTGTGGCGCACGGTGGCAGGGCTCGGGATTGCCGTGGTGGTTGGCACCCTGCTTGGCATGGCGATGGGATTCTCGCGCGTCGTACGCGATGCGCTTTACCCCCTGCTGGTGGGCTTCAACGCCATCCCCAAGGCCACCCTGGTGCCGGTGATCGCGCTGATCTTCATCGGGCAGCACGATTTCAACACCGTGCTGATGGCGTTCCTGATCTCGTTCTTTCCGATCGCGGTGTCGGTCGGCATCGGCCTGTCCACGCTGGAGCCCGAATACCGTGACATCCTGCGCGCGCTTGGCGCGTCCAGGATCACGATCTTTCGCAAGATCGCCCTGCCGAAGACGCTGCCGGAGTTCTTCGGTGCGCTGAAGGTATCGGTCACACTGGCCTTCATCGGAACCAATCTCGTCGAGATCGTGTCGCCCCACAGCCGTGGCCTTGGCGCCCTTTTCAAGTCGGGAGAGACGAACGGTGACTATCCGCTGATGTTTGCCGTCCTGATCGCCTTGGCCTTTCTGGGGATCGTGCTGTACTACGCCGTCGTGGCACTGGAACGCATCTTCGCCGGATGGGCCGAACGACGGGCTGCGTGATGGACAATCCCGCCCCGGCGGGGCAATGAGGCCCCGACCCTGCCGGAGCCGCCGATGCGCCTGATCCGCCTTGCCCTGATCGTGATCGTCCTGCTGGCGATTGTCGCGGCGCTGACGCGGCCCGGTCCGGCCGAATTCGATGCCATGCTGGATGCGGCCATCCGCGAGCGCGTGGCCAACACCGACCTCGATGCATCGGGTGCGCCGTTGCCCACGATTGCCCTTGCGGCCTGCAAGATGCGCCCCACCGACTGTGTGTCGCTGGTGCGCGACACGCTGGATGTGACCTTCGAGGAGGGTATCTTTGTGACCCGCGCCACGGTCGAGGGATTCGGGCGCACCGCCACCTGCCGGGGTGCCTTTGGCCGCTTTGTCTGCGACCGCGAGGTGGCCGGATGATCTGGCACGCGGTGGTTTTCGATCTTGACGGGACGCTTCTGGATACCGAGGCGATCACCCACGCTGCGGGCATCGCGGCCTTTTCGGCGCAGGGCATCGCGGTGGATCCGACCTTTCTGCACAGCCTGGTCGGGGTCGATGACTTGACCGGTGCCGCCCGCATCCGCGCGGCCTTTCCGGCCATGGACCTTGTGGCCTTTGCCGCGTCCTGGACCGTCGAGGTGCGTGCGCGGCAGGCGAAAGGCATTCCGCTGAAACCCGGGGTGGCCGAGCTTCTCGCGGCCTTTCCGCAGCCCCGTGCCATTGCCACCTCGTCACAGGCCGAAGCCGCGCGGCGCAAGCTGGCGCTGACGGACCTTGCGCGCCACTTCCCGCATGTCGTGACGTTCGACGATGTGGCGCGGCCCAAACCCGCACCCGATGCCTACCTCCGCGCCGCGGCGCTGCTGGGTGCCGACCCTGCGCGCTGCCTGGCCTTCGAGGACAGCGATACCGGCGCCGCCAGTGCCCATGCGGCAGGGTTCACCGTGGTGCAGGTGCCCGATCTGCTGCCGACCGAGGGGCGGCATGCGCATCATGTGGCACCTGACCTTCTGTCGGGCGCCCGCGCTGCGGGGCTTATCTGAGCGTCACGACCAGCCCGGGGTCCAGCATCCAGGGCGCCACGATCCCGCAGGTGTCGGCCAGAGGCAGCAGACTGTCGGGCACCCGCATCCCGATGACCTCCCGCATGAACGCGGCCCTTGCCGCACAGCGCGCCGCCACCGCAGGGAAGCGCGCCGCAAGATCGGCCCGCAAGGCATCGTCCGCGACGACATAGCCATCCTCCATCCGGGTCGAACCATACACCGGGTGCCCGGGAATCACGTCCATCTGCATGGCCATGCCTGACGCGAGCGGTTCAGAGGATCCCTCGGCGATGGGCGAACTCATCCATTCGTCAAGGCCGATCAGATGCCCGGGATTCAGGAACACCCCGAACTGGTCGAACGGCAACGTCTCTTGCATCGCCGCCCAGACCTGCCCTCCCGTCACGCCCGGCCGCATCAGGGCGCACCAGCCGGACATGGCCGCGACATAGGGAAAGACGAAGGCCGCGGCATAGTCTCGGGCGGCTTCCGGCAGGTCGTCGCTGCCCCGCGCCAGCCAGCCTGCGCGGCAGATGTTCGATCCCCAATGCGCGATGTTGAAGCTGATCGGCGATCCGGCCCGCAGGACCTGCCCGGTCGGACCCGAAAGCCCCATGTCCGCCCTTGATCCGGTGGCAAAGGTCATGTGGCACGACAGCGGCAGGCCACCGACGCCGGCCGCCTGCACACAGTCGAAATCGGTCATTCCCTCACGCAGGGCAAAGGCCATGCGCCGCAGTGCCGCCGCTGCCATGTGGTTGGCAAACTCCAGCCGCGCGATCCCGGCCGCATCGACCCGCGCACGCAGGCCGTGGCCGGGATGCATGAACAGGTCGGTCGCATTCTCGACCCGCCCGGCATGGGCGCGCAGCGGATCGGCAAGGAAGGCGGGCAGGTCCAGCGTGACCGTGGGGTCATCGCATTCCTCGCCGCTGAACCATTTCCATCCGGCAGCGCCGACCCTTGCGCCGGCGGGTATCGCCTGCGCGAGAAGATCCGCGATCCGCGCGCCGCCGCGTGGCTGTGACGGCAGGGACAGCGTCGCGCAAAGCACTGGCTGCACGTCGCCTGCGGCCACGAGTGGCGAAACACCTGTGTAGGCCAGGCATTCATTGCCTGCGATCAGAACGGCGTCCGCAGCCGTGATCACCATCACCGCCTCTTCGAACCGGGGGTCGAAGCCTGTCAGCCAGTGCAGGTTCGCCACATGCTCGCGGTCGCCATAGACGACAAGCGCCGTCTGGCCCCGCGCGGCCATCGCCGTCCGTACTGCCGACAGCCGTTCGCGGTATTCGGAAAGCGCCGGTTCCGGCGGCACGTCGGGCGCGCCGAAATCCGGCCATTCGATCCGTGTCAGCCGTGCCATGTCCATGCCCTCCGCCGCTTCGGGCGGAGGCTAGCGACCGGCGCAGCGCCGCGCAATCACGCCGCGCCTAATCGATCAGCCGCGGCCAGACCGCCGCGTTGCGCCGCGCGAAGACGCCCAGGTGCCCGATCTGCTGCAACCCGAAATCCCGCCCGCGCAACACGACCTGCCGCTTCATCGCGCGCGGGTAAAGGGCCATCGCGCGCCAGACCGCCGCGGGCGGCGCCCAGGCGTCATCCTCAACCGCAACGACCCGCATCGTGCCGCCGACCGCTGCCGGATCGGGAAGCGGCAGCCGCGTGCCCACGTCCGACAGGTGGAATCCCCCGGCCAGGCACCAGCGGCGCCAGTCGGCATAGACGCCTTTCGGGATCGGCGTGCCGAGGCCAGCCCAACCGGGCAGATGGCCCATCGCGCGCACCAGCGGCGGCATCAGGTGCCAGAACGCCCATGCCTTTGCCCGGAAAGCCGGCGGATGGTCGGCCAGGCTTACCAGGCCCGCCCCCACGAGGATGGTGCGTTCGACCCCCTCCATGGCCGGATGATACCCCAGCATCAGCCCGCCCAGCGAATGCCCGATGACCCATGCCGGAACCCCGGGGACCAGCCGCCTGACTGCCGACAGCGCCGCGGCCTGATCGCGCAGGCCCCAGTCCGCCATTGTCGCCGACGACCGTGCCATCGGCCCCCGGGCCGAGGCGCCAAAACCCCGGTAGTCGTAGGTCAGGACCGCCAGCGACCGTTCGGCGGCCAGCCATTCGGCAAAGGCGCGGTAGAACCCCATGGGCACCGCAGTCGCCCCGTGGATCACCACCGCCGCGCGGGGGCGCCCGGCCGGGCGGTACAGGTGCCCGGTCAGCAGGGCACCATCGGCGGTGATGCGCACGGTGTCGACCACCGGCGTCGCGGAATGGATGGGTTGTTCGATGCTCATGGCAGTTCCCGCACTAGACCGATCGGTCCATACCATGTCTAGACCGATCAGTCTAGCGTCCCGCCGCATCTTCCGCTATCACCCGCGGATGACCCACGATACCGACGATCGCCCCACCCGCGAGCGCCTGACCGAGGCCGCCGCGCTGCTGTTCCGGCGGCAGGGCTATCACGCGACCGGCGTGGCCGAGATCCTCGCGGTTGCGAATGCGCCCAAGGGTTCGCTCTACCACCACTTTCCAGAGGGGAAGTCCGATCTGGCCCGTGCTGCCGCAGACTGGACAGCCGATCTTTTGATCCGGATCATCGACGATGCCTTCGGAGCAGCTGTCGACTGGCGCCATGGCATCTCCACGCTCTGCCACAAGCTTGCCAAACTGTTCGATCTGGCCGAATCGGCCAATGCCTGCCCGATTTCGGCACTGCTGTTCGACGGCCCCGACAGCGACGCCTTTCGCGCCCATGCCGACGCCGTGTTCACCCGCCTTGCGGGTGCGTTGGCCGGCCACGCGCGCCGCCTGCATCAGGCTGCGCCCGAGGCGAAGGCAGAAACGCTGCTGATCATGATCGAAGGCGGCTGGACATTGGCGCGCGCGCGCCGCCAGTCGGACGTGTTGCGCCGCTTGCCCGATCACCTGCACGGCTGACACTTGCGAATCCCGCTGCGCCCGACTATGTGCGCATCCGAGAGGTTGGCGCGGGCAGGTGCCTCGCCAACCCGGTCAGGTCCGGAAGGAAGCAGCCGTAACGAGCCCCACTTGGGTCGTTGTCCAGCCTCTCACCCAATGCACCGGATTTGTCACTTGCCGGAACGCGGCGCGCGGATAGCATCGCGTCATGCTGCGCGCCCTTGTCCTGACGCTGGTCCTTGCCACCCCTGCCGCCGCGCAGGAAATGACGAAGGCACAGGAACAGGCCTACACCCGCCTGTGGGAAATGACCGTCGCCGCCAATGCGCTGCATGCGGCCGGCGATCTGGCAGGGGCCGAGGCGGGCTATGCCGAGACGCTTTCGCTGATTGACCGCGAACTGCCGGACGAGCCGCTTACCCGCGCAGCGGCGCTGCACAACCTTGCTGCAGTCCGCGCCGATCGGGGGCGGCTGCAGGACGCAGAGGAGACGGCGCGCGAGGTCTTGCGCCTGCGGCTCGAGAATGGCGGCGCCACAACGGCCGTCGCGTCGACGCACCGGCTGCTCTCGTCGATCCTGCGCGACCTTGATCGCATCCCCGAGGCGCGGGCAGAGATCGAGGCCGCCGTCATCCTGACGCTCAATGATCCAGCGGCCGACAATGCGCGCCTGGTCGCCGATTTCACCGGTCTGGCCGTCATGACGGCAGAGACCGGCGACCACGCGGGCGCTGCCGAACTCATGGGCCAGCTGGAACCCCTGCTGCCCGACCTCTCGCCTGCCAACGCGGCGCGGGTCTTTGTCGCCCTTGGACGGGTCGAATCGCTCGCAGGGCGCCCGGAGCGCGCCGAACTGGGCTATCGTGAGGCTGCCGCCCGCAGCGCCGCGATCCCCGCCGACGATCCCGACTGGACACTTCAGGACCGCGCGAATGTGATCGGCAACCTGGCCTCTATGCTGTTGCAGCAGTCGCGTGAACGCGAGGCGGAACCGCTGTTCCGCGAGGCATTGACGCTGGCGCAGGGCCTTTCGCCGCTGGTCCGCGCGAACCTGCTCGATGGCCTGGGGACCGCGCTTGCGGCACAGGGCCAGATGCAGGCGGCATGGGACGCGCAGCGCCAGGCGCTCGACCTGCGGATCGCTGCGCTGCCGCCGAACCACCCGGCGCTCGCCGCCTCTTTCGCGCTGACGGGCGAGACGATCCTGCGTGCGGGCGATCCCGCGACCGCGCGCGATGCCCTGTCGCGCGCCGTCGAGATCGCCACCGAAGGAAATGACCCGCTTCGCGCCGCGCGCGCTGCCCTGCGGCTGGCTGCCGCCGAGGCCGCGATGGGCGATACCGCCTTTGGCCGGGCAGAAGAGGCCGAGACGGTTCTGGCGGGCCTCTTGCCCGCAGGTCACCCCGAAGTCGCAGGCGCCCGCTTCATCGCCGCCTCCATCGCCCTGGCCGAGAACAATGCCCCTGCGGCCCTGCCGCTTGCCCGTCAGGCGCTTGCCGGGATCACCGATCGCCTGGCGCGTGCCGGTGCGGATGCCACCGTCGCGGCGACCGGCGGCACCGACCTGCGGCGCATGGTGCTGCCCGTTGCCTCGGCAGCCTGGGGTGTCGATCGGCAGGGCCTGATGGACGAGGCATTCCGGGCGGTCCAATGGGCGACGATGACCGCCGCATCCCGCGCCACGCAGCGCATGGCCGCCCGCACGGCGGCGGCGGATGGCGAACTGGCCGCGCTTGCCCGGTCAAAGCAGGATCTGGTCAACCAGTGGCAAGAAGCCGACCGCGCCTATCTGGCGGCACTTTCGCAGGGCGATACCGATGCCGAGCGTGCCCGGCTCGATAGCCTCGAGTCTGCCATCGCGGAGGCGGAATCCGATCTTGCCGCTCGGTTCCCGGCCTATGCCGCGCTTGTCACGCCGGCCCCCCTGGCGGTGGCAGAGGTGCAATCGCGCCTCGGGCCGGACGAGACGCTCCTGATGTTCGCGACCGCGCCAGCGGAAACCTTCGTCTTTGCCATTACCGCGGATGGCGCCACATGGCACCGCGCGGACCTGCCTGCCCAGACGCTGGCCGACCGCGTGGCGCGGCTGCGCGCCGATCTCGACCCGGTCGGCCCCGCCCGAGCAGCCGTTGCCCTGGACGACAGCGCGGGCCCGCGCATCCGCCCGTTCGACCGTGCCACCGCGCATGCCTTGTACGCCGATCTGATTGCGCCGCTGGCGGCCAGCCTGCGGCCACGGGTTCTGGTGGTTGCGGATGGTGCGCTGACCTCGCTGCCGCTTGCGGTGCTCGTGACCGCGCCACCCGAAGGGGCCGACGACGACCCGGCATCCCTTGCGGCGACCAGCTGGCTTGCCGACGGGCATGCCTTTGCCACACTGCCCTCGGTGCGGTCGCTGGCCTCGCTGCGCGACCTGCCGCGCGGCACGGTTGCGGCATCGGGCTTCGTGGGGTTCGGCGCACCCGATTTCACCGGCACGGGCCGACCGCCCGATCCGGTCGCGGCGTTCGACGGTGCCACGGCCCGCACGGCGGCTCTGCGCGCCCTTGCCCCTCTGCCCGGCACGCGCCGCGAGCTTTCCGGTCTTGCGCGGCAGCTTGGCGCAGCCGATGCGGCGCTGCATCTCGGTTCGCGGGCCACCGAGGCAGCGGTGCGGCAGGCCGATCTGACCGGGGCGCGCATCCTGGCCTTTGCTACCCATGGCCTGCTTGCCGGCGAGATTGCCGGGCTGGCAGAACCCGCCCTCGCCTTTACCCCGCCCCTCGCCCCCACGGCCGCCGATGACGGCCTGCTGACCGCGTCCGAGGTTCTGGACCTGCGTCTGGCCGCCGACTGGGTGATCCTGTCGGCCTGCAACACGGCGGGCGCCGACGGCACGCCCGGGGCGGACGGCCTGTCGGGCCTGGCCTCGGCGTTTCTCTATGCGGGCGCCCGTGGCCTGCTGGTCAGCCACTGGCCCGTGGGCGATGCCGCCGCCGAACGGCTGACGCAGAGGGCGGTAGGCCGGCTGCTGGACAACCCGGATGCCGGGCAGGCTGGCGCGCTTGCGGGGGCGATGGACGATCTGCGCGCCGACCCCGCCTTTGCCCACCCGGCGGCATGGGCGCCCTTTGTCGTTGTAGGCGACGGGCGATAGCCGCGCACCGGCGGTGCCGGCGCCCGATTGGCGTCCAACCCCTGTGGACCTGTCCCGGCCTCTCCCCTACGGTCGGCGAAACGATGGGAATCCCATGACCGACACCGCCTACCGTGTTCTTGCCCGCAAGTATCGCCCGCAGACCTTCGCCGACCTGATCGGGCAGGATGCCATGGTGCGCACGCTGAAGAACGCGTTTGCGGCTGACCGCATCCATCACGCCTTCATCATGACCGGGGTGCGCGGCGTCGGAAAGACCACGACGGCGCGGATCATCGCAAAGGGCCTGAACTGCGTCGGACCCGACGGCACCGGCGGGCCCACGACCGAACCCTGCGGAGTTTGCGACCCCTGCCGCGCCATTGCCGAGGGCCGCCACGTCGACGTGATGGAGATGGACGCCGCCAGCCGCACCGGCGTGGGCGATATCCGCGAGATCATCGACAGCGTCCACTACCGGGCCGCGTCGGCCCGCTACAAGATCTACATCATCGACGAGGTGCACATGCTGTCCACCTCGGCCTTCAACGCGCTTCTCAAGACGCTTGAGGAACCGCCCGCGCATGTGAAGTTCATCTTTGCCACCACCGAAATCCGCAAGGTTCCGGTTACCGTGCTCTCGCGCTGCCAGAGGTTCGACCTGCGGCGGATCGAGCCCGAGGTGATGATGGCGCATCTCGCCTCGGTCGCCGCCGCGGAGGGCGCCGAGCTGCCGCGGGATGCGCTTGCGGTGATCACACGGGCAGCCGAGGGTTCGGTGCGCGATGCGATGAGCCTGATGGATCAGGCGATTTCCCATGGTGCCGGGGGCATCAGCGCGGCCGAGGTGCGGGCCATGCTGGGGCTGGCCGACCGGGGCCGGGTGCTCGACCTGTTCGAGATGGTGATGCGGGGTGACGCGGCGGCGGCGCTGTCGGAACTTGGCGCGCAATATGCCGACGGCGCCGATCCGATGGCGGTGCTGCGCGACCTGGCAGAGGTGACGCACTGGATTTCGGTGATCAAGATCACCGCGGAAGCCGCCGACGACCCCACCATCCCGCCGGATGAACGCGACCGTGGCCGCACCATGGCCGCCGCCCTGCCCAAGCGTGCGCTGCATCGGGCCTGGCAGATGCTGCTGAAGGCGATGGAAGAGGTGTCGCTGGCGCCCAACGCGATGATGGCGGCGGAAATGGCGATCATCCGGCTGACCCATGTGGCCGACCTGCCCGACCCGGAGACGCTGATCCGGCAATTGCAGGGGGCGGCACCGCCCGCCGCCGCAGCGGCCGGGGGGGCGACATCGGCGGCGGCGCTTGGCGCCACGCCGCGTGCGATCTCGGCCCCGCGCGGGGGGGGACCGGTGGCGCAGGCCGCCCCGGCTGTGCTGCCCGAGGCCGGGCTTCATGCCTATGGCCGGTTCGAGGATGTGCTGGACCTGATCCGCGACCGGCGGGACGTGGCGCTGCTGGTCGAGGTGGAAAAGCATCTGAAACTGGTACGTTACGCCCCGGGACGGATCGAGTTCGAGCCCACCGCCGACGCCCCGCGCGACCTGGCGGCGCGGCTGTCGCAGCGGCTGCAGGGCTGGACAGGCGGACGTTGGGGGGTCTCGGTGGTGTCCTCGGGCGGCGGCCTGACGGTGGCCGAGGCGCGGGTGGCGGACCGGGAGCGCGACCATGCCGAACTGCGCGAGAACCCGATGATCCGCGCCGTCTTTGATGCCTTTCCGGACGCCCGGATCCTGGAGGTGCGGCATCTTGCGGACCTTGCGGCAAACGAGGCGCTGCCCGAGGCGGATGACGACTGGGACCCGTTCGAGGAGGGTTGAGGGTGGTCCCGCGGGCGCTTATCCTGCCGGGCGAACCATCGGGAGAACGGGTATGCTGAAAGGTCTGGGCGGGCTTGGCGACATGGCCAAGATGATGAAGGCCGCACAGGAGCTGCAGGGAAAAATGCAGCAGGCGCAAGAGGATCTGGCCCGGATCGTGGTACTGGGCGAGGCCGGCGCGGGGCTGGTCAAGGTGCGCTGCACGGCGACCGGCGACCTGACCGGACTGGATATCGACCCCTCGATCCTGGTGGCCTCGGAGAAGGAGATCGTCGAGGATCTGATCATCGCGGCGATCAAGGATGCACAGGTCAAGGCGGCGGCGCGACATCAGTCGGAGATGGCCAAGCTGACCGAGGGGCTGGGCCTGCCGCCGGGCATGAAACTGCCATTCTGACATGGACGAAGCCCCGCGCGATATCGCGCAACTGATTGATCTTATGGCACGATTGCCAGGGCTTGGGCCAAGGTCGGCGCGCCGGGCGGTGCTGGCGCTCTTGAAGAAGCGCGAAGGGCTGATGGCCCCATTGGCGCAGGCCATGGCACAGGTCGCGATCAACGCCCGGGATTGCACCAGATGTGGGAACATCGGCACGGCGGAGCTTTGCGCGATCTGCGCCGATCCACGGCGGGCGAATGGCGAGGTCTGCGTGGTCGAGGATGTGGCCGATCTTTGGGCGATGGAGCGGGCGGGGGTGTTCCGGGGCACCTATCATGTGCTGGGCGGCACGCTGTCGGCGCTCGACGGGTTGGGGCCGGATGAACTGCGGATACCCGATCTTGTGGCGCGCGTGGCGGATGAGGGGGTGACGGAGGTCATCCTGGCGCTGAATGCCACGGTCGACGGGCAGACCACGGCGCATTACATCGCCGAGGCGCTTGGCCCTGGTGTGGCGGTGACCTCGCTGGCGCAGGGCGTGCCGGTGGGGGGCGAACTGGACTATCTGGACGACGGCACGATCGGGGCGGCGCTGCGGGCGCGGCGGAGGGTGTAAACGGATGATTAACGGTCTGGCACGCGTATGGCAGGCGTATGGCCTGCGTCTGGCCGGAAGCCCCCCGATCCGCGGCCCGAAAGGATGACCGGCGACCGGATCGCACGGCGGATCGCGGAGGATTTCGCGGCGGGTGAGCGAGACCTCTACGCCGCGCTGGGGCGGGCGGTGGCCGCGATGTCACCGGAACGCGGAACCGAGGCGGCGCGCCTGGCCCGCGCCGCCGTGGCGGCCTGTGGCGGTGCGGCGGGCGACCGCCTGCGGTCGGTCGATGCGGGGCTGCTGGCTGCCGTCGCGCGCAAGGCTGCGGGGTTCCCGGCGGTGGAGGGTGCCGACCTTCTGCCCGGCCTGCTGGCAAGCCTTCCAGCGGTGCCGATGTTCCACCCCGATCCGGCCGCGTCAGCCACGACACCCCTGCCGACGGGCGGTCAGCGCCCCGACATGCCTGCCTTCAGCGACCGCGCCTTTGACGGCTGGTTCGCGGCGACCGGAGCGGCCTATGGCCTGGGTCTTTATGGCGAGGATCGCGACGTCTATCGCAGCCCGCAGTTTGCCGATGCCGCCAGCCCCGAGCGTCGCACCGTGCACCTGGGCGTCGATGTGTTCGCACCGGCCGGAACGGCGGTTCATGCGCCGCTGCCCGGACGTGTGGCGCGGGTGGCCTACAACGCCGATCCGCTGGACTATGGCCACACGCTGATCCTGGAGCATGAGGCGGACGGGCGGCGGTTCTGGCTGCTGGTGGGGCATCTGGGCGGCAGCCTGCCCGCCCTGTGCCGCGAGGGCGCAACGGTGGAGCCGGGGCAGGTGGTGGCGCATCTGGGCGACTGGCACGAGAATGGCGGGTGGAGCCCGCACGCCCATGTGCAGGTGATCGCGGACCGGCTGGAACAGGACGCCAATTTCTTCGGTGTCGGCCACGCCAGCCTGTGGCCGGTGTGGCGCGACGTCAGCCCCGATGCGAACCTGATCCTGCGGCTGCCGCCCGCGGCCTTTCGCCCCTGACGGGCCGCCGGGGTTCAGCGCACCAGCTTGTCGTCCTCGTCATCCTCGTCGTCATCGGCCTGCGGCAGGTTGAAGAAGCTGTCGGCATCCGAATAGTCGGCAGGCTTCTTTTCCGTCTCGGACAGGGTGAAATCGCCCAGGGCTGCGACCGAGGCGGGGATGCGGGTTTCGGGCGCCATGCCGAGGCTCTGTTCGGTGGAGACGAGCTTGCGCCGTTCGTCATCCGACATGACCTTGCCTTCGGCCGCCTTCTTGCGCGCGGCGGCCTGCACGGCGGCGTCAAGCTCGGTCTGCTTGCAGAGGCCGAGCGCGACCGGATCGATCGGGGTGATCTGGCTGATGTTCCAGTGGGTGCGTTCGCGGATCGACAGGATCGTGGGCTTGGTGGTGCCCACCAGCTTGCCGATGGCGCCATCGCTGAGTTCGGGATGGAACTTGACCAGCCACAGGATGGCCGCCGGGCGGTCCTGACGCTTGGACAGGGGGGTGTAGCGCGGACCCCGGCGCTTTTCCTCGCCCTGGGCGGCGGCGTTGTACTTGAGCTTGAGCCGGTAGAGCGGATCCTTCTCGCCCCGCTCGATCTCGATCGGGTCGAGCTGGTTGTTCGCCACCGGATCGAAGCCCTTGACCCCGCCCGCCACATCGCCATCGGCGATGCCCTGCACCTCCAGCTCGTGCAGGCCGCAGAACTCGGCGATCTGGCGGAAGCTGAGCGTGGTGTTGTCCACCAGCCAGACGGCGGTGGCCTTTGCCATCAGGGGCTTGTTCATCGTGGCGGCTCCTTTACACATCCCTCGCGGGCCGGGAAACGGCTGCGGACCCTGGCCCGCGGTTCCTCGATGTCGGGGAATTCAGCGCGATATAGGCGGAAATGACGCCGGAGGGAAGGGAAAATGCGCACTCTCCTGGTTCTGGCGCTTGTGCTCGGGGCGGTCTCGGCGCGGGCCGAGGGCGAACGGGCAGGCGATTTCGACTATTACGTGATGGCGCTGTCATGGTCGCCGACCTGGTGCGCGCTGGAGGGCGACGCCCGCGGCGGCGAACCGCAATGCGCCCGCGGGTCGGGCCGGGACTTCGTTCTGCACGGGCTGTGGCCGCAGCACGAGAACGGCTGGCCATCCTACTGCCGGACGGTGGAGCGGGACCCCTCGCGCGGGGACACGGCGGCGGTGGCCGACCTGTTCGGCGGCGCGGGGCAGGCCTTCTATCAGTGGAAGAAGCACGGACGCTGTTCGGGGCTGGCGGCGCGGGACTATTTCGCGCTGGCACGGCGGGCCTATGGCGCGGTGCAGGTGCCGCCGGTGCTGCGCGAGGTGAAGAAGGTGCTGAAGGTGCCCGCCGAGGTGATCGAGGGCGCATTCCTGGAACGGAACCCCGGGCTTTCGCGCGACATGGTGACGGTGACCTGCCGCGCGGGGATGATCCAGGAGGTGCGGGTCTGCCTGACGAAGGACCTGACGCCGCGCCGCTGCGGGGCCGATGCCATCCGCGACTGCCGGATGACGGACGCGGGGCTGCCGCCGGTGCGGTGAATTGGCCGGAGGCAGGTTAGTGCTTGTAAAGAAGCCGTGATCTGGCACAATCGCGCACGTGCGGCGTGGTGTGGCCGCGCGGATGGGATTTGAGGATTGAGCATGAAATCGTTGCGTCTGTCGGCCTTTGCGGCCGCGATCATCCTGGCAACCGGCGCGGTCCTGCCTGCGCATGCGGGCAAGGGGCCCATTCCGGTCGAGACTTCGGTTACCACGGCAAAGACCACGACCAAGGCCTTCGTCGGGCTCAACTGGACATTCGGGGCCAAGAAGGGGCCGGAGCTGGTTCTGGGCGTGGCGTCGGGCAAGGCCAAGCCGTCGGGCAATGTCACCGGCGGGCGGGCCTCGGTGCATGTGGGTCTGGGGGGCGGCAGCCCGGTCTTCAACGGCGTCAAGCTGACGGCCTTCGCCGGCGGCAGCGACCTGCAGGGCGAGGTGGGCGTCGGGTTCGGCGGTGCCGGCGGCGGTGCCTTTGGCGTTGTCGGCGTGATGGGACCCCATGCCAATGCCGGGGTCGACATCTATTTCGATCGCCGCGTGTCGCCCTACATCGGGATAAACACCCTGGGCAAGTTCAAGCCGACCACGACCACCACGACGACCTTCCCCGAGGATGAGGAAGATCCGGGCGACCTGGAAGTGACAAGCGTCGGTCTGGAATAGCACCGACCCAGGCGGCGCCGGAGTCGGCGGCGCCTGTCGGCACATCGGATGGCCGTGGCGATGACGGGAACGAGGATGGCCAGCCGCCGTCAGGTGATGGTGGCGGCCCTGGCCGCGATGGCTGCGTTGCCTCTTGCAACGCGGATCGCGGCTTCTCCCTCTGGTGAACGGGCGGGCACGCTTGCGGCGTTCCTCGACACGCTGCTGCCTGCCGACGACCTGACGCCCGCCGCCTCGGCGCTGGGCCTGGTGCAGGAGGTCGAGGGGCTGGCGGCCGAGGTGCCGCTGTTCGACAGGCTGATCGCCTATGGCACGGCCTGGCTGGACGAGGTGGCAGGGGGTGACTTCGCCGCCCTCGGGTCCGACGACCGTGACCGCGTGGCGGCCTGGATGGAGACCTCGGACTATGACGAGGTGCCGGGGCGGTTCTTCCACGTGATGCGCACCACGGCGATCGAGCTGTACTATGCGCATCCCGAGGCGCTGGCGGGCCTGCCGGTGAACGCGGCGCCGATGCCTCTGGGCTATCCGCCGCCATGGTAGATGCGCCCGATGTCGTGGTGGTCGGCGCGGGTGCGGGCGGCGGCGCAGTGGCCCATGCCCTGACCGCGGCTGGCGCGCGCGTGCTGCTGCTGGAGGCCGGGCCGAGGTTCGACCCGGTGCGCGACTATCCGCAGACGGCGCCCGACTGGGAGCGCCGCAGCTTTCCGGCGCCCCCCGGCAGCCGGGGGGCGGTGACCTTTGGCGATCTGGGGGCCTGCGACGCGGCCGATGCCGATCTGGCGTCCTGGACGGCCGCGCAACCCCGGCGCGCGCCACCGGCGCGGCGCGAGGTGACGGGCGAGGGCTACTGGCATGTGCAGGGATGGGGTGGCACCACGCTGCATTTCATCGGCGAGGCGCACCGGATGCATCCGCAGGCGATGCGCCTGCGCAGCGTCACCGGCGCGGGCGTCGACTGGCCGATCGGCTATGACGATTTGGAGCCGTTCTATCTTCAGGCCGAAACCGTGCTGGGCGTGGCCGGACCCGCGGAGGCCGGGGATCGCTGGCGATCCGCCCCCTATCCGCTGCCGGCCCATCCGCTGAGCCCGGGGGCGCGGCGGCTGGCCGAGGCGGGCGCGCGGCTGGGCCTGCCGTGGGAGGCGAACGCGCGCGCCGCCCTGTCGCAACCCTGGGACGACCGGCCGGGCTGCATCTATTGCGGGCAGTGCGGCCGCGGCTGCCCGATCGGCGACAAGGGATCGGCCGACGTCACCTTTCTGCGACGGGCCGAGGTGACGGGGCGGCTGGAGGCCCGGGTGAACGCCCCGGTGCTGCGGCTGCATCCGGGCGCGGGTGGGCGGATCGTGGCGCTGGACCATCTGGATGGCGACCGCGTGGTCCGGGTGGAGACGCCGGTGCTCGTGCTGGCGGCGGGCGCGGTGCAGACGCCGCGCCTGTTGCTGCTGTCGGCCGGTCCCGAGGCGCCCGGCGGGGTGGCGAACGGATCGGGCCATGTCGGGCGGCATTTCATCGAGACGCTGTCCTGGCTGGGCACGGGGCTGGTGCCCGGGCTGTCGGGAACGCATCTGGGCCTGCCGTCGGACGCCATATGCTGGGGCCTGAACGCGCCGGGGTCGGTGCCCGGCCTGCCCGGCGGTTGCCGGTTCCACGCCGCCACGCAGGAACGCGGCCTGAACGGTCCGGTGGCCTATGGCACGCGGGTGGTGCCGGGCTTCGGGGCGGGGTTCAAGGCGGCGTTGCGGGCCGGGTTCGGAACCGCGCTGAGCGTGGGCGCGATGGGCGAGAAGCTGCCCGACGAGGTGTCGCGCGTCGACCTTGACCCCGAGGCGCGCGATGGCATGGGCCTGGCGCTGCCCCGGATCACGTCGGTGCTGGGCCGCCAGGATATCGCGCTGCTGCGGTTCATGGCGGGCGAGGCCCGCCGCCTGCTGGCCGAGGCGGGGGCCGTGGCGATGGCCGAGGAAGGCGGATCCTGGGACGGGTTTTCGGCCACGCATGTCTTTGGCACATGCCGCATGGCGGCGCGGCGCGAGGACGGAGTGGTGGGGCCGGACGGGCGGGCCTTTGACCACGGCAACCTGTGGATTGCCGATGCCAGCGTCTTTCCCACCGGGGGCGGGGGCGAATCGCCGTCGCTGACCGTTCAGGCGCTGGCCCTGCGCACGGCGGCCGCGATCCTGGCGGGGTAGGGACGCTAGCCCCCCACGCGCAGCACGATCTTGCCGATGTGCCCCGAGCTTTCGAGCCGCCAATGCGCCTTGGCGGCGTCGGCCAGCGGAAACTCGCTGTCCATCACCGGTTTCATCCGTCCGGCGGCGACCATCGGCCAGACATGCCGTTCGACCTCGGCGGCGATGCGGGCCTTGGCAAGGTCGGACTGCGGCCGCAGCGTGGAGCCGGTGATGGTGAGACGGCGCACCATCACCTCGGCAAAGTTCAGCTCGACCTTGGGGCCCTGGAGAAAGGCGATCTGGACCAGCCGCCCGTCGTCGGCAAGGGCGCGAACGTTGCGCGGCAGGTAGGGACCGCCGACCATGTCGAGGATCAGATCGGCGCCGCCCTGCTTGCGCAGGGCCTCGGACCAGTCCTCGCTGCGGTAGTCCATCGCGCTTTCGGCGCCGAGCGCGAGGCAGGCCGCGCATTTGTCGGGGTTGCCCGCCGTGGTGAAGACGCGGGCACCGATGGCGGCGGCGATCTGGATGGCGGTGGTGCCGATGCCCGACGATCCGCCGTGGACCAGGAAGCGTTCCCCGGCCCGCAGGCTGCCGCGCATCACCACGTTCGACCAGACAGTGAAGACCGTCTCGGGCAGGCAGGCGGCCTCTCGCAGGGTCAGGCCGCCGGGGATCGGCAGGGCATGGTCGGCATGGGTCAGCGCATATTCGGCATAGCCGCCGCCGGGCAGCAGGGCGCAGACCTGATCACCCTCTTTCCATCGGGTGACGCCGGGGCCGACCGCGGCCACATGGCCCGCCCCTTCCAGCCCCGGCAGGGGCGATGCGCCGGGCGGCGGCGCATAGCTGCCCGCGCGCTGCAGCGCGTCGGGGCGGTTCACCCCGGCCCAGGCAAGGCGGATCACGATCTGGCCATGCCCCGGCACGGGCACGGGCGCATCCGTCGGTTGCAGCATGTCGGGGCCGCCGGGGGCGGTGATGGCGACGGCGGTCATGGTATGGGGCAGGGTCATCGGTGCGCTTCCGGTGGGCGGGACGGCCCGGGGCGCGCGGCGGCCCCGGGAAAGGATGGCCGCACGAAAGGGCGGCAGGGCGCGAAAGGCAAGGGGCCGCGCGTCACATCCGCATGCGGCCGGGCAGGTCGGGCGGGGTTTCGGGCATCTTCGGCATGCCGAACCGCTCCATCGCCTTCAGCGGTCCGGCGAGCAGCGCGCGGGCGAGCGGGTTCTCGCGGAAGGCCGCCTTGGCCTTTTCGATGCGCATCACATCCTCGATGCGGCGGTCGAGGAAATCCCAGGTGCGGGCGTTTCCGGGGCTGTCATCGCCCAGCCAGTAGAGGACGGTGGAGGAATGCACCCCGGCGAGCGTCGCGCGCTTGGTGTACCAGGACAGGTTGCGTTCGGTGTCGCCGAGGGCGGTCCAGATCGCATCGGCAGTGGACCACAGCGCGCGGGCGCCGTCGGCGGCGTGGTTCGGCAGCGCGAAGAGCGTGGCGCCACGGCGCACCGGTTCCTTGTCGCCCGCCAGTTCGAGCCGGATGCGGATGGCGCGCGCGATGCGGTCGCGGAACCGCAGCGTGGCCAGATCCGTGCCGGCCAGGCGGCGGGCCATCTCGGCATCGCCCGCGCGATGCCAGGCCATGGCCAGATCGACCCCGCCGCGCGGGAACAGCGCGCGGGCCAGGGCCAGCGGTTCGCCCGAATCGGCCGCGGCCGCCCGGAGGGTGGCATCGGACCATCCTTCGAAGGGCACATGCGGCAGCGCGGCCGCGAGGATCGCGGCGCGGGCCGTTTCGGGAGTGCCTTTGTCTGCGGTGTTTTCCATTGGGTTCCCCCTTGCGGGACTGCATCGGCGGCGGTGGACAGGCCCGCCCCGGTCTGATACTAGCGCGCGGCCTGCACCATGACAGTGCAACTCTAGCTTAGGAAGGTGGTGACAACCACATGCAGGTCAGCGTTCGTGACAACAACGTCGAACAGGCGCTCCGTGCCCTGAAGAAAAAACTTCAGCGCGAAGGCGTGTTCCGCGAAATGAAGCTCAAGCAGCATTTCGAAAAGCCCAGCGTCAAGCGGGCCCGTGAACAGGCCGAGGCGATCCGCCGTGCGCGGAAGCTCGCGCGGAAGAAGGCGCAGCGGGAAGGCGCGCTGTAAGGCGATGTCGGCAAGCTGGGGCGGAAACGCCCGACGGGGACCCCCGCGGCATCAGGCCCGGGGGTTTTTCGTTGCGCGGGGGTCAGCCCGCGTTTCCCGCATGGGCATAGGCCGTGCCGTTCCAGCGCCAGAGGGCGAAGGGATTGGCCATGCCCGGCCCGTCTGACTGCATCCAGAGATCGGGCCAGCCCTGAACGCCGGGTGCGCCGGTGTCCATCCATACGGCCAGGCCGGTGGTGCCCAGGTGCTGCACCCAGCCACCGCCGGGCTGCGCGGTGAAGATGTGGCTGCCCGATGCGCCCATGCCGTAGACCGCGGTGGTGTCGTGGCCGATATGGGCCACCATGATGCGCCGCCCGTCGGGCCAGGCCGCGATGGCGGCGCGCAGGGTCTGCGTGCGGGGGGCGCCCAGCTGGGCGAGCATCCTGTCGTTCTCGGCCAGGACGGCGGCGAGTGCCGCGCGCGCCTCGACCTCGGCCTCGGGCGTCTCTTGCCCGTGGAAGGCGAGGAAGCGCGCGGGGTCGGTGCGGGGCGTTGCCGGCGGGGGCGCGGCGAGCGCCGCGCGGCAGGCGGCCAGGACCGGGGCCAGCGCACGGCTGGAGCCTGCCAGCGAGATCGGCCCGAAGATGTCGCGCGCGGTGCCCATGTCGATATCGACCTGCGCCCGGCGCCCTGCCTGGAGCGCAGCCAGAAGGGGCCCGTGCAGCGCCGGATCGTGGGGGCTGCGATAGACCAGCCAGCGGCTGTCGGGCAGGCGCGCGAAGGGCAGGCCGGCAAGGACGCGGCCATCGACCTGCACGCCGCCGGTGAAGGCATCGCCGTAGTCGCCCCCCGCGATGTCGATGCCGTAGCGCAGGCCCCGGCCCGGCACGCATTCCACCATGAAGCAGGCAAAGTTGCCGGTGACGGCGTCGTTCATCGGGCAGGTGCCGGTACCGGTGATGCCGTCCTGCACGAAACCGCGCCAGCCCTGCGCCTGGACGGGCAGGGACGCAAGGCACAGCAGAAGGGCAAGCGCGGTCCGCATTCCGGAAGTTTGCGCGATTCGCGCCGGGCCGGGCAAGCAGAAGCGCCCCGCCGGATCACCCGGGGGACGGATTGCCCAGGATCGCGGCATCGGCAACCCACCAGCCGGGACGCGCGGCGCGGATCTGTGCGGCGGCGGCGGCGGATTCGGCCGGGCTGGCGAACAGGCCGAAGCATGTGGCGCCCGAGCCCGACATCCGGGCAAGCAGGCAACCCGGGCTGTGCGACAGGGCGCCGAGCGTGTCGCCGATGACGGGGGCGATGGCCCGTGCGGCAGGTTCGAGATCGTTGCGGCAGGCCGCCAGCCAGGCGGCCAGTGCCGCGGCATCGGCAAGCCGGGGAAGCGCGGGCTGGGGTGGATTGTCGCGCCGCGACAGCGCGGCAAAGACGGCCGGTGTCGGCACGGCGACCGCGGGATTGACCAGCACGAGCCAGCCGGGCGGCAGCGGTGGCACGGGTTCCAGCACTTCGCCCACGCCGGACATGCGGGCGGCGGACCCGGCCAGGCAGACCGGCACATCGGCGCCAAGGGCCAGCACGGCATCGGCGGGCGGCAGCGCGCGGCCGGTCAGCCGTGCCAGCGCGCGCAGCGTCGCCGCCGCGTCGGCCGAACCGCCGCCGATGCCCGAGGCCAGGGGAAGCGCCTTCCACAGGGTCAGCGTGGCATCGGCAACGCCCATCGCCCGCGCGGCGCGCAGGACGAGGTTGTCGGGGCCGGATGAAAGCCCGGCGGCCTGCGGCCCCTCGATGCGCAGGCACAACCCCTGCCCGGAGTCCGCAGTGACCCTGTCACCCACGTCGGCAAAGACGACAAGGCTGTCGAGCAGGTGATAGCCGTCGGCCCGCTGCCCGGTGACGTGCAGCGTCAGATTGACCTTGGCAGGCGCGAACTCAGTTACCGGCGGGGGCGGCATGCGCGGTCTTGAGGGGCGGCGCGCCTTCGTCGGCCAGCACGCGGTCGAGGCCCAGTTCCAGCTTCTTGCGGATGCGGATGGCCTCTTTCTCCTCGGGGTTGAAGGACAGGGCGCGGCGCCACTGGAACCGCGCCTCCATCTGCCGCCCGACGGCCCAGTAGACGTCGCCCAGATGGTCGGTCACCACCGGATCGACGGGTTCCAGCACCGAGGCGCGTTCCATGGGCTCGACGGCCTCGGCGTAGCGGCCAAGGCGGAACAACCCCCAGGCCAGGCTGTCGATGATGTAGCCCGCATCGGGACGCGCCGCGACCGCGCGTTCGATCATGCCCAGTGCCTCGTCCAGACGCTCGCCCCGGTCGATCCAGGAGTATCCGAGGTAGTTCAGCACCTGCGGTTCATCGGGGTTCAGTTCGAGCGCCTTCAGGAAGTCGGGTTCGGCCTGGTCCCAGGTGCCCCGGCGTTCGTTGGCGATGCCGCGCCCGTAGAACACCGACCAGTGTTCGGGCTGCGGATCGCCCATGCGGGCGACGGCGTCGGTCAGGGCGTCCACCGCGTCGTCCCAGCGTTCGGCGCGGCGCAGCGCATCGCCCAGGGCCACATGCACCGACAGGCGTTCGGAGTGGGCGCGGGTCAGCCCGCGCAGCACCTCGATCGCCGCGTCGGCCTGCCCGGCGGCCTGGAGCGCGCGCGACCGTCCGATCTCGGCGGCGAAGAAGGCGCCGTCCGTGGGTGCGATCTGGGCATAGGTTTCGACCGCGAGGTCATATTGCCGCTGCTGTTCCAGCAGCCCGGCAGACAGAAGCACCGCCTCGGAATGGTCGGCGCGCAGCCAGGCGGCGAGCCGGGCATAGAGCAGCGTGTAGCCATCCGCAGCCTCGCCATTCAGCGCGACAGCGAGGGTGAAATAGACCTCGGCCATGCCATCCCGTGCATCGCGGGCGATGGTGAAGGGCAGGACCTCGCCAGCCGCCAGCCGGGTCTTGAGCGCGTCAAGGCCGGGGTCGGCATCGCCGGGGAACACCCGGACCAGCAGCGCCAGCGCCTCCGGCGCCTTTTCGAGCTGGCTGAGGATCTGGGCATGGGCGATGACGCCGCGGCGGGTCAGCCGGACCTCGCCCGCCGCGCGGCCCGACAGGATGTCGTCGGCACCCTCGAAATCTCCGACAGAGGCCAGAGCCAGCGCCTTGTGGTAAAGACCGAACGGTTCCAGCCCGCGCGATCCGGCGATCCGGTCGAAATCTTCAAGCGCCTCGGACATGCGGCCGGCGCCGACCTCGGCCCAGGCGAGAACCAGATCGTCCATCAGCTTGCCGACGGTGCGCCCCGCCTCGATATCGGCCAGCAGCGCGCCGAAGTCGCCGCGCCGGGCCTGATCGGCGATCAGCACCAGATGGGCCACCTGTGCGGGCGTCGGGGCCTGCGACAGGCGCCGCGCCACCGCGACGGCGCTTTCGATGCTGCCCGCGCTGACATGGGCGTTGATCGCGCCCTCCATCAGCACGGTGTTGCCGGGGTCGGCGGCCAGTGCGCGGGTGAACCACCCGGCGGCCTGCTTGTGATCCTCGCGGCTGCCGGCGATGCGGGCGGCAAGATAGGCGCCCGCGTCCTCATCCGCGCGCAGGGGCGCGGCCTGCCACGGCAGCGCCAGGGCGGCAGCAAGCAGGGTGACAAGGATCGGACGGTTCAGCGGCATCACGGCCTCCGGCTGGGCATCCCCTGAACCTAGGGCCGCGCGGGTGGGCTGTCCATCGGCGCGGGGGCGCGGGCGGGCCCGCTTGGGCGCCCGCTCGCGCAAATGTCACATGTTGGGATAGTTCGGACCGTCGCCACCCTGCGGGGTCGTCCAGTGGATGTTCTGGCTGGGGTCCTTGATGTCGCAGGTCTTGCAGTGCACGCAGTTCTGGAAATTGATCTGGAACCGCGCGTCCGCGCCCTCGCCCAGCACCTCGTAGACCCCGGCGGGGCAGTAGCGCTGCGCGGGTTCGGCATAGTCCGGAAGGTTGACCGCGATCGGCACCGACGCATCCTTGAGTGTCAGATGCGCGGGCTGGCTTTCCTCGTGGTTGGTGAAGCTGAAGGCGACGTTGGTCAGCCGGTCGAAGGACAACACGCCGTCGGGGCGCGGATAGGCGATGGGCTGGTGGTCGGCAGCCTTGCCGGTTGCCGCGGCATCGGACTTGCCGTGCTTCAGCGTGCCGAACAGGCTGAAGCCCAGCGTGTTCGTCCACATGTCCAGCCCGCCGCCCATCAGGCTGGCGACCAGGCCGTATTTCGACCAGAGCGGTTTCACGTTGCGCACCTTGCGCAGGTCGCGGCCGATGGCGCCATTGCGCACCTCGGTCTCATAGTCGGCAAGTTCGTCGCCCGCGCGCCCGGCCAGGATGGCGGCATGCGCCGCCTCGGCGGCGGCCTTTCCCGACAGCATGGCGTTGTGGTTGCCCTTGATGCGCGGCACGTTCACGAGCCCGGCAGAACAGCCGAGCAGCGCGACGCCGGGCGCCACCATCTTCGGGATCGACTGCCATCCCCCTTCCGAGATGGCGCGGGCGCCATAGGCCACGCGCTTGCCGCCCCTGAGGAGTTCGGCAACCATCGGGTGATGCTTGAACCGCTGGAATTCCATGTAGGGGTAAAGATAGGGGTTCTGGTAGTTCAGGTGGACCACGAAGCCCACATAGACCTGATTGTTCTCAAGGTGATAGATGAACGATCCGCCGCCCGCATTGCTGCCCAGCGGCCAGCCCATCGTATGTGTCACGGTGCCCGGGCGGTGCTTGGCCGGGTCGATTTCCCAGATCTCCTTCATCCCGAGGCCGAACTTCTGGGGATCCTTGCCATCCGACAGGGCGTATCTGGCGATCACTTCCTTCGACAGCGATCCGCGCACGCCCTCGGACAGGAAGACGTATTTCCCCAGGAGCTCCATCCCCGGTTCGTACTGCGGCCCCGGCGTGCCATCGGACTTGCGCCCCATCTCGCCCGCGACCACGCCGGCCACACGGTCGCCATCGTAGACCAGCGCGGAACAGGCCATGCCCGGGAAGATCTCGACCCCCAGACCCTCGGCTACCTGCGCCATCCAGCGGCAGACGTTGCCCATGCTGACGATGTAGTTGCCGTGGTTGTTCATCAGCGGCGGCATCGGCCAGTTGGGGATGCGGATCTGGCCTGCAGGGCCCAGCATGTAGAAGTTGTCTTCGGTGACAGGCGTGTGGATCGGCGCGTCCATCTTGCGCCAGTCGGGCAGCAGCGCGTCGAGGCCCGAAGGATCGAGAACCGCGCCCGACAGGATATGCGCCCCGACCTCGGAGCCCTTTTCCAGCACGACGACCGAGCGGTCGGGATCGAGCTGCTTCAGGCGGATGGCCGCCGACAGGCCCGCCGGACCGGCGCCCACGATCACCACATCGTATTCCATCTGCTCGCGGGTGATCTCGGCCATGCGGGTCTCCTGTCCGGTTTCCTTGCAACGCAAGCGATGTGCCCCACCCCCGACGCGGCGTCAACCGCGACGCGGCGTCCTGCCGACCGCAGGCGGTGCCCCCTTGCAAATCGCCGGTCACTGGGGTCAGGTAATCCCGATGTGCGCAAGGACATGGCCTGCAAGGGCCATGGCCTTGTCATTTTGGCAGGGCAGAAGACCGATGGAAAAGATCCCGATGACCCGCGCGGGCCACGCCGTGCTGGACGAAGAGCTGAAGACGCTGAAATCCGTCGAACGGCCCGCAGTGATCCGCGCCATTGCCGAGGCGCGCGAACATGGCGACCTTTCGGAGAATGCCGAGTACCACGCCGCCCGCGAAAAGCAGAGCTTCATCGAGGGCCGCATCAAGGAGCTGGAATCCATCCTGTCGCGGGCCGAGGTGATCGACCCGGCACGGCTGGCCGGCGCCATCAAGTTCGGTGCCACGGTGACCCTGTCGGACGAGGAGACCGGGGAAACCCGGACCTACCAGATCGTCGGCGAGGCCGAGGCGAACCTGGAGGCCGGGCTTCTGAACCTGCGGTCGCCGCTGGCACGGGCGCTGATCGGCAAGGACGAGGGCGACAGCGTCGAGGTGCGCACACCCGGCGGCACGAAATCCTACGAAGTGGTGACGATCCGCTACGTCTGACCGGAAAGGCGAAGGCATGGCCGACCCTGCCGAAAAGCCGCTTGACCTCGGCGTCTATGGACGCGGGCCCGGGGCGGGCTGGCCTGTCGCGGACATCGTGGCGGGTCTGCTTGCCGCTGTCTGGGCGCTCGGGTTCGGCCTGTGGATGCTGCTGGCGCCGGATGAGGGCAAGCCAGGCGGCATCCTGGCGATCCTGGTGCTGTTCCTGCCGCTTGCCCTGCTGTGGGTGGCGGTGTCGATCTCGCGCCAGGTGCGGGCCCTGCGGGACGAGGCGGCGCGGTTGCAGGTGACGGTGGATGCGCTGCGCCATTCCTATGTGCTGGTGCAGCAGACCGGCGCGGCACGGGGCACGGTCGAGAAGCGGCTGGACGAGATCGCGGCGGCACAGAAGCAGACAGAGGCGACGCTGGCGATGTTCGTGTCACGCCGCGACACCGCGCTGTCGGTGCCGTCGGCCGACCGGAAGGCGGCGCTGGCGCTGCCTGCACCCGACCCGGCCGCCGAACAGCCGGCGCTGGCGCTGGGCACTCCGGCCGAGGACCTGCGGGCGCCGCTGTCGGTGGCGGACTTCGTGCGGGCCCTGCATTTTCCGGAAAGCGCCGAGGACAAGGAAGGCTTTCGCGCGCTGCGGCTGGCGCTGGAGGACCGGCGTGCGTCCAAGCTGATCCGGGCCGCGCAGGATGTGCTGACGCTGCTGGCGCAGGATGGCATCTACATGGATGACCTGAAGCCCGACCGCGCCCGTCCGGACGTCTGGCGACGCTTTGCCGCCGGGGTGCGGGGGCGCGAGATCGCGGTGCTGGGTGGCGTGCGCGACCGGTCGTCGCTGGCGCTGACTGCGGCGCGGATGCGCGAGGATCCGGTGTTCCGTGACGCCGCGCACCATTTCCTGCGCTGCTTTGACCGCACCTTTGCCGAGTTCGAGGGCACGGCGACCGATTCGGAACTGGCCGATCTGGCCGACACGCGCACCGCGCGGGCCTTCATGCTGTTCGGGCGGGTGACGGGCACGTTCGACTGAGCCGCGCGCCTGCGGCGCCGGTCAGACCGCGCGCACCATGGTGATGGCGGTGTCAAAGCCGAACAGGTGACGCAGGGGCCCCAGCCGCTGTACCCCCGCCGCACGAAAACCCAGCCGTTCGTAAAGCGCCCTTGCGCGCAGGTTGGTGTCGATCACGTCCAGGCGCAACTGCCCATAGCCACGCCCCGCCGCAAGGTCGGCCGCCGCCTCGATCAGCGCGGTGCCCACGCCCTGGCCGCGGGCGGCGCGGTCCACGCAGATGCCATCGAACAGGAAGCGTTCGTTGTCGATCTCGCGCGCCAGAAGGCGCAGCGCGGCAGCGCGCCACATTCCGCCGAAAATGCCATAGCCGCGGATCAGGTCGCGCAGCGTCGTGTCGGCAAAGGCGCCCTGCGGCGAACGGAACCCGGCAAGACCGAGCAACCTGCCATCGGCAGACAGGGCGACGACGGCATGGTCGGTGCGGATCGCGCGGGCCAGGAACGGCAGGGCCCGGTCATCCGGGCCCATGACCCGGCCGAGTTTCGGGCCGAAGGCCTGCCAGTACAGGCGCGCGCCCTCGCCGCGCAGGCCCTCCGGCAGGCCGTGGAGAATGCGCCAGCCATGTGGCGCCCCTGTCATGCCGGGTCGAAGTCCTGCACCTGCTGCAGCAGGACACCGTGATTCTTGTCGGCGTCGTCGTCGGTGTAGCGGCGTGTGGTGACGCCGGGGAGCTGGCCGAAGCCGTCCATCAGCGCCTTCGGAAACCAGGTGGACGGAAGGGATTCAAACCCCGGCACCTCGCGCAGGATCGCCGACACGGCCACCGCGCACTGCGTCTTGGGCACCGCGCCATAGGCCTTGGCCCGCGCCATCACCAGTTCCGCGATCGCGGGCGTCACCACAACCGTCTGTTCGACCACGTCATAGGTCTCGCGTGCGTGGTAGTCGATGTAGTAGCTGACCATCTTGGGGGTGACGCCGAAATGCACGTCATTCCGTTCGGGCAGGCGCGGATGATACCAGGTGCCCGCAGGATCGAACATCACGCGCTCGGAGCCGTTGACCATGAGCCCGGCATGTGCCCCGGAACCGTTCCTTGTCGAAAGAACCGTGTAGAGCGTCACCGAGGGCGGACCCGAATGCACATAGCGCGCCTGCGCCACATCGGCGTCGGGCGCCCACTTGGGTTCGGCGGTGCCGCAGGCCTGCAACGCCAGAAGGGCCGCAAGGGCAAGGATCAGGCGTCGCATCGGAAACTCGCTGTCTGGGAGATCAGGCGTTGGCAAGAGCCATGAAGATCAGGATGCCGATGGATATTCCCGCACCCCACATCGTCATGCGGATGAATCCGGCAAAGGTCTTTTCCTGCACGGAGATATCCATCGTTCCCGGGACGTGGTCGCCGTGATCGTGCTTGTCTGCCATGTCGTCTTTCCTTCCAGAACGGTCTTTGCCCCGCTTATCCGATCAGACGCGGTCTGTGAAGCGTCGCGCGCGTCGCGGGGTGACCGGCCGCCGTCATGCCGGGCGCCAGAGCCACGCACCGTCCGGGCCCTCGCCATGCAGGATCGCACCGCGCGCCGCCAGATGGTTCAGATGCGCGACGGCCTCGACCAGTGCCAGGGTGTATTCGCCGGCTCCGATCTGGCGGCGATACAAGACAGGGAACAGGTCGCAGGCCGTGCGGGGTGCTTCGCGCAGCGCGTCGAGCACGCGGGTCAGCGCGCCCTCATGATTCTCGATCATCTGTGTCAGGCGCAGTGGCAGGCCGGTGAAGGGCAGCCTGTGACCAGGCAGCACCAGGAGATCAGGGCGGGCAAGCGGCACGAAGCGGCGGCAGGCGGCCATCCAGTCGGCCAGCGGGTCGGCGGCCGGTTCGGTCGGATAGACCCCGACATTGGGCGAGATGCCGGGCAGGATCTGGTCGCCCGCGATCACGATGCCGTCGTCGGACCATAGCGTTGCGTGGTCGGGCGCGTGACCGCCACCCAGCCGCACGGTCCAGTCGCGTCCGGCAAGGTGGAGCAGGTCGCCTTCGGCGATCCGGTCGAAGCCCAGGGGCAGCGGCGCCACGACATCGGCGAAGTTGAACGGGCGTTCGGCCATGCGCGCGGCAAGGACCGCGCTGTCCATTCCGGCCCGGCGCCAGAAGGCAAGCGATTCCGGCGCGGGCGTGGTCTGGACGTCGAGCGTCAGCATCCGGGCGTAGAGCCAAGCCGTGCGGGTGGTCAGCAGGCGTGCGCCGCGTGCCTGCCACCATCCGGCGAGGCCGATATGGTCGGGGTGGTGGTGTGTCACCAGAACCCGCACCACCGGGCGCCCGGCCAGAGGCCCCGATGCGATCCTGTCCCACAATGCGCGGCCCCTGTCGCTGGCGAGGCCGGTGTCGACCAGCGTCCAGCCGTCGTCATCCAGCAGCGCATAGACATTCACATGCCCGAGCGGCCCCGGCAGGGGGAGGCGCAGCCAGAGGATGCGATCTGCCACCTGCACGGCCTCGCCCTCGGCGGGGGCCTCGGGAAAGGGATGGTGCAGGCTGGCGGGATGGGTCACGCCGCGAGGTCCGCATCCGACAGGGCGTAGAGCCCCGCCGCCCCTTCGCGCGCCTGCGCCAGAAGGGCGGCATGTTCCGGCAGAAGCCGCAGGATCGCCACGCGGGCCAGCGCGCCGCGCGGCCCCTCGCCCCCCGACACCATTGCCGCTGCCAGGTGGACATGGCCCGAAAGCACCCGGGCGAAGGCACGCAGATAGGGCACCGCGCCGGCGAAACGGTCGTTCATGTCCTGGGCCAGAAGCGTCTCGGTCGCCTCGCGCAGCGCCTCGGCAGCGTTCCAGACCGGGGTGGCCAGATCGGGCAGCAGGCCGCGCGCGGCCTCTGCACCGGCCTGCATCTCGTCGATCAGGCGGAACGCGGCTTCGCCCCCGTCCATCATCTTGCGGCCCACAAGATCCATCGCCTGTATGCCGTTGGTGCCTTCGTAGATCGCGGTCACCCGGACATCGCGCAGGAACTGCGCCGCGCCGGTTTCCTCGATGAAGCCCATGCCGCCGTGGACCTGGACCCCCTCGCTGGCGACGCGGATGCCGGTATCGGTGCCGAACGACTTGGCGATGGGTGTCAGCAGCGCGGCGCGGGCCTGCCAGTGGGCATCGCCGGTGGCGCGGCCCATGTCGATGGCCAGGGCACAGGTCAGCGCGATGGCGCGGGCCGACTGCACCTCGGCCTTCATCTCGGCCAGCATGCGGCGCACATCGGCGTGGTCGATGATCGCCCCGCTGCCTGTAACCGGCGTCTTGCCCTGCCGCCGTTCCTGCGCATAGGCCAGCGCGTGCTGATAGGCGGCCTCGGCCACGCTGACACCCTGCACGCCCACGCCGAGGCGGGCGTTGTTCATCATGGTGAACATGGCGGCCATGCCCTTGTGCGGTTCGCCCACCAGCCAGCCCTGCGCAGCGTCATACTGCATCACGCAGGTCGGCGACCCGTGCAGGCCCAGCTTGTGCTCCAGGCTGACCACCTGCAGCGTGTTGCGCCGCCCGGGGTTGCCATCGGCATCGGGGATGAACTTCGGCACCATGAACAGGCTGATGCCGCGCGTTCCGGGCGCGGCGTCGGGCAGGCGTGCCAGAACCAGATGGCAGACATTGGCGGTGAAGTCGTTGTCACCCCAGGAGATATAGATCTTCTGGCCGGTGATCGCGTAGCTGCCGTCGTCCAGCGGTTCTGCCCGCGTGCGCAGGGCACCCACATCCGAACCGGCCTGCGGTTCGGTCAGGTTCATGGTGCCGCACCATTCGCCGCTGATCAGTTTCGGGATGTAGAGCGCCTTGAGCGCATCGCTTGCATGATGCTCCAGCGCCTCGATCTGGCCCTGCGTCATCAGCGGGTTCAGTTGCAGCGACAGGCAGGCGGAGCCCATCATCTCGTTGACAGCCGATGTCACGACCATCGGAAGCCCCATGCCGCCGAACTCGAGCGGTGCGGCGATGGCGTTCCAGCCGCCATCGACGATCGCGCGATATCCTTCCGCAAACCCGGGCGAGGTGCGCACGACGCCATTCTCCAGCCGGGCGGGATGACGGTCGCCATTCCGCTGCAAGGGCGCGAGAACCGTCTCGGCCAGCTTCGCGGCCTCGGCCAGCACGGCCTCGACCGTGTCGGGTGCGGCTTCGGAAAACAGGTCGGTGGCGGTCAACCGGTCATAGCCCAGCACGTGATCCATCAGGAAACGATAGTCGGCGAGCGGGGCGCGATAGGACATGGTGGCCTCATGGGTCTTGGCAAGCAGGAACCACCGGGATAGCACCCGTGGCTTGTCCGGCAGAGTAACGCAAGGGCACCAACCGGCAACACCAACGCTGCGTCACGGGACAATGGCCACGACGACCACGACCGAGCTTATCCTGCCGGACGATCAGGGCATCGCGCGCGCGGCGGAACTTCTGCGCGCCGGGCTGCTTGTCGCCCTGCCGACCGAGACGGTCTATGGCCTTGGCGGGGACGCGCGGAGCGATGGGGCAGTTGCGGCGATCTTTGCCGCGAAGGGGCGGCCCCGGTTCAATCCTCTGATCGTGCATCTGCCGGATGTGGCAGCCGCGCGGCGGATCGGGCGGTTCGACGACCGGGCCGACCGGCTGGCGGCGGCGTTCTGGCCAGGCCCGATGACGCTTGTGCTGCCGCTGCGGGACGATGCAGGGCTTTCGCCGCTGGTGACGGCGGGGCTGGCGACGGTGGCGCTGCGGGTGCCCGCGCATCCGGTCGCGCAGCGCCTGCTGCGGGCGTTCGGCGGGCCGCTGGCCGCGCCATCGGCCAATCCGTCGGGCAGGGTCTCGCCAACGCGGGCGGCACATGTGACGGACGGGCTGTCGGGCCGAATCGCGGCGGTGGTCGATGGCGGCACCTGCGCGGTCGGGGTCGAATCGACCATCCTGGGGCTGGAGGGGCCCGCGCGGCTGCTGCGGCCCGGGGGCGTGCCTGCCGAGGCGGCCGAGGCAGTGCTTGGCGAAGCGCTGCTGCCGCCGGAAACCGGGCGCGTCACGGCGCCCGGGCAGCTTTCGTCGCACTATGCGCCTGCGGCGCGGGTGCGGATGGGCGTGACGGTGCCCGAGGCGGGCGAGATCTGGGTTGGCTTTGGCCCGGCGTGCGCGGATGCGGCGCTGAACCTGTCATCCGGGGGCGATCTGGTCGAGGCGGCGGCGCGTCTGTTCCACGCCCTGCGGCAGGCCGACGATCTGGCGGGGCCGGGGGGACGGATCGGGTTCGCCCCAGTGCCGGATATCGGGTTGGGCCGTGCCATCAACGATCGTCTGCGCCGCGCTGCCGCGCCGCGCGGCTGACGCCTGCCCACCTGATCGCCCCGGCCGCCGGGGTCGCGGTGCGCGCGCCGTCAGAACAGGTCGAGCAGGCGGCGAAGATAGTCGCGTTCCGCCTCGGGGCGGGCCTGCTCGCCCTGCCGCCGCCGGATTTCACCGAGCAGTTCCTCGGCCCGGCGATAGACATCCTCGCCTTGCAGCATGTTGCGGTCTGAACCGATGCGTGCGCCCTCGCCGGGTTCGCGGCCCAGCGGATCGCGCGGGGCGTTCGGGTCGGCGCGGCCGAAGGCCTCGCCCTGCTGGCCGTTGCCCTGTTGCTGGCGCTGTTCCTCGGCCAGTGCCTCACCCAGTGACCGCATGCCCTCGCGCATCCGGTTCATCGCTTCGGCCTGCCGGTCGAGCGCGCCCGGCAGGTCGCCCCGGCGCAGCGCATCCTCGGCCTCGCGCATCGCGCGCCCTGCCTCGTCGAGGGCCTGCCTGCCGGCGTCGCCCTGTTCGCTGCCCTCGCCGGGAAGCGGGCCACGGCCCAGCTGTCCCAGCCGGTCGCGCAGCTCACGCTGACGGTCGGCAAGACTGCCTTGGCCCTGCTGACCCTGGCCCTGCTGGCCTTCGCCCTGACCTTCACCCTGTTGCTGACCCTCGCCCTGCTGGCCGGGTTGCTGCTGCCCCTGCTGGCCGTTGGATCCGTCCTGGAGGTCGCGGAAGGCATCGTCGCTAAGGCCCTGCTGGTCGCGCAGGGTTTCCTGCAGGTCGCGCATCGCCTGGTTGCCCTGGCCGCCCTGACCGCCCTCGCCCTGCGTCACCCGCATGTTCTCCATGAGCTGACGCATCATTTCCATCAGTTCCTGCGCCTCGGCCATCCGGCCTTCCTCCATCAGGCGCTGGAGTTCGTCGAGCATTTCCTGAAGCTGGTTGCCGGAGAATTCCATGCCCTGCATGTCGCCCGACTGCTGCTGGTCGGGGTTGCGCTCGGCCTCCTCGGCAAGGCGGCGCATGTATTCGTCAAGCGCCTCGCGCATTTCCTGCATCAGGCGTTCGATCTCGGACGGGTCGGCACCGTTGCGGATCGCCTCGTCCAGCCGATCCTGCGCGCGGCGCAGCCGTTCCAGCGCCGAGGCAAGATCGCCCTCCTCGACCATCAGCGCGATGTCCCACAGCGCATCGGCAATCTCATCACGCGCCTCGGCCGAAAGGCTGGCCTTCTCCAGATCGAGCCGTCGCAGCACCACGCGCAGGCGCAGCCATGCACGCTCGTTGCGCACGAATCCCTCGGGGCGGTTCGTCACGGCTTTCAGAAGCTGCGCGGTGCGCGGCGCGTTCGTGCGGTTCCACAACAGATCCCGCCGCATCTCGATGATCGCGGCGGCCAGCGGGTCGAAGAAGCGCTTCGCAGGCAGTTCCATCGCGATGGGTTCGGCAAGGCCGATCTGGCCCGGCGCGTCGGTTGCCGACAGGCGCACCTGCACCGGCAGGTTGGCGAAAGGATGTTTCGACACATCCTCAAGCAGCGCTTCCTCGAAACTGGCGCGGTTGCCGCGGATCGGCAGCGGCAGGTCGAGGATCAGCGTCTCGCGCGGTTCGGGTTCGACGGTCAGCCCGAAGCGGCGGCTGACGGCACCAAGATCGAGCGTGATCTCGGCCCGTGCCGCCGTCACGCCGTGATCATCGGCTGCCTTGAACGGCAGGCGCATCTGCCCGTCGCCTTCGCGGGTGGCGTCACCGGTCGGCGCGATGACCGGCGGCGTGTCGGGCAGGGCGATGACCTGCCACACACGCCCGCCCGGCCCCTGGATCTCGATCTGGCCGGAACGGTTCAGCAGGAAATCCTGCGCCGGATCGGAGGCGGGCGGCACATCGGTGCCCGCGCGGCCCGATACCGTCTCGGCCAGCACGAGCTGGCCGATCTCGCCATACATCCGCACCTGAACGCGCGACCCCACGGGCGCCTCGAACGATGCGCGGTCGATGTCGTTCAGGTATAGCGCGGGCTTGCCGGTATAGGGCGGGGGCTGCACCCAGCCTTCCCAGGTCGGGCCCATGGCCAGCGCTTCGGCCTGCCCCGGGGCAAGCCCCGCAACCGTGGCCGCGCGCCAGATGGAACCGAACATCAGCGCCATGACCAGTGCCGTCAGCGCGACATAGCGCAACCCGAACGGATCGCGTCGCGACAGCCGCAGATCGGGCGGCACCGGGCGGGCGGTGGCGGCGCGGTCGGCCATGCGGCGGCGGTGAACCTGCCACACGCCGGCCGACAGCGGGTCTGCGGAACCGATTGCCTGGCTGTCGGAAAGCGTCGCCAACGGCTGGCCCGGCAGCGTCGCGTCGATCCGCGCCACCGCCTCGGCCCGCGTCGGGCGCCGGAATTCCCGCCACCCGCGCCACAGTGCCCAGCCTGCCCCGGCAAGCAGTGCGACCAGCCCGATCCACACGGCCTCGACCGGCAGGCGATCATGCAGGCCGAAGGACAACGCGGCGAAGACGCCGATCACCATCGACCAGAGCGGCCAGAAGGCCCGGGTCAGCCGTTCCGCCCAAAGCCCCGCCAGCGTCAGGGCCAGCGGCCTGCGCAGCCGTTCAAGCGTGGTCCGGTTCAGGCTGTCGGTCATGCGCCGGGCCGCCCCCCATGGGTTCAGTGCAGCGCGCGGGACGATCCCGCGTCACAGCCATTGCGGGATGGTATCCCTTTTCAGCATCTCGTCAAACGTGGGCCGGGCCCGGATGACCGCAAAGTGATCCTGATGCGCAAGCACCTCGGGCACCAGCGGGCGCGAGTTGTATTCGCTGGCCATCACCGCCCCATAGGCGCCTGCCGACCGGAAGGCGACAAGGTCGCCTTCGGTCAGGTGCGGCATCGCACGGGCCCTGGCAAAGGTGTCGCCGGTTTCGCAGACCGGCCCGACCACGTCGTAGACCGCAGGCTCGGCCCCTGGAGCGGGTTCGACCACGGGCACGATGTCATGATGCGCCGAATACATCGCCGGGCGCACGAGGTCGTTCATCGCGGCGTCGAGGATCAGGAAGTCGCGCCCCTCGCCCGACTTCACCCAGATCACCCGCGACACCAGCACCCCTGCATTGCCCGAGATCAGCCGCCCCGGCTCGATCTCGATCTCGCAACCCAGATGCCCCAGGGTGCGCTTGATCAGGTCGCCGTAGTCGGTCGGCAGGGGGGGCGCGTCGTTCCCCCGCGTGTAGGGAATGCCAAGCCCCCCGCCCAGATCCAGCCGCTCGATCGCGTGCCCGTCGGCACGCAGGACGCCCGTCAGTTCGGCGACCTTGGAATATGCCGCCGCAAAGGGTTCAAGCTCGGTCAGCTGGCTGCCGATATGTACGTCGATGCCCACTGCGCGCAGTCCGGGGAGGCGGGCGATCTCGGCATAGACATCGCGGGCCCGGGTGATCGGGATTCCGAACTTGTTGTCCTTCTTGCCTGTGGCGATCTTCTCATGCGTCCGTGCATCGACGTCGGGATTGACCCGCACGGTCACCGGAACAACCGCGCCCATGCTTGCCGCGACCTCGGACAGCGCGCGCATCTCGGGTTCGCTTTCCAGGTTGATCTGGCGGATGCCGCCCTCGATCGCCAGCCGCATCTCGTCGCGCGTCTTGCCGACGCCCGAGAACACGATACGGTCACCCGGAACGCCCGCAGCCCGTGCGCGCAGGTACTCACCCCCCGACACCACGTCCATTCCGGCGCCCAGATTGCCCAGCACCCGCAGCACCGCCACGTTCGACAATGACTTGACGGCAAAGCAGACCAGATGCGGCAACGGCGACAGCGCCTCGGTGAACAGCCGATAGTGCCGGGTGAGCGTGGCCTGCGAATAGCAGTAGAACGGCGTGCCGACCGCTGCCGCGATGTCGGGCAGCGGCACATCTTCGGCATGCAGGATGCCGTTCCGATACAGGAAGTGATCCATCTGTCCCCCGATCCCGATCGCTGCGTTCTAGCAGAGCGTGTCGTGGCCGCAATTGCCGTGCACCCTCGGGCAAACGCAAAAAAAGCGTGAATCCCTGCTCCGCCTGCCCCGCTCCGGATGCTTGGCACGCATGAGGTGATCGCCCGCAGCGGCCTGAACCTGCGCAAGGGGCCGGGCGAGCAGTTCGGGATCTCGGCAATCCTGCCGGTCGGGCATGTGGTCAGCGTGCGGGGATATGACGAACCGGGGCGGCACTGGGCCTATGTCGACCTGAATGGCGACGGTCGGGTCGATGGCTGCCTGTTTGCGGACTATCTGCAACCCACAGACGCCGAGGGGCACGAGAATGCGCCGGCGTCGGGCTGACGGCCTGCCGGTGCGCGCCTGTCGCGGTCAGTCGGCATAGTCCGAGCCCTCGCTGTCGAGGATGGCGCGCAGTTCGGCCAGATGCCGCTCGGCCTGACCGGGATAATCCTCCATCTCGCGCGCCACGCGCTCGGCCACCTCGTCGGACAGAAGCCGCAGCGGCCGGCCGGTCTGAAGCGCGCGGATGTAGGTTTCTGTAGAGCGTTCGAAGTAGTAGAGGCGCGTGAACGTATCGGCGACGTCCGACCCGATCACCAGAACGCCGTGGTTGCCCATCACCATGACCTTCTTTGCCGGGTCGGACAGTTGCGACGCAACCCGCGTGCCTTCGTCCTCGAAGGCAAGGCCGCCGTAGCCTTCGTCGATCACCACACGGTTGAAGAATGTCGCGGTGTTCTGGTCGATCGGCGGCAGGCGGCTGTCGGCCAGGCTGGCCAGCACCGTGGCAAAGATCGAATGCACATGCATCACGCAGACCGCATGCGGACACCGTCGATGGATCGCGCCGTGCAGGCCCCAGGCGGTAGGGTCGGGGGCATCGGGACCGGCCATCGTGGCGGGGTCGTCGGCATCCAGCAGCAACAGGTCGCTTGCCCGGATCCGCGCGAAATGGCGCTGGTTGGGATTCATCAGGAACCGCCGCCCGTCCGGGCTGACCGCCAGCGAGAAATGGTTTGCCACCGCCTCGTGCATGTTCAGCCGGGCAGTCCAGCGGAAGGCTGCCGCAAGATCGGCACGTTCCCTGCGCCAGACCAGGTTTGCCGTCTCGGTTTGTGTTCCGTCCATCGCCGCCCTCCGCCGCCGTGCGGGCAGAGGCTAGGGCAGGATCGCCGCCGATCCAAGCCCGACCGCCGGCTTCCGGGCCATTCAGCCCATGGTTTCCAGGCAGTGCCTGCGGAACGCGCGCTTCAGCATGTCAAGCTCGGCCCGCAGCAGATCCACCTCTGCCCGGATGTCGGCTTCCAGCGGCGTGCCGGTGACGATGGTGAAATGGGCCAGGCGCGTGCCCGTTGCGGGGTCGCGCAGGATGACGGTCTGCACCCCCTCCGACAGCAGCGTCGCCGGTATCGGCAACTGCACCGCGTAGTCACCCGCCCGTTCCGGCACCGGGGTCACGGTCAGCCCCGGCAGCGGCGTTTCCAGATGCAGTGCCTCGATGGCCGGGGGCGCGGTTCCGGCGCCGGTCAGCACGCCTTCCCAGACCCCGGCGCGAATGCGCGTCTGCGTCAGCGCGATATCCGACATGGTCCGCCCCTAGAGTTCGGCGCGCGGGCGGCGGCTGACCGTCACGTCGCGCAGGATGATCTGGTTCATCTCGGGTCCCTCGAAGATCAGGTCGATCCAGATCTTCTCGATCCGCTTCTCCGAGACATTTGTATAGGCAAGATCGAACTCGACCATCACCTCCTCCGATCTCAGCGGCAGTTCGCGCACCACCTGCTCGACGTTCGGGCCGTGCCGGATATTCAGCCGCGCGAAGATTTCCAGCGGCTTTTCCATCTCGACGATGGCATCCACGCGGATCAGGTGCCGCAATCGCAGGCCCTGCACCGCGTCCTCGGGCAGGTCGAGCACGAGCGACAGGAACGACCCGTCAAACCGGAACACATCCATCCGCAGGCCGAAGGGCGCAAGATCCTGTTCCCGGGTGTTGCGTATCTGGCGCACGGTCAGTTCCGACCGGCGGCAGTCATGGAACAGCGTCGCGCCTTCCGCGATTGCAGCCTTGCCGGGAACCGAGGACTGGCCGGGAACCGGGATCATTCCGGTCCACAGCGCGGGGCGCCAGACCCAGTCGGATCCGACCGGGCGCCGCAGTGCGTTCGACCCGATCACCGGAAGCGCCAGCCGATGCTCGGCCTCGTGGATCACGCGGTCCAGGCGACGGCGCAGCGCCCAGGCACGGCTGCGCAGGCGGCGCAGCGTGGGCAGATCGGTTCCCGCCGCTGCCTGCGCGAAGGCATCCCAGCGACGCAGCGCGCTGCGATGCAGGATACGGTCGATCAGCGTGTCAAGACGTTGTCCCATCTGGCGTTCCTGGCCTTACCCGGTGGGTTGTCGCGCATCCGCTTTGTCGCCGCAATGGAAACAATACCGGATCGGCGCGACG